>NZ_JBHYIO010000008.1:0-336376 GCF_042740095.1 Nonomuraea sp. NPDC059023 | reverse complement strand
GGGTGGAGTCCTCGGCGACCACCGTGACGCCGTCGTTCTGCAGGCTCATCATGCTCCCCAGGCGTTTCGCGGATGAATGCTCACTCGTAGTGGTTGAACACCACGGCGTCCTGCAGCCACGCGCTCCGCGCCCGCCAGAACGCCATGCCGTCCTTCCAGGTCGGGTTGACCTCGGCGCGGAACATCCGCGCCCGGCGCCGGCGAAACTCCGCGATCGCCGCCTCGACGAGCGCGGACCCGATGCCGCGGCGCCGGCTCTCCTGCCGGACGTAGAACTCGCGGACGGAGCCGATGCGGAAGTCGTTGACGGACTGGGTGTGGATCTCCCCGCTCAGGAATCCCTCCAGCTCGTGCCCGGTGCCGGCCACCAGGCAGAACGACAGCTCGTCGGTGAGCGCGGCCCGCAGCAGATCCCTGGTGCCCTCAAGCGGGTCGCGGGTGAACGCCTCCACCTCCGTCACCTCGGGCCGCGCCGGAACGGCCACGCCGGGCCCCCAGCGATCGTAGGAGAGCAGGGGCACATGCTCACCGGCGTTCAGGCCCCACAGCACCAGCACCTCTTCGACGTCCCGCTCGGTGATCGGACGGACCTCGTACGGCACATGCCCTCCCTGAGTGGTGCTCACTCCGCCCCGCCTTCCGACAGGGCGCCGACCGGGTGACCGACGTACTCGGCGGCCACCTCGACGGCCAGCGCCTCCACCTCGCCGCGTACCTCCGCTTCCAGCAGGACCGACGGCTCGGCGCGCAGCCAGGACGCGGCCAGCAGCAGCCACAACATCGGGCGGGCCGTGCCGGTCGTGTTCGTGGTGCCCCGGTGCCACAAGCGCACGTCGCGCACCAGCACGTCTCCGGCCCGCATCGCGACGCGCTCGGGTGGTCGTGCCCGCCGCCGTTCCTCCAGGAGTTCCTCGCGTACGCACAGCGAGCCGGGACGGTAGACGTCCTGGGAGGCCAGTTCGTGAGTGCCCGGCCAGACCTCGATGCTGCCGTTGTCCGCGCCGGTGTCCACCAGGGCGATGTTGACGGCCAGCATGAACGGCGGGTGCGCGGCCACGCTCCGCGGCCACAGCGGCTCCCAGTCGGCGTGGACCGGCTGCGGCCGGGAGCCGGGCAGCACGGTGTGCCCGTGGTAGCTGAGCACGCGGGGCTCGGCCAGCGGCTCGCGGCACAGGGCGAGCACGGCCGGATGGCCGAGGAACGCCGCCACGTGCCCGTCGCCGCCGCCGGGCGGCCGGTGCCGCATGTGGCCGTCGTCGTAGGCCCTGAGCACGTCGTGGTGGTCCACCAGCACAGGGACCTCCGCGAGCATGCGCGCACCGACCTCGCGGGCCATGCCGGCCAGGCCCGTACCGGTGAGCAGCACCGCGCCGTCGGCGGCGAGGGCCCCGGCCGCGGCGGGCAGCCACGCGGCCTGGCCGGGCGAGACGTCGAAGGACCGCACGGACGGGGACGGTGCCATAGGACCTCCGGCTCCGGAGTCGGGCAGGATGTTATCAACGGGCTTGGCGGACATGTCAATGATCTCCATCGGGGGGCGGGGCGGCGTCCCAGTGTCGTTCGGCCGGGCTGTCCCCGCCGGCCGCGCGGGCGTGTGCGAGCAACAGGTCCGGCCAGTCGTCGTCCCAGAGCATGGGGTGCTGTGACCGGTACGCGGCGGCGGCCTCGATCTTGCGCCGCCAGTCGTCGCCCGTCAGGGGCTCGACGGCCGCCGGACGGTGAGCGGGTTGTTCGAGCGCGTAGGGAAGGTCCTCGTACCAGCGGGCCCGCGGCCCGTCCGCGACGTCCCGCAGGGCCGCCGCGCAGCCTTGTGCCGTCAGCACGTGGTCGAGGTGACCGCCCACCGCCGCGGGCGCGTGCACCTCGTCCGGAGCCAGCCGGGAGATCCATTCGACCAGCTCGGCGGCGACGGCCTTCACCAGCGTGAGGTCGCCCGGCCCCGGCGGCGAGAACAGGTCGTCGCCCACGGCGCAGCGGGGCGACCCGCCGGGGCCGCGCCGGTACAGCGCCTCCAGGAAGTCCAGGTGGACCGGCTCGGCGCCCAGGACCGCGCAGGCCCGCCGGTCCTCTTCACGGCGCAGCCGCATGCCGTCGGCGGCCGTGCCGCCGATCGCGGGGCAGGCCTTACGCCACCAGCCGTGGTACTGCCCGGCGAACGGCGGCATCGGATCGCCCGCGCACCCGGCGAACACCGTCACCACCACGACCCGCGCTCCTCGGGCGTTCAGCGCGGCGATCGTGCCGCCACGCGACAGCACGGCGTCATCGAGATGCGCCGACACGACGAGCACCGTGCGGCTCACCGGACCACTCCCGCCAGCCGCGACCGCAGCAGGCGGTAGCGGCTCTCCCAGGTCAGCTCGCGCCCGCGGCCCAGCGCCCGCCGCCTCAGCTCGGCCCGCAGGCCCGGCTCGCGGACCAGGCGCCCGAGTTGCCGGGCGAGGTCGCCGGGCCGCCGGTAGTCGAAGTAGCGCACCGCGTCCCGCCCCACCTCCGGCACTCCCCCGCGCGCGCTCGCCAGGCAGGCCAGGCCGCTGGCCAGGCCCTCGGTCAGGACGAGAGGGCTGGCGTCCTCACACAGCGAGGGCACGCACAGCACGTCGGCCTCGCGGTACACCTGTCCGATGACGGCGCGGTCCACGAACGGCGAGAACTCCACCCGGTCACCCAGCAAGGAGGCGCGGTGCTTCACCTGCCGCTCGTAGCGGTCCGGCGCCGAGGACGCGTGCAGTTCCGCGTTGCCCACGATCCGCAGCCGGAATCGGGCGCCGGCGCGGGCCAGCTCCACGCAGGCGTTGATCAGCGCCATCGGCCCCTTCTCCGGGGCGAGCCGGCCGGTGAAGAGCACGACAGGCGCCTCCCCGTCCGGCCGCGGGCCGGGGTGGAACCTGGCCGGGTCGTGCCCGTTGTGCACCACCGCGACGGCCGACAGCGGCAGGCCGGTCCCGTCGAGGAAGCGCTCGGCCACGAACCGGCTCACGCACACCACCAAGTCCGCCTCGGCCACCACACGCGCCCGCTCGGCCGCCGGGAACGAACGGAACATGTCGGCGTGCAGGTACAGGCACACCCGCGCCCGCGGTCGCGTCCGCCGCAGCTCAGGGACGGCGGCGACCGCGTTGTGCAGCACGACCGGTCCGTCGAAGCCGGCCGGCAGCGCCTCCAGCGCCGGCCGGAAGAACCTGGCGTAGTGGGCGCGGCGCTCGCCCCGCCCGGCCGACGCGTCGTCCTCCCGCCGCTCGTGCTCCTCCAGCGTCTCGCCGGGGCTGTGGTAGGCCAGCAGCCGCGCCTCCCGCTCCGTGTGCTCCTCGCCGCGGTCGGCGACGATCACCGTGGCGCCGCCGTGCCTGGTGTGCTCGCGGGTGAGCTCGGCGGCGACTGTGCCGAGCGACCCGCCGCTGGCCGGCGAGTAGGCCTCGCCGGGCGGGAGCACGTGGGCCCAGGTCTCGCCGGGCGGGAGCGCATGGGACCGGGTCTCGACCATCAGCGCTCCCTGGCCACGAGGGCGAGCTGGGAGCTGATGGCCACCAGGCGCTCGTTGTTGATCATCAGGGGCGCGGACAGCAGGTCGCGCAGGAGCCGGGCCACGGAGAAGGGGCCCTCCTCGGAGTAGCCGGCCATGCCGCACGCCCGCATGGCCGCCAGCGCGACGTCCACCGCGACCTGCGACACGGCCAGCTTGAGCGCGTTGACCCGGAGCGTGAAGGCGACGGTCGGCTCCGCCGTCCCGGTCATGACGTCCTGCGTGTCCCTGGCCGCGGCGTCGAGTTGCGCCTCCAGGCCCGCCAGCCGCCAGCGCGTCTCGGCCAGGCTCGCGCTCGGCGGCCCCGCGGCCTCCCCGCGTGCCCTCGCGTGGCGCACGGCCCGGTCGGCGGCCTCGGCGGCCAGGCCGTACCAGACCCCGGACCACAGCACGTGGGACAGCGGGGTCATGACCCGGGCGACGAGGTCGCCGAACGGCACCGGCAGGATCCGCCACTCCTCGAACTCGGCGCGGACCCGCAGCGCCGGGCTGCACGTGCCGCGCATGCCGAGGGGGTTCCAGCCGCCCAGGACCTCCAGGCGCGTACGCGCGGAGTCGGCGAGCACCGCGACCTGGTCACTGGGCGGTGAGCCGGGGCCCCGGCGGGCGCTGACGAGCAGGGCGTCGGCCTCGACGCCGTACGAGACGGTGGTGGCGCGCTTGTCCAGGCGGGCGCCGGCGCCGTCGCGCTCGACCGCGCAGGAGCTGGTGCGCAGCGCGCCGCCGATGCCCGCCTCGCTGGTCGCGGAGGCGATGAGGAGCTGGTCGCGTACCACCCTGGTCACGGCTTCGCGCAGCTCCGGCGCTTGTTCGCCGGCCAGCAGGCAGGCGAGCTGCACCTGGTGCATCGCCCAGATCATGGCGGTGGCGCCGCAGCCGCGCGCCAGGGCCGCGGCCATGCCGGCGAGCGCGGGCACGTCCGCGCCGAGACCCCCGCGCTCCACCGGGGCCGCGGCGGCGAGCAGGCCGTGCGCGCGCAGGGCCGACAGCGCCTCCTTGGGAAAGCGCGCGTCCCTGTCGACCGCCGCCGCGTGCTCGGCCAGCACCCCATCGGCCAGTTCCCGGCAGGTCCGCCGCGGATCTCCGGTCATGGGCGGTCTTTCCCGTGCGTCAGGCCCATGACCGCGTCCGTGATCACGGCCAGCGACCGGAACGTCGCCCGGGTGAGCATCTCGTCGGGGAACTCGACGCGGAACTCGTCCTCCACCGCGACCATGACGCCCACCATGGCGAGCGACTCCATCCCCAGCTCCCACAGGTCGGCCCCGGCGTCGGCGGACTCGATGACGCCTGGCAGCAGGTCCTTCCTGACCAGCAGGTCGCGCACGCGGCGCTCCACGTGAGTTCGCTCGTCACCGTGTACGGCTCTCGCAGGCACCGCGTTCATCCTCTCGGTCCGGTCTGCACAACAGTCGCGAAGGACACCCCGGCCGGGCGGCCGGCGTCGAGTCCCACGGGCCCCATCTCCCCGGAGATGCGGGCGAGGACGGCGCCGGTGGAGCTCAGCACGCCCCACTCGGCGGGGTCGAGCAGCCCCCAGCGCAGCATCGCCCCCACGATCAGCGGATCGTGCGGCACCCACACCCCGTCGTTCTCGATCTCCGCCCAGTAGTGCAGGACGGAGAACGGCGGCGAGATGATCACGCCCTGGGCGAGGCGGATCGGCAGGCCGCGGCGGCGCCCCTCCCGCACCAGGAAGAGCGAGCCGCCCGTGCAGTCCGCGATGCCGGTGCGCCCGACGAAGTCCGGGTCGAGCCCGACCGTCATGGGCAGGCGCACGAACCGGACGCGGCCGAACTCCTCCAGCAGTTCGGCGGCGGGCGGCTCCGGCTTGGGCCAGGCGGCGGGCAGGTCGAAGTGAGCGACGGCCGAGCCTTCCGGGCACGGGGCCCATCCGGTCGGCAGCAGGACGTGGAAGTCGCAGGCCCGGTCCTCGCCTGGTTCGTGCGCGCACTCCGGCACGTACTCGATCTCGGCGCGCGTGGCCGTACCGGCGCGCAGGCCTTTCGCCCATGAGGGCGGGCCGAACGTCCACAGGGAACGCACGCCCAGGTCGAGTGAGACGTTGAGCAGGTCGAAGTGGTCGAAGCCGTCCGGGCCGCCGAGCCCGGCGGCGACCATGGCCCGCAGGACGTCGGGGGGCAGGCCGTATTCTCGCTCGGCCGAACTCCACGGCACCTCCGGGTTGCGGGCCTCGTCCGGGATCAGCCGCAGCGACCGCAGCGTCCCGCCGGGCACGCTCACGCCGTCGCCTCCGCTCGGGGCGGGGCGATGCCGGTCAGCGCGCCCACCTCGTCCAGGCGGACCTCGCCGAACGCCGACTCGACCAGCAGCCGCTCGATGCCGAGCAGCACGTCCCGCAGGGCGCCGGCGTCCAGGTAGCGGGCGTCGGCGTGCAGGGTCAGCCGCAGCATCTCGGGGGTGTCCTCGGCGTACAGCGCGAACTTCTCCTGCTCCACCGCGGGCTCCGGCCGGATGAGGCTGTCGCGCAGCGCGTGCCGCACGGCCGCCTCGTCGGCGGAGCCGATCAGCCGCCGGTCCGGGCGGGTCTCCTCGCGCATGTCGTTGAACACGCACGACAGGTCGAGCGGTACGCCGCGTTCCTCCTCGGCCGACCGGATGATCCGGCGCAGCTCCCGCTTGTCGTACAGGCTGTTGCGGTAGGCGCGCAGCGAGGCCGTCCAGGCCCGGGTGACGACGTCGCCGAAACTCGCCCCGCGCAGGTCCAGCGTGACGAGCGCGCCCTGGATCATGCAGGCGACGGCGCGCCGTTCCGGCTCCCGGGTGCGGTTGGCGCAGATGAGCTGGACGGCGCAGACCGGCATCCCGGTGTACGCGCCGAGCACCAGCCCCGTGGCCCCGAGCAGGATCGCCGTCCCGCTGACGTCGTGACGCTTCGCCTGGAGGTTCAGCGCGAGATCGGCGGCCCTGGAGAAGAGGACCGCCGCGTGGTAGGAGGGCGGGCCGGGCGCCGCGGCCGCGGGGAACATCGTGGGCGGCACCGTGGCCAGCCTGGCGCGCCAGTGGTCCAGCGCGCCCGCGAGCCGCCGGGCGCCCTCGCCGGAGCGTTCGTGGCGGGCCTGCTCCAGCGGCTGCCGGGCGGCGGGCCGCGGGGGCCGGTCCAGGCCTTTGGCCCTGGCCTCGATCATCGTGGCGAGGTCGGCGACGAGGTTGCGTACCCCGGTGCCGTCGGCGGCCGTGTGCGCGACGCTCAGCAGGACGGCCAGCGGCTCGCCGGCGCGGTGGAACACCGTGGGGCGTAACGGCAGCTCAGCGGACAGGTCCCACGGCAACCGCTCCACCACCTGGCGGCGTCCGGCCAGCGCCGCCCACAACCCCTCGCCGTCGGCGCCGAGGTCGGCCAGGTCCACCGGCAGCCGGCCCGCGCCGGTCACCGTCTGCGTCAGCCGGCCGCCGGCGTCCTCGGTCAGGAAGGTGCGGAGCGACTCGTGCCGGCACATCAGCGCGCCCAGCTCGTCCAGCACGTCCTCGACGGTGAGCCCGGACGGTATCTCCACCTCGCCGGACGGGTTGAAGAACGCCTCGCTCGGGTCCTTGCCGGTGATGTCCAGCCACATGGACACCTGCCCGCAGGTGGCGGGTCCCGATCCGGTGCTCTGCCCGGTGAACTCGGCCGATCGTCGTTCCACTACTGCCCCCTTGCCTGCGAGCGGGAGTGCGGCGGGCCCTCCGCCTGGTCATCGAGGCGTTCCCGTACGTCATGGGCGAAGTCGATCCAGATCTCCGCGCACTGCAGCGCCAGGTCGGCCACGATGGGAGCCAGGTGGGAGGGGACCGCGTCGAGCAGGTTCGGCTGCATGTCCTTGGCCGTCACGTGGATGTGCATCCAGCGGAGCAGGTGCCTGCCCGCCTCGGAAAGCCGTAGCGACGGGTCGCGCTGAATGGACTGCAGCCGCATGACCACATCGGTGGTCCGGTGCTCCGGGCGGCGGCGTTTGGTGGTGTTCGCGGTGTCGGGGGCGTCGGCGTGCCGTTCCGCGGTCTGTGCCGCCAGGGGGTCCTCACCACGCCGGATCCGCTGGCGTACGGCGTGCGCGGTGCCGACCGAGACCGCCGCGTCCTGCGCGATCTTCCGCAGGGAGGCATCGGGGTTGGCGGCGATCACGAGGGCCGCGCGCACCCGGCCCTCCTCGGCGTTCAGCGGGCGGCGGCGGCCGTCCTTGCCGACGCGGGCGTTCAACTGTGGGAAATCCACGGTCGAGCACCGGCGCAGTCCGCTCACCGTTTTCGCCGACAGCCCCGTGACCTCGGCGATCGACCGGTCGGACATGCCGGGGTGGGATTCGATGATGCGTAGCGCCGCCGCGCGCCGGTCCTGCAGCGACAGCGGCAGGCCGTGGGTGGCGTTGGCCCGTACCGCCGCCAGGAAGACCGCTTCCTCGCCGCCCTCGAAGAAGCGCGCGTCGATCATCTGCCGGCCGTTGAGTATGGCGGCGCCGAGCCGGTGCATCCCGTCGATGACGCGCATGGTCTCGCGGTGCACGAGGATGGGCGGGAGCTCGGTCTCGACGGCGGCCAGCCGGCGGACGTGTTCCTCGTCCACGCCGAGCAGGCGTGGCGAGTCTCCCCTTTTCAGAAGCTTGATATGCAGCGCGTATACCTGGCGCGTGTCGTCGTTGTCGCGTTCCGATTCAACTCCCACGTTACTCCCGGTGTGTGAGACGGCCACCGGTGCTAGCCCACGACGGTGTGGACGACGGCTTGCGAGGGCCATATAAGAGCACACAAGATCGCACTCAGTCCATAACCCCCACTGCGGTCGATCCGTTTCCCGGGAATTCCCGCATATTGCTCCATATTTGAACTACCGCAATCTGTCAGCAATTGTGACGCATGGTAATAATGAGCTGTTTGACGTGATCGCCGGGTTCGTTGCTAACCTGTGACCCTTGCGAAGATCACGCACTCCGGGGGGCGGGTGAGCGCTGTGCGGGACGCCTCGGCCGTCTATCGCTCGGCCGACGTGTGCGTCATCGGCAGCGGTCCCGGCGGGGCCGTCACGGCTCACCTACTGGCCCGGCGCGGCCTGCGGGTGCTGCTGCTGGAAGAGGGCGACAGGGTCGGCCCCGGCGCGACGCTCGAAGCCCTCGAACCCGGATGGGAGCCCGCGCTCGCCCGGCTCGGACGACGCCGGCCGGCCCTCGTCGGGCGCCCGTGGTCCGCGCGGGCCCTGGGTGGCGGGATGGGCCTGTTCGCCGGCATCGGATTCCGGCTGCGGCACGTCGACTTCGACGCCCGCGAGCACGTCGCCGCCGACGCCCTCGATCCCCGCTGGCCCATCGCGTACGCCGACCTGCGCGAGCACTACGACGAGATGGAACGCCTGCTCGGCGTGGCCAGGACCCGCGGCGCCGACCCGCTCGAACCCGACGGCGCGCCCGCCTCGCTGCCGCCGCACGCCTACAGCCCGCCCGGCCGCCTGCTCGCCGGCGCCGGCCGCCACCTGGGCCTGCGCCCCTTTCCGACGCCCCTGCTCATCAACTCGGCCGAGTACCGCGGCCGCCCCGCCTGCCATCGCTGCGGGCCCTGCAACGAACACGCCTGCCCCACGGGCGCGAAGGCGGACGTGGTCGCCACCCTCCTGGACCCGGCCGTCGAGGAGGGCTCGCTCGTCGTGGCGACGGGGAGCAGGGCGCTGCGCGTGCGCGCCTCCGCCTGCGACCGGGTGAGCGCGGTCGAATGGCTCGACCAGCGCGCCGAGGTCCGGCACACGACCCGGGCGAGGTGCGTGGTGCTGGCCGCGAACGCCGTGCAGTCCTCGGCCCTTCTCCTGCGCTCGCCCTCACGCTGGTCCCCGGCCGGCCTCGGCAATCGCCACGACGTCGTGGGACGCGGTCTCTGCTTCAAGGTCAGCGGGTACGCGGCCGGCACCGTCGCCACACCCACCCGGAGCGCCCACAACGCCGGCGGGCCGTTCTCGACCGTGTCCTTCTCCGACCACTACCTCGACGACGCCTGCCCGAAAGGCCTGGGCGGCATCCTGTACGAGGCCAGCCCCGCCGAACGCGCCCCCCGCGACGGAAAGCTGCCGCTGCGCGTGCACTACCTCGCCGCCGACCAGCCCATGTGGCGCAATCGCGTACGCCTGTCCAAAAAGAAGAACGGACTCGGCGCACCACAGCTGATGATGGAATACGCGACACATCCCTTGGACGCGGCACGGCTGCGCTACCTCGCGGAAAAGGCGAAGAAACTCCTCGCGCAGGCGGGCGCCGCCGATATCCGGCTCGAAGCATCCGGATACGAACGCGGCAGCCGCCATCTGCACGGCGGATGCCGGGCGGGCGACGACCCCAGGACCTCCGTGGTCGACGCCGACGGCAGGATCCACGACCAGGAGAACGTCTACGTGGTGGACGGCGGGTTCTTCCCCTATCCCGGCGGGGTGAATCCGACCTTCACCATCCTGGCGAACGCCTCCCGGATCGCCCGGCGGATCGCCCGGGACCTCGCGACGGCCACCATCTGATTCGAGGGAGAACCCATGGCCAGAACGACTGCCACGTCCATCGCCCAGGACGGGCGGGCGAGCGCGCTGGCCTCGCCCGGCCCGGGACCGGCCTTCGAGCGCGCCTCCGGCACGCGAGTGTGGGACACGCGGGGCCGCTGCCACGTGGACCTGTCGTCGTGCAGCGGCGCCGCGCCGCTCGGCGCCGGGTACCGGCCGGTGGTGGACGCGGCGGTCGCGGAGATGCACCGCGGGGGCATCCTGCCGGAGGCGACCTCACCGCTGCGCGAGGAGGTGGCCCGCCGGATCGTCGAGATCTTCCCGTGCGCGCGGGCCGTCGAGTTCTTCAGGACCGGGTCCTGCGCGACGACCGCCGCCGTCCGCCTGGCGCGGCTGCACACCGGCGCCCGTACCGTGCTCACCTCCGGCTACCACGGATGGCACGACTGGCAGTTGCAGTACCGCCCCGCGATGGGGCTGGCCGACCGCGACCCCGACACCGCGGACTTCGGCTACGACCTCGACCTGCTCGAACGGCTGGCGCGCGGGCGCGGCGACCTGGCCGCGGTGATCGTGACACCCGAGGTGAACGTCTTCCCGCCCGCGTTCGCCCGCGAGGTCGAGCGCATCGCCCGCGCCCACGGCGGCCTGGTCATCGTGGACGAGGTCATGACCGGCTTCCGCTACGCCTGGGGCGGCTACCACGCCGCGGCGGGGCTGACCCCCGACCTGATCACGCTGAGCAAGGGCCTGGCCAACGGGTTCGCGCTCTCGGCCGTCGCCGGGGATTCCGCGGTCATGGCGGCGGCCCGCCGTACACACCTGGGCAACACCTACCAGAGGGAGACCACGCCCTTCGCCGCGGCGCTGGCGACGCTCGACGCGAGTGCCGGCGGGGTCGTGGTCGAGGCGATGCGGGCGGCGGGCGAGCGGCTCATGCGTGGGCTGGACGGCCTGTTCGACGAGGCGGCCGTGGCGGCGTGGGCGCGTGCCCGGCCGACCATGTTCGACGTCGTCTTCGCCGATCCGGACCTGGGACGGCGCTTCTTCGCCTCGCTGCGGGACAGCGGCTACCCGATGGCGTACGGCCAGCGGTTCATGCCCTCGGCGGCGCTGACGGACGACGACATCTCCGGCTTCCTGAACGCGGCCGCCCGCGCGCTGCCCCGCGCCGGGACAGGGGCACGTGGAGACGGAACGGAGGCGGCGGTCCGCTACGCCGGCGAGCACTTCGCCGCCACCCGCGAGACGGTCGAGCGCTGGTGGCGCTCCGCGGCTTGATCGCGGATACCCGCGACCCCCGTTAGGGTTCCGCTGTGGACGAGGAGCAGAACGTACGCGACCTGGCGGCGGCGACCGGCCTGGACCCGAGACGCGCCGGCGAGGTGCTGACCGTGCTGGGCGACGGCTCGTGGTGGGCACTTCCCGATCTGGTGCGGCGGACGGCCGTCTCCAGGCGCTCGATCGAGGCCATGCTCCGCGAGGTGAGCCCGGAACGCTCCGGCGACCGCTACCGCCTGTCCCCCGATCGGGTGCGCGACCTGCTCGGCGCCGGTCACCCTCCCGTCAGCGCCGCCGGGCCCGTCGATCATCTCCTGCCCGGCCACGCGGACCTGGTGGAGCGGATGGGGAAGCTGATCGCGGGGGCGCCGCGGGCACGGCAGTCGCTCGACCACGTCTCGGCCACCCCGGAGACCGTGGTGCGGCGGGCGCTGCTGCTCGGGGCGCGATCCTGGCCGCCCGGGGCGCGCGTGCTGTGCGTCGGCGACCACGACCTGACCTCGCTCGCCATCGCCTCCCTCTACCCCGAGGTGGACATCGCGGTGGCCGACATCGACGAGCGCATCCTGGCCTACATCGACCGGTGCGCGGCCGACCTCGGCCTGTGGGTGCGTACGCGGTGGGCCGACCTGCGGCTGAGCCTGCCGTCCTCTCTCCACGGGTACGCCGACGTGACCGTGACGGACCCGCCCTACACCCCGGAGGGCATCGGCCTGTTCGTCGCCCGGTGCGTGGAGGGGCTCAGGGATCCGGAGCAGGGGCGGGTGATGCTGGCGTACGGGGCCAGCGAGCGCACGCCGATGCTCGCCCTGAAGGTGCAGACGTCCCTGCACGACCTCAACCTTGCCTACGAGGCCATGTATCCCGACCTCAATCGCTATTTCGGGGCGGAAGCCATCGGGTCGGCCGCCGACCTCTACATCCTGCGGCCCACCACGAAGACCAAGCCGGCCGTGGCCGCCCGGGTGGAGCGGTTCGCCGCAGCCATCTACACGCACGGGCCGCAGTCGGTGGAGAGCAAGGCCGGCGCGGGGGACGAGCGCTTGCTCAAGCAGGCCGCCGGCTTCGCCCCGGAGCTGCTGGTGGGCGACTGGCCCGCCGGCTTCCTGCCGCAGACGCCGCGGGTGCGCCTGGCGACCTGGCTGGCCAAGCCGTACGCCGCCGCGCCGGAGCGGGTGGCCGTCGCCGTACCCGCCGGCCTGGAGACGGCGCTGCCCCGCCTGCTGCTCGCGGCCAGGGCGGGCCACGTCCGCGCCTTCCCCGCCGAGCCCCCGGGCGACGTGACGGAGACCGCCGCGTTGCTGTCGCCGGTCTACACGATCACCGTCCAGGACACCGCCATCGACGCGGTACGGCGTCCGCCCGCCGATGACCCCGCCGAGCTCCTGCTGCGCCGGCTCCTTGACCGGGCCCACGGCAAGCTCATCAACACCTGGCGGGAAGGGCTGATCCGGGCGCATGACGGGCTGACCAAGCGGCAGGCCCGCGACCTGGTCCTGCGGATCGCTCCCTGGGCCGACGAGGTCACCGCGCTTGAGCTCCCGCTCCACCGTCTGGCGGAGCTGGGCGAGGCTGTCCGCACGACACTGCGCGAGGCGGCCGAGACGACCTGACCAAGCCCCGGCGCACGGCCTCGGCGCACGGCCTCGGCGCGCGCGGCCTCGGCGCGCGGCTACGGCGCGCGGCTACGGCGTCAGGGCGGCGGCCACCCCGGCGGGCCAGTGCTCCGGATCGGGGCCGTGGGCGTGCCGCAGGGCCAGCAGCAGCCGCTCCAGGCCGACGCCGACGCAGGCGGTGTGGGCGGGCGCACCGCCGGCGGCCCGGATGCCGAACGCCGCCCCGAAGTGCTCCTTGTGGTAGTTCACCGACACCACCGCCTGACGGACGCCTCCGGCGACGTCGGCCGTGAGCTCCCACTTGAGCCCGTCGGCCTGCTGCGCGGCGGCGAGCAGCTTACCCGTCCGTCCCCAGAACGGGTCGTTCGCCGGGCGGGCCTCCGGCCGCACGCCCACGGCCTCCAGCCAGCGCGTGAGCCGGTCGAGGCGGTCATCGCGCCAGGTCAGGCACTGCTCGGGTGTCCCCAGCCGGACCGTCTCGTACATGCGGAAGGATCTGAGGCGGCCGGGCTCCGTCGTGGCCTCCTGGCGGAAGCAGTCGGCGACCACGCTCAGCTCCTCCGGGCCGGCGAGGGTGCGGCCCTCGTAGCGCGGATACACGTGGTGGCAGGCCGCCGGGGTCAGCACCAGGTCCGTGGCGGCGCCGTTCTGGCTGACCGCGGCGAGCAGATGCGGGAAGGACGCGGCGTAGCCCGCCCGCTCCGCCACCGCGGCGGCGAGGACGGGCGGCGCCCGCAGGTGACGAGCCCGCTCCCCCGCGCACAACCGCCGCAGGGCGCGCACCAGGGTCGCGAGCAGGTCGTCGTCGGCCCCGTCGATGACGATCGCCCCGGGCGCCGGTTCCGCGCTCACGGACCGGCCAGCGCGGTGCCGCAGACCACGATGGGGAACTCCGCGCCGCCTCCGTCCTCTTCCGGCGGGCCGCTCTCCTCGGCGGCCAGGCCGTACAGGAAGGCCGTGGCGCTGCGCAGCCCGCCGTAACCGCGGCACTGGACGGAGCCGGGCCCGAACACCTCCGACAGCAGGTCGCGCAGGCCCGCCGGGGTGAACCTCCACCGGTCGGCCATGAGGGCGTCGTCCACCGGGTCGGTACGGCTGATCCCCGGCACCGTCACCAGCAGGCTGCCTCCGGGTACCAGGCTGCGCCGCACGTTGACCAGCGCCGCGCGGGGGTCCCGTACGTACTGAAGGGTCTGGACGAGCAGGACGCAGCGGTAACGCGCGGCGGGCAGGGACTCGTGCCCGGCCAGGTCGGCGATGAGCGTCGCGTCCTCGTTGTCCGGGTCGATGTCCACGACGTCGGTCCGCGCCGTGTCGCCCGCGAACCGCCGGGCGTAGACGTTCTCCCCGACCTCCAGGAGCGGTGGTTCGATCAGGTGGGCGGCGGCCGTCAGGAAGGCGTCGATGTGGCGGCGGTCGATGGGCGTGCCACGGTCGTAGCCGAAGCAGTCGCTGAAGGGTTCTGCCCGGTCCAGGACTCCCCACGACGGCGGCCCGAGGTCACCCATCCCGCACTCCCCTCGGTGGCGATCACGCGGGGAGCAGCATCGCACCCGCCCCCGAAACCGGGCAAGAACCACGTGAGCGGCACACGCGCCGGGACGGTTCAGGCCACGAGCAGGCGGAGGCCGAGATCCGCCGCGTCGAGGCCGGCGAAGTCGCCGTTGCGCTCGTCCCACCGGCCCGAGTCGAGGTCCTCGCCGAGGCTGCGCACCGCCCGCCGCTCGACCCGCGGCCCGACCTTCGTCCACACCGACATCGCGCGCCGCACACGATCCTCCAGGTACGCGCCCGGCCTGCGCCAGTACGCCTCGAAAAGGCCGTCGGCGCAGTCCCACGGGATGGGCACCGGCTCGGCGCGGGCGCCGATCGCGCCGGCCATCGCGGCCAGCGAGGGAAACTCCGCGAGCACGCCGGCGAACTCCGGCAGGTAGTCGCGGGTCAGCCAGAACCGGTCCTGCCATCCCGGCTCGTCGGTGTCGAAGGTGAGCACCACCACGCGACGGGCCACGCGCCGCATCTCACGCAACCCCGCCATCGGGTCACCCCAGTGGTGAACGGTGGAGACGGCCATCGCGGCGTCGAAGGACCGGTCCTCGAACGGCAGGTTCTCCGCGGCGGCGTCCACGCACGGCGCCGACCCGGCGGGCCGCTGCGCCCGCATGACCGCCGACGGCTCCGCCGCGGTCACGTCGCGATCGGCGGGCTCGTAGGAGCCGGTGCCGGCCCCGACGTTCAGCACCGTCCGCGCGTCTCCGAGGGCGTCCCAGATCTGCGCGGCGATGCGCGGGTCGGTCCGCCGCGTCGCGGTGTAGGCGCCGCCGATCGTGTCGTACAGCCGTGCGCCGAGCACCTCCAGTTGTTCCTCCGGTGTCACCTTCAGCCCCTTCGCCCGTGCCTCGAGTTCCCTGTCGATGGCCGCCACCATGGCACCGGCGCGATCGCGCCGCTCCAGCAGCAGGCCGCGCAGCCGGCGCAGGTGCGCGACCGCGTCGGTGGACGGGTCGCCGACCAGTTCCGCGACCTCCCGCAGCCCGAAGCCCAGCCGCCGGTAGGCCAGCACCTCCCGCAGCCGCTCCACGTCGCCCGCCGAATAGGCCCGGTACCCGGCCGAGGTCCGCGCCGACGGCCGGACCAGCCCGATCTCGTCATAGTGATGCAGCGTGCGGACGCTCACGCCGGCCAGCCCGGCCACGTGCCCCACGGTCCAGTGATCCTCCACGGCGTCGACTATGCCGCCTCACGCCACGTGAGGGTCAACCGGTCATCGTGGGCGTGAATTCGGGCAGGGTGAGGGCCGAATGGGCCGGTCGTCCCTCAGCCGGGGGGATGGCGCTGAGCTTGCGCAGCCTGTCGTTGCGCTGCTCCAGAGCCTCCGCGGTGGTCGGAAAGAGCGTGGCGCCGCCCTCGCCGACCAGTCCCTGGTTCACGGTCACGAACTCGCGGGTGCTCTGCTCGTAGGCGGCGAAGCCCGCCGCGGGGTCCCGGCCGACGAGAGAACCCGCGAGCATGTACGCGCCGACGAGCGCGAGGCTGGTGCCCTGCCCGGAAAGGAACGAGGGCGCGTACGCGGCGTCGCCCACCAGCGCGACCCTGCCGCTGGACCAGCCGGGCATGCGGATCTGGCTGACCGCGTCGAAGAACACGTCGTCCGTCTCGCGCATGGCGGCCAGCATGCCCGGAACCTCCCATCCCGCGTCGGCGAAGACCTCGGCCACCAGGTTCCGCTGCGCCTCCGGGTCCGGGAACGCGTCGAACGGCGGTTGCGGCCGGGCGAAGTTCAGGAAGGCGTGCACGTCGTCGTTGTCCCCCACGGCGTAGAGGGCCGCGGCCCTGCCAGGGGTGTTCCACATGACGGTCTCGTGCGAGAGCCCGAAGGTGTTGCGCATGGTGAACACCGCGAAGCAGTAGCCGAGGTAACGGTGAAATTGCTCCTCGGGCCCGAACAGCATCTCCCGCGTGCGCGAGTGCAGGCCCTCCGCGCCGACCACCATGTCGAACGTACGGCTGCCGCCCCCGCTGAAGGTGACGTCGACCCCGTCGCCGGACTGGTCGAGGGTGTCGATGGAGTCGTTGAACACGAACTCCACGTCGTCACGGACCGCCGCGTACAGAGCGTTGGTCAGATCCCCGCGCCGCACCTCCAGGTCCTTCCCCTCGACACCTCCGCTGACGGCATGCGGATGGATCGAGGCCACCTCACCGCCGTCCCCGTCGAGGAAGGTCAGCCGGCGCAGGTCGATGTGCACGTCCCGCAGCCGCGGCAGGATTCCCATCCTGCGGACGACCTCCAGCGCGGTGCCGCGCACGTCGATGGGATAACCGCCGGCACGGAGCGTGCCCGATTTCTCCACCACCGTGACCGCGTATCCGTAGCGGTTCAGCCAGAACGCGAGGGCGGGCCCCGCGATGCTCGCCCCCGAGACGAGAATCGTGCGCCTCGATGTCATTCCTTGACTCCTTTGCTCATGGTACGGACGACCAGCAGCGACAACGCCGTGACGACGCCGGCGACGACGAAGCCGGTGACGTAGGCCGACTCCGCCGGGACAGTCGAACCGGCGGCGGTCCCGGCGGTGAGGAAGGCGCCGCTGACCTGCGCGCCCGCGGCGAAGCCGATCACGCGAGTCACCAGGACCAGGCTGGTCGCGGTGCCGGTGTTGCCGTGATCGACGGAGGTGGCGGTCTTGACGACCATCGCCGTGATGCAGATACCACTGGCCAGGGCGATCAGCGCCTTGGCGACGACGAGGTGCCAGACCTCGCTGTGCAGGAACGCCAGCGTGAGCAGCGTCGCCGCCATGACGCCGACCCCGGCGCCGACCACGGCGGGCGAGCCGAACCGCCGCGCCAGGACCCCGCCCACCGGCCCGCTGACCGCCGCCGCGATGGCGCCGGGCAACAGGTAGCGCCCGATGTCGGTGGAGCTGGCCGCGAAGCCGTACCCGTCGGCGGACAGCGAGAACAGTTGCGGGACGAGGAACATCGACACCGCGGTACCCACGCAGACCGCGAACGTGATCACGTAGGAACTCCAGATCGCGGGCCTCGTGAGCAGCCGCAGATCGACCATCGGCGCGGGCGAGCGGCGTTCCACGAAGATCCATCCGGCCACGAGGACGACCAGGAGCACCACGACGGCGCCGAGCAGGACGGGCCGGCTGCCGATCTCGGGGGCCATCGAGAGCCCGAGCATGAGCGTCAGGAGAACGCCGCTCAGGAGAGCCAGTCCCGGCCAGTCGATCCTGGCGTCCGACCGGGCGGGCGGATCGTGCGGCATCAGCTTCTGGACGAACAGGGTCGTCACGATGACGGCGAACGTCGGAATCGCGAACATCCAGTGCCGCGACAGCCCTTCCGCGATCGGCCCGGCGATCAGCGTGCCCAGCATGCCGCCGCCGATGAACAACCCGCTGACCACCCCGATGGCCACCTGGGACTCTCCCGGCGAGAGGTACTTGCGTACCAGGATGATCGAGAGTGGCAGCGTGCCCACCATCGCGCCCTGCAGTACCTGACCGAGCAGCAGCACCGCCATGTTCGGCGCCAGCGAGGACACCAGACCCCCGGCCGAGACCACCGCCATCAGCCGGACCAGGACCCATTTCCCGCCGTAACGGTCGCCGAGATTACCCGCGATGGGCGCGACGAGAGCACCGGTGACGAGCATCGCGGTGCTGAGCAGTGCCCCCTGGGTGGGATTGATGGACAGTTCGCGTTGCAGCAGCGGGAGCGTCGGCGCCACCACCGACTCAAGGACACCGGTGACGGCTGCCAGCATGCCGAGAGCCACGACAGCGGCCCTCCCCATGCGGATCGGGGGGGCCAGGGGTGTGGTCATGGAAGGTCCTTTCCTCGTTTCCGGGCGAGTAGGGAGGTGGGCGGCGTGCGTAACGCCGCCGCCTCGCCGGGAGTACTCACGCCGCGAGCGCGAAGTACGAAGCCCGCCGCGAGCACACCCGCCGCCGCGCGGCGGGCGTGCCGGTGCGGGCCCAAGGTTGTTCAGGAGCCGGACGAACTTCGCGATGGCCACGATCGGTCCCGCGAAGGGGCGGCATCCTCGGCCGCGGCCGGCGTCGTGCGGGCCGCCGCCGATGTCGAGGGCGAAGCCGCCGGGCAGCCGGTGGCCGGTCGAGACGGCCGGTCGCGTGGGTGCGGGCCGTCGATGGCGCGGTGGTTCAGGTCGTCGGGCTTGGCGGTGGGCTTCGTGGGATCTTCATCACTGGTCTCCCTCGGCGATCGCCGCGTACACGGTCGGGGTGTGGTGCCTTGGCGTGAGTACGGGCGGTCGGGGTGTGGTGCCGGACATGAGCACGGGACGGTCAGGGTGTGGGCCGGATGTGCGGGCGGTCGGGGTGTGGTGCCTTGTCGTGCGTGCGGGCGGTCAGAGCGTGGGGTCGGGCGTGGGGTCGGGCGTGGGTATGGGCTGGTCAGGGTGAATTGCCGGGCGGGTGTACGCGTGGCCTAGGCCGGTCACCACCAGCACGACGAGCGCTGCCACCGCCACCGCCACGCCTTCGTGCACCTGGCACAGTGCCGCGCCGGCGACCGCTCCGACGATCATGAGGGCGACGGCCGCGACCCGGCGCCGTGCCCCTTGACCGCGGGCCGCCCCCAGCCGCGAGTCCGCCGCGAGGCCGGTCAGCGTGGAGGTGACGACCACGGTGGTGACGTCCTTCACCCCCAGGTGGCGCGCCGTCGCCGCCTGCACCCCCATGGCGAGGGCGAGCGACGCCGCCATCGACGCGCGGGCGGCAGGGCTGCCCGCGCCGACCACGGCCAGGCCGACCGCCGTGGCGGCCAGAACCAGCCCGACACCTCCCAGCAGACTCGTGCACCTGCCGCTCCAGCCCGGGGCCGCGGTACGCAGCACCCGCCCGGCCACGGCCGCACCGGCGACGAAGGACACTAGCGCCACGACCGGACCGAGCACGGGCAGCCCCGTCCCGCCGATGGCCGCCATGCCGAGGATGACCACGTTGCCCGTCATGTTGCCCGCGAACACCTGGTCCAGGCGCAGATACCCGACAGCGTCGACGACGCCCGTCGCGAAGGTGAGAGCGAGCATCAGCCCCAGCGTCGTGACCCGCCACCCCACAAACCGCCGCCCGCGGGCGCGGGTCCGGGTGCGGGTGCTGACGCTGGCGCGGGTGCTAGCGCTAGCGCCGGTGGTGGTGGCGCCCGTGCCGGTGGTGGCGCGAGTGCTGGAACCGGTGCCGGTGGTGGCGCTGGTGCGGGTGCCGTGTGCGGTGGTGCTCATTGTCTTGCCGCGTGATCCCGGGCGCCGCGCGGGTTCGCCGGTGCGGACGTGTTGGCGTGCCGCTCCGGTGTGGGCCGGTTCGGCGCGTACACGCTGATGGGTTCTTGCGGCGGGCGGCGGCTTGCGGCGGTTAGGGGTGGCTGGTGACCGGACATGTCGTTCACATCTCGTCCTATGGCCGGTGGTGGGCGGCGTGGTGGGCGGCGAGGACGTCGCCGCCGAAGTCACTCTCCGGGTCCCGCCACACGGCGTGGGCGTGGTTGACGCCGCGGTGGATGTTGGTCCACTCGACGAGCAGCCGCGGGCCCTGCAGTCGGTAGTAGTGCGGCTCGCCCGCCGTCGTGGAGCCGGCCCAGGCGAGGTGCACGGCGTCCAGCGCCGCCGGGTCGTCGTAGAGGGGCAGCCGGGACAGCCCGTCGGGGACGCGGTCGAGGTAGGTGGCGAGCAGGGCGCGCAGCAGTTCCCTCTGCGTGGTGTCCAGTTCGGCGCCGGGCACGCCCTTGGGGGCCGGGGTGAGGGCCAGGGCCTGCTGGTCCGTGCCGTAGAGGCCGGTGGCCGGGTTCTCGGCACCGTCCGGGGTGTGCTGGCCGGGGCGCCAGAGTTCGCTGCGCCGCACCACGCGGTCGCCGATCCGGTCGCTGTTGCCCGCCACGATGTCGTTCGGGGCGCGCCCCAGCAGCACGGCGCGGGCGGCGGACTCGGGGCGCAGGGAGCGGACCAGCTCGCGGGCCAGGTCCTCGGCCGTTCCCAGCGGGCGCAGCGTCGCGCCGCCCAGCAGTGGCGACGCGGCCGGGTCGGCGCCCAGGAAGCACGGGGTGGTGGCGGCGACGCGCCCGTCCACGACGAGGTAGTTGAGCGAGACGTGGTGGCCGCCGAACCGCCATCCCCACGGCCGCTGCCCGCCGGGCTCGCCGAAGACCCTCAGGTAGTACATGGCGGGGTCGCGGGAACGTTCCCGTCCCCAGTTCACCGAGAAGCCCTCGACGCGGTCGAGCACGTTCTCCAGGCCGAGCACGGTGGCGACGGTGGTGTATCCGGCTTCGGACAGTCCGCTCGCGACCAGCCGCATCACCAGCCGGTGCTGGGCGGGGCGCTGCTGGTGGAAGGTGAGGCCGCCGTGGTCGGTGGGCGTGTAGTACCAGCGGGTGCGTTCGGCGTCGGCCGTGCCGTCGGCGCCGGGCGGTGGTCCGGCCGCGAGCGCGAGCTGGTCGGCGTTCAGGGAGGCCAGCCAAGCCTGGGCCGCCTCGGCCATGCGGCTCGCGACCTCGCGGGCGGCGTCGATCACCGCTGCCCCCGCTGAACGTGTGCCCGCGCGAACTCCGCGCCGCGCACCTGCGGAGCCCGCCCGGCGATGCCCGCCGCGGCGACCCGGACGCGGGCGCGCGTGGCGCCGTTCACGCCGCCGTCACCAGTGACCCGGACGCGGGCGCGCGTGGTGCCGTTCACGCGGCCGTCACCTTGAGAAACTCGCGCACCCAGCGGCCGATCGAGTCCGCGAACTCCATCGTGATCGCGTGCCGCCCGCCCTCGATCGAACGCAGTTCGGCGTCCGGGATCCGCTGCTCCATCAGAACGGCGCCGGCGTAGGGGGCCAGCCGGTCCGCCGTGCCGTGCACGATCAGGGTGGGCGCGGTGATCTCCCCGAGGCGGTCGCGGACCTCGTGCTGCCGGGCGACGGCGTGGCGGCGGGCGCTCTGCTCGGGATCGCGGACGGTGAGCGTCTGGGCGGCTCGGGTACGCAGATCGGCCTCGCCTTCTGGGGTGAGGAAGAAGCCCGAGAGCGCGTTCTGCCGGTCGTCGTGGGACATGCCCAGCAGCTCGTCGACCGCCTCGACGCACATCGCGTAGCTCGGCGTGGTGGCGACCAGGATGAGCGAGGCGACCCGCCCGGGATGCCGGAGCGCGGCGTGCTGCGCGACGGCGCCGCCGAAGGAAGTGCCCAGGAGGTGCGCGCGCTGGAGCCCCAGCGCGTCCAGCAGGGCGACGAGGTCATCGGCGAGGTCGCCCAGCGTGTACGGAAGCGGCGGGTTCACGGTGATCCCCGAATCGCGTTGATCGTAGGAGATCGCCCGGATGCCCGCGCCGAGGTGCGTGCGGAGTGTCGCGAACTGGGTCCGGTCGCTCTCTCCGCCATGAACGAGCACGAGCGGCACACCACTGCCGCCATCGATATATCCGACTTCGAGCTCACCCGCGCGTATGGAGGTGGCGGGTTCGCGCTTTTCCTGATGAGTGGCCACTGCTGGCCCCCTTCGTCCGACAAGATACGTAGACACTTATCTGATTTGAGATGAGCGTATCACTTCACTGCTTGTTTAGGGAGGCCCGCATCACACGATTAGAGCTGCCCGACTTCATGATGCGCGCATGGCGCGGCGGACACCGCAGCGGTTCTGGGTGACGTGACGCCGCACTCGCCGCCCGTCGGTGACGGGCGGCACGGTGGCGGCGCCCACGGTCGCGATCAGCGCGCTCGCCGACACCGACCCGCTGGTACGGCGGCGCCGTCAACGACGGCCAAGTGCAGCGCCTTCACCAGCGGCCAACTGCGTTGCCGCCAACGGCGGCCCAGTGTGGTGCCGCCAACGGCGGCCAGGTAAGAAGCCGGGCAACACGATGCCCGCGTGGCGGATCAGCCCGCGCGCGCCCACCCGCGCAACGCGCCGCGATAGGCCTCGGTCAGCCGGGTGATGACCTCCCGGCGGGACAGGTCCGTCTGCTGCAGCAGATCCTGGATTTCCCGCGGGTCGTACATCATGTTGTTAAGGAACAGGGCGTACTCGATTATGTCGTCCGGGAGGCCGATGTCGGCGAGCAGCCCGCGCACCGGCTCGGCCCAGGCGTCACGCAGGGCGGTGATGATCTCGTTCCCGTCGTGGAGCCGCTCCAGGTAGCCCCGCCGCGATCGGATCTGCACCAGCGCCGGGCCGTGCTCGGCGAGCAAATCCACCCATTTGTCCACCACGGAGTCGAACAGCGGCTGCCCTTCCGCGGTCGAGGCCGCGGTGAAGTCGCGGAGTTCCTCGACGACGCTGAGCACATAGGCCGCGAGCACGTCGTCCACGGTGGAGTAGTAGCGGTAGGCGGTGGCCGGGCCGATCTCCGCTCGGGACGCGACGGCCTGCATGGTGAGCTGGTCGGGCGCTTCCCTGGCGAGTTCCCCGACGGCCTCGAGGAGGCGCCGGCGGTTGCGGCGGGTGTCGCTACGCAGTTTGCCCTCCCCACGTGGGGCGTCCCGCTGATCGGTCACAGGCCTCCTCCGCCCTCATCGAAGTGCAGGCGAAGGATATCCCGTCCGGGTGGCGGGCGTTCGACCGCGCGGACCCGCGCGGACCGGGCGCGTCAGGATCTCGCACCGCCCAGGTGATCGACGATGCGGGCCAGCCCGGTCCGCAGGTCGTCCTCGGAGGCGGCGAACGAGATCCGTACGTGCCCCTCGCCCGAAGGCCCGTACTCGGCGCCGGCCCGGACCATCACCTTCCGCTCGGCGAGCTCGCGGGCGACCACCTCGGACGGCAGGCCGGCGTCGTAGCGGAGGAACCCGTAGAACGCCCCCTCGGGCGGAGCCAGGTGCAGGCCGGGGATGCCGGACAGGTGCGCGACCACGAGCTCGCGGCGCCGCCGGTACGTGCCGACCATGGCCTCGACCACGCCGTCCGGCAGATCGAGGGCGGCGAGGGCCGCGTACTGGACCGCCGTGTTCAACGAGCCGTCGCAGGTCCGGTGCATGTGGGCCGCCGCGTCGACCACCTCGCGCGGCCCGGCCAGGTACCCCACCCGCCAGCCGGTCATCGCGTACGTCTTGGAGAACGTCTGCACGTAGACCGTCCGGTCCCGCAACGATTCGATCTCCAGCGCGGAGGTGAACACATGCCCCGGATAGACCAGCCGGTGGTAGGCCTCATCGCTGACGACCAGGACGTCGGAGCCGTCGAGGAGTTCCCCGAGCGCCTTGAGCTCCCGCTCGCCGTGCACGATGCCGGTCGGGTTCGAGGGGTTCGAGAAGATCATCATCGTGGCCCCGGGAAGCGCGGCGGCCAGCGCGTCGAGGTCCCAGTGCAGGTCGGGGGCGAGTGGAACGAAGTCCACGGTGCCTCCGGCGAGGACGACCAGGTCGGCGTAGAGCGAGTAGGCGGGCTCCGGGATGACCACGCGGTCGCCGGGGCCGACCGTCGCGAGCACGACGGCGGCCAGCGCGGCGGTGGCGCCGTGGGTGATCACGACGTCGTCGGCGGTCCAGGTCCGGCCGGGACGCGCCGGCAGCCCGGAGGCGAGCGCGGCGCGCAGTTCCCGCAGGCCTTTCTGGTCGGCGTAATGGGTGTACCCCTCGCGCAGGGCGGCCACGGCCGCCTCGACCACCGGCGCAGGTGTCGGGAAGTCCGGTTCGCCCATGGCGAGGGAGACGGCTCCCGGCGGGGCCGGGGCCAGGGCCGGACGCCGCGAGAGGCGGCGCAGTTCCTCCATCCGGAAGGCGGTCACCGGGCCGCCGCCGTACGCACGGCGAGGATGCGCTGCCGGAGCGCCGCCTCCCTCTCGACGATCCCGTCGATCGCGGCCACGACCCCCTTCACCCGGTCCCGAGGGACGACGACGACGCCGTCGGCGTCACCGACGAGCACGTCGCCCGCCGCCACCACCACGCCGCCGACCGCCACCGGGGCTCCGATGGCGCCGGGGCCGTTCTTGAACGGTCCTGCGGGGGTGATCGCCCGCGCGTACACGGGCAGGCCCATCTCCGACAGCGTCTGGACGTCGCGTACGGCGCCGTCGACCACCGCGCCGACGACCCCGGCGTTGACCATGATCTCGCCGATGAGGCCGCCGATCAGCGCTCGGGTCATGTCCCCGTGCCCGTTGACGACCAGGACGTCGCCCGGCCTGGCCTCGTCGAGCGCCCGGTGGATGGCCAGGTTGTCACCCGAGCGCACGTCCACCGGCAGGGCGTTCCCGAGGAGCGCGGCGCGCTCGGTGAACAGCCGGATGCCGCCGTCCATGACGGTCATCCGCTGCAGCGCGTCGCCGACGTCGGCGGCCGGCACCTCCCCCAGCCGGCGGGTCTCCTCCGCCGGCACCCGGTCCCAGCCCGGAGCGATGAACACGCTGTCCGTCGCCGCATGAATGAACACGATGGCTACTCCATTCTCAAATGAGATACTGTTCTCAGATGAGATGACCATAACGCTTAAGGCGTCCGCCTACAATGACGCGGGCTCGACGAACCCCCATCGATCCGCCGCAGCCGAAAGGATCCAGTGTGTTCACCACCCGGCCCGAACTGGCGGGAAATTTCGGAATGGTCGCCAGCACCCACTGGCTGGCCTCCGCGACAGGCATGAGCGTGCTCGAAGGCGGCGGCAACGCGTTCGACGCGGCGGTCGCGGCCGGATTCGTCCTGCAGGTGGCGGAACCACACCTGAACGGGCCGGCCGGCGAGGTGCCGATCCTGCTCTGGGACGAGTCCGCGCGGAAGGTGTCCGTCGTCTGCGGCCAGGGCGTCGCTCCCTGCTCGGCGACCATCGACCGCCTCACCGGCCTCGGCGTCGAGGTCATGCCGGGCACCGGCTTGCTCGCCGCCACGGTGCCCGGGGCGTTCGGCGGCTGGATGCTCATGCTGGAGCGCTGGGGCACCTGGTCGGTCGCCGAGGTGCTCGAACCCGCGATCCACTACGCCGAGCACGGCGTACCGGTTCTGGACCGCATCTCGGCCACCATCGAGACGGTCGAGCGGTTGTTCACCGGCGACTGGCCGACCTCCGCGGCGACGTGGCTGCCCGGCGGGAAGGCGCCCGTGCCCGGGTCACGGCTGACGAACCCCGTGCTCGCCGCCACCTATCGCCGCATCGTCGCCGAGGCCGTCGGCAGCACCAGGGAGGCGCAGATCGCCAATGCCCGCGACGCCTGGTACCGCGGCTTCGTCGCCGAGGCGATCGCCGAGTTCAGCGCCACGACCGCGTGGCGTGACAGCTCGGGCGAGGTACACGGCGGGTTGCTCACCGGCGACGACCTCGCCTCATGGTCGGCGACCGTGGAGGAGCCGCTGAGGTTCGACTATCACGGCCACACGGTGTGCAAGACGGGGCCGTGGGGTCAGGGTCCGGCGTTCCTCCAGCAGCTCGCGTTGCTGTCCGGCTACGACCTGACCGCGATGGGTCACCTGAGCGCCGACTACGTCCACACGGTGATCGAGTGCGCCAAGCTGGCCTTCGCCGACCGCGAGGCCTGGTACGGCGACACGCCGGACGTCCCCATGCGCGACCTGCTCAGCGACGCCTACAACGCCGAGCGCCGCGGCCTCGTCGGCACGGAGGCCTCCTTCGACCTGCGCCCGGGCTCCCCCGGCGGCCGCAAGCCGCGACTCCCCGACTACCCGGCCCCCGAAGGCCTGTTGAGCGCCCGCGGCGTGGGCGAGCCGACGGTCGGCGCCGACGGCCGGGTACGCGGGGACACCTGCCACGTGGACGTCGTCGACCGCTACGGCAACATGGTCTCCGCCACCCCGAGCGGCGGCTGGCTGCAGAGCTCTCCCACGATTCCGTCCCTGGGCTTCTGCCTGGGCACGCGCGCGCAGATGTTCTGGCTCCAGGAGGGCCTGCCCAACTCCCTGCGTCCCGGCATCCGCCCCCGTACCACCCTGTCCCCGTCGTTCGCCCTGCGCGACGGCAAGCCCTGGATGGCCTTCGGCACCCCGGGCGGCGACCAGCAGGACCAGTGGAGCGTGAACTTCTTCCTCGCCCTCGTCCACGGCGGCGGGCTGAACCTGCAGGAGGCCGTCGACGCCCCGATGTTCCACACGGAACACTTCCCCAGCTCCTTCTACCCGCGCGCGTCCCGCCCCGGCGTCATGCACGTCGAGGACAGGATCGGCCCCGGCGTCGTGGCGGAGCTGCGCCGCCGCGGTCACGAGGTGGAAACCCGCGACGGGTGGTCGCTCGGCAGGCTCAGCGCGGTGTCCCGCGACGGCACGTTCCTCCGCGCGGCGGCCAACCCCCGCGGCGCCCAGGGCTACGCGGCCGGCCGCTGACGGTCAGTGAAGGGTCGGCGTTTGGCCTGGTTCGTATCAAACGCGGCGTTGACTGGGCGGTATCTGGGTTTGGGTTGTGGGCGGTGGTCGCCAGATCGGTACCACCCCGGACAACACCAAGGGAGAAGGCATGACTTTCATGCGGGCGGCGGCACGGTTGACGTCCATCGGGCTGGTCGGTGCCGCCATCGGCGTGCTGCCCGCACTGCCCGCGCCCGCCGAGGCGCACGGGACGGTGACGGCCGCCTGTGACCCGGCCAGGCTGGTGGCGAAGGCCAAGAAGGCCGGCAAGACGGTCACCATGAAGAACGCGAGGAAGCGGTGCGCGCGCCTGGACGGCCGGGCCAGGTCGCACACACCGGCCCCCGCGAGCGAGCCGGGTTCCGTCCAGGTCACGGACCTGCTGAACGGCCTGATCAAGCAGCGCTGACCCCGGTCACCAGCTCAGCACCTTCGACCGCCCCGGTGGGGTGAGCGGCCGGTCGGCCAGGATCCGTACGCCCAGCGGGACCAGGGCCACGCAGAGCAGGCCGGCGACCAGCACGTCGGGGATCGAGGCGCTCTTCAGCACGCCCATCCAGGTGCCTCCGGCCAGGAGCAGCATCACCGCGCGGGCCGTACCGAGGAGCCCGGAACGCCAGGCGGCGACGGCCAGCAGGAGCGAGCCCGCGTACTGGCCGACCGAGGCCCAGACCGGCACCAGCCACGGCCCGTAGGAGATGTCCACGTACTCCTTCATGATCGCGCTCGTGGCCTGGTCCAGCCCGATGACCTCGGTGAGCTGGAAGGCGGTCTGGTCGGCGCCGGCGAAGTACAGGCGGGCGAAGAGGCCGGCGGCCAGCAGCGTGGCGCCCCAGAAGGCGAGGCCGCCGCCCACCCGCTGGGCCAGGGCGACGAAGGCGGGCAGGAGCAGCAGCGCCCCCAGCGCGAAGACCGCGTAGGCGAGGGCGAACAGGGCGGGTTCGACGGTGTACGCCAGCAGCTGGCCATAGGCGGCGAACGGCTGTGTCTCGGCCCATTCCCGCTGTTGAGGGGTGAGGGCGGAGACCGTGGCGAGGTGGCGCAGCAGCAGTCCGGCGCACAGGACCACCGGCCCCAGGACGAGCGTCACCCCGCCGATCCACCGCCCGGGAAAGTCTGTGTTCATGGAGGGCGAGTCTGGCAACGCAGGGCCGGGCGGATCATCCGCCGTTCGTCAACCGCCACCCCTGCCGAAAGTCAGGGTGTAACAAATGGATCTCTCCGGACATTGACCCAGTCATGAAGACGTTAGGCAGATCAGTGCTGGCCGCCCTCCTGGCGGCGACGATCGGCTCGACCCCGGCCGCGGCGGCGGAGGCGCCGGCCCCGCGGGCGAACGCGGTGACCCTGATCACCGGCGACCGCGTCGTACTCGCCGGGCAGGGGCATCGCGTGGAGCCGGGGCCCGGCAGGCAGGTCGGCTTCGTGAAGCAGGTGCGCGGGGGCCACCTGTACGTGATCCCGTCCGACGCCATGCCGCTGGTCGCCCAGGGCGTGCTGGACCGGCGGCTGTTCGACATCACCCAGCTCCTGGCCTGGCGGTACGGCGACGCCGACACCCCCGACATCCCCGTCATCGAGCAGGGCCTCACCGCGCCCCTGGGCTCCCTGGAGGTACGGCGGCTGCCCGGCCTGGGCATGACCGCGGCGCGGGTGCCCAAGGCGGATGCCGCCCAGGCCTGGCGGCGGCTCACCGCGTCTCGCACGCTGGCGGCGGGCCGTACCAAAGTGTGGCTGGACGGCCGCAGGCCGTTCACGCTGGACGAGAGCGTCAAGCAGATCGGCGCGCCCCAAGCGTGGCAGCAGGGCATGACGGGCAAGGGCGTCACCGTCGCGGTCCTCGACTCCGGCTACGACGCCGAGCACCCGGCCTTCAAGGGCGCGGTGGTGCAGGAGCGGAACTTCAGCGACGAACCCGACATGCGCGACAACCTTGGCCACGGCACCCACGTCTCCTCGATCGTGCTCGGCAGGGGCGAGAAGTACCGGGGCGTGGCGCCCGAGGCGAGCCTGGCCATGGGGAAGGTGGGCGGGCCCGCGGGACCGACCGACTCGGCCATCCTCGCCGGTATGGAGTGGGCGGCGGTCGAGGTCAAGGCCAAGGTCGTCAACATGAGCTTCGGCGCTCCCGACGGCCCGGAGCTGGATCCGGTGGAGCAGGCGGTCGACACGCTGTCGGAGCGGACCGGCACGCTGTTCGTCGCCGCGTCGGGGAACGCGGGGCCGCATGGCAAGGTGTCCAGTCCGGGCAGCGCCGAAGCGGCCCTCACCGTGGGCGCGGTGGACAGGCAGGGCCGGATGGCCGACTTCTCCAGCCCCGGACCACGTGTGAACGACCACGCGATCAAACCCGACGTGACCGCGCCGGGCGTGGACATCACGGCCGCCGCTCCCGGGGGCGGCCACCGGGCGATGAGCGGCACGTCGATGGCCACCCCGCACGTGGCGGGCGCGGCGGCGATCCTGGCCCAGCGCCATCCGGAGTGGACGGGCGCGCAGCTCAAGGCCGCGCTGACCGGCAGCGCCGCCGCCGTCCCCGGCGCGACGCTCTACCAGCAGGGAGCGGGGACGATCGATCTGGTACGCGCGCTGCGGCAGCAGGTCGTACCCCGGCAGGCGAACCTGTGGGCGAGCTTCCCCTGGGACGGCACCGGCGGCCGGACGGCGACCAGGACGATCACCTATGCCAACTCCGGCGACAGCCCGCTCACCCTCGACCTGTCGGCGGACGGCGAGGTGCTGAAGCCGCCGCCCGGCCAGATCACGGTCCCGGCCAGGGGCGAGGCGTCGGTCACGCTCACCATCGACGCCGATGGAAAGGCCGCGGGCGACTACCCGGGAACGGTGACCGCCAGGTCGGGCGAGACGGTGATCCGCACCCTGGCCGGCGCGTACGTCGAGCCGGAGTCCTACGACGTGACCATCACCGCCATCGGCAGGCAGGGCCTGCCCACCGACCCGTTCTCCAGCGAGATCTACGACGCCAGGACCGGGGCCGTCCATGTGCCCGCCTTCCGGGACGGCGTGGCCAAGATCCGGCTGCCCGAAGGCGACTGGAATCTGTACACGTTCATCTGGCAGCGGATCGAGGGCAAGATGGCGATGACGGTCGCCGACAGCCCGCTGAAGGTGGACGGCGGCGACCAGCGGGTCACCGTGGACGCGCGCCGGGGCAAGGGGGTGAAGGCCACCCTCGACGATCCGAGCGCCCGGCTCCAGCCCGTCTTCGGTCTCGGGCTGGAGCACGGCAAGTGGAGCAGCTGGGGATTCATGGGCGGCACGGACCTCAACTCCGAGGTCTTCGTCGTGCCGGCCCCGTCGCCCGGCCTGGTCTACAGCCTGACGACCACCTGGCTCAGCAAGGACGTCTACACGCTGGTGGACCGTCGTACCGGCGGCCTGCCCGAGGATCCCGCGTATCACGCCAGGCAACGGGATCTGGCCAAGGTCACCACCACCTACCGCGCCGCCGCGGTGGAGGCCACCGGCACACCCCTGGTCGGGCTGCACGGCATCGGGCTGGACGCGCCGGTCGGCGAGATCGCCCTGCCCGGCACGCTCACCCACTACCGCTCACCCGGGCTGACCTACGACAGCGGGCTGGAGGCCGGCACGTCGATCATGTTCGACGGCGGGAAGCTCATGAAGCGCGGGCACACCCGTGAGGTGTGGAACGCGGCGGCCACCGGGCCGTCGTTCCTGTCGCCGGGCGGCAGCCGTACCGGGGACGGCCTGAGTTTCTCCGCGCTGGGGATGTTCGCCGACGGCGGCAGGGACAGAACGGGCACCGACCTCGCCGCCACCGGCGTCGCCACGCTCGCCAAGGGCGGCCAGGTGCTGGCCAGGGCCGACCTCGCGAACTGCGACGTCTACCGGCCGCAAGGCTGCGAGCTGCGCGCGGACCTGCCCGCCGGGGCCGGCCGCTACACGCTGACCGCGTCGATGCGCAGGGAGGTTCCGCACTCCGCGCTGTCCACCGGGGTGGAGTCGGTGTGGTCGTTCCGCTCCGCGACCACGACCGGGGAGCGGCCGCTGCCGCTCATGGCGGTCCGCTACAGCCCCGAGGGGCTGGACGCGTCCAACCGCGCCAAGCCGGGCAGCGTGACCCGGCTGCCGCTGCGGATCGAGCGCAATCCCGGCTCGGCGCGGGCGGCGGTGACGTCGGTCCGGCTGGAGATGTCCGTCGACGACGGCGCGAACTGGCGTCCCGTCCCGGTCGGCCGCGCCGGCCGGGACTGGCGCGCCGTGCTGACGAACCCGGGCACGCCGGGGTTCGTCTCCCTGCGCGCGACCGTGACCGACAGCGCCGGTGACACCGTGACGCAAACCATCCTGCGCGCGTACGCGGTCGGCTGACCCGCCGCCGAGGGCGGCCCGGCGCGGGCCGGGCCGCCCTCGGAACCGATCGTCTCCCGGCGTCAGGCTCCGGGGCCGCCGCCGTAGCTGATCTCGTTGCCCTCCGGGTCCCGGTAGATCACCTTGACCACGCCGCCGTCGAACGTCTCGCGGTCCGCCGGCTCGATGCCCCGCCCGGCGAGCGCGGCGACCCGCTCGTCCAGGTCCTCGACGTAGGAGAACACCAGGGCGTTCCCCGCCCGCTTCGGGTCCTGCACGATGTAGACGTACCGGTGCTCGGCCACCTCCCACACCGCCTCGATCTCGTTCGGCAGGAACGACGGCCCCGCACCGAAGAACCGCTCGTACCACGGCAGCGCCGCGGCGTAATCGGTGACGGGTATCCCGGCAAAGAGGTCGAGCGCCATGATGTCCTCCGCGTATGGTCGGCAGGTCGCCGGTACTGACCCCGGCAGCGTCGCAGACTCATCGGTGCGCGCGTTTCCCCTTGACCTTGACGCCGGCGTGAAGGTCCTAGCGTCGCCGCATGAATACGCAAGGGAGCGGCCCGCGGCTGCCGTTGTGGCTGCTGAGCCTTTTCCTCCTCGCCTTCTCCTTCGGCACCGACGACCTGATCATCGCCGGCGTCCTCCCGGACATCGCCCGCGACCTGGACGTGTCGGTCGCGATGAGCGGCCAGCTCGTCACGGTGTTCGCGCTGACCTACGCGCTGGGCGCGCCGGTCGCCGCCCTCCTGACCTCCCGGCTGCCGCGGCGGCCGGTGCTCGCCGGGGCCGCCGCCGTGTTCGTCCTGGCCAACCTCGCCGCCGCCGTCGCCCCCACGTACGGCCTGCTGATGGTGGCGCGGATCGTCTCCGGACTGGCCGCCGCCACCGCCTCTCCCGCCGCCTTCGCCGTCGCCGCCACGGCCGCCCCCGAGGGCCGGCAGGGGCGCTTCCTCGCGGTCGTCGGGGCCGGGCTGACGACCTCGCTGGTGGCCGGGGTACCGGTCGGCACCTGGATCGGCGGCGAGCTGGGCTGGCGGGCCACGATGGTCTACGTCGCCGCGATCGCCCTGCTCGCCGGGCTCGGACTGCTGCTGTCCCTGCCCGCGCTGCCGGGCACGGGAGCGTCCCGTCTCAAGGACCGGCTGGCGCCGCTACGCCGTCCCGGCACCGCCGCGGCGCTCCTGGCGATGATCCCCAGCGGCGCCGGCGGCATGATGTCCTACGTCTACATCACCGAGATCGTCGGCCGGATCGGCGGCATCCGCGGCGCCGCCGTCGCCCCGCTCATCACCGCCGTGGGCCTGGCCGGGATCGTCGGCGCGTTCGCGGGCGGCCGCCTGGTCGACGCGCTGGGGGCCCTGCGCGCGCTGATGATCCTCCTGCTCGGCGTGTTCGCCGCGCCTCTGCTCATGGCCGTCCTGGGGCTCGCCGGCGGGCCGTACCCCCTCCCCGTCGTCACGTCGCTCGTGATCCTGTACGGCCTCGCCACCTGGGGAATCGCACCGGCCACCCAGGCCTGGCTGCTGGAGCGGGCCGACGGCCCGGGTGCCGCCAACGAGCTGATCGCGCTCAACAACAGCGCCATGTTCCTCGGATTCTCCCTGGCCGGCGGGATCGGCGGCCTGGCTCTGGAGACGTTCGGCCCGCTTGCCGTGCCCGCGACCGCCGCGGGATGCGTGCTGGTGTCGCTGGCGTTGTTCTGGAGGGCGTTCACGTCCGGCGGAAGAAGGGTGGACCGGTGATGCGGATCGGCGAGGTGGCGCGTTGCGCGGGTGTGTCCACCCGGGCGCTGCGCTACTACGAGGAGCAGGGCCTGATCAGCGCGGAGCGCGATCACAACGGCTACCGGAGGTACGACGACGGCGCCGTCCCGCTCGTGCGCGACATCGCCCGCCTGCTGCACGCCGGGCTGAGCTCGGAGGACGTGCTGCGGTTCGTGCACTGCCTGGGCACCGGCGAACCCGATCCGCCCAAGGACTGCCTGTCGCTGATCCTGACCTACTCCGAGCGGCTCGGAGCGCTGGACGCGCGCATCGCCGCCATGACCGGCGTGCGCGAGCGCCTGGCCGCCGAGATCGACCGCCTGGCGGAGACGATGGGTGACCAGAGGTGATCAGGTGGGGAGGGCCGCGAGCCAGCCGGTGAGGATCCGGTTGACCTCGTCCCCGCGCTCCTGCTGAATCCAGTGGCCGCACCCGTCGAGGATGTGCGAGCCCATCAGGCCGGGCAGCGTGGCGGGGTAGGCCTGGATCGCCTCGGTCAGCCAGGTGGTGGAGGCGTCCTGGGCCCCGCCCAGGAACAGGGACGGCTGGGTGATGGGCCGGCCGGAATGGGCGGCGAGGTCCTCCCAGTCCCGGTCCATGTTGCGGTAGCGGTTGAGCGCCCCGGTCAGGCCGGTCCGCTCGAACTCCGCGGCGTACAGGTCGAGGTCGTCCTCACCGAGCCAGGCGGGCAGCCGCCCGGCCGGGAACCGGTCGCGCAACCTCCCGCCGCGGCTGACGAAGTGCGGGTCCGGGGCGCCGGGCGCGGGCATGGTGCCGGCGGACAAGGCGGCGTAGAAGCCCGCCAGCCAGCCGCGGACGTCCGGTTCGATCTCGGCTTCGGCCCTGCCGGGCTCCTGGAAGTAGGACACGTAGAACTCGTCGTCGCCGCCCATGCCGGCGAAGACCTCGCTGGGCCGCGGACCACCGGGCGGCGTATAGGGAACGCTCAGCAGGGCGAGCGCGCTGAAGACGTCCGGCCGGGTGAGCGCGGAGGTCGCGGCGATGGTCGCGCCCCAGTCGTGCCCGACGATCACCGCGCTGTCGGCGCCGAGCGCCTCCACGACGGCGACGTTGTCCTCGACCAGTTCGAGCATCCGGTACGCGGACACCTCCGCCGGTTTGGCGGAGCGCCCGTAACCGCGGACGTCAACGGCCACGGCACGGTATCCGGCCGCGGCCAGGACCGGCAGCTGGTGGCGCCAGGAGTACCAGAACTCCGGGAACCCGTGCACCAGAAGCACCAGCGGTCCGGCACCCTGCTCCACGAGATGCGTCCTGCCCGCCGGGGACGAAACCAGCCGGTGTGTGAGCCTCGACATGCGTTCTCCGTTCTTTGACGCCGTCAGCTTGCGGCCTCGGTGGGGATCGCCGCAAATCCCTTTGCCACTTCGGCAAAGCCGGTTCATGAACGCCTGTTCGTCTGGATCACCCAAGGAGCCCGGCGGAATTTGTGAGCCGGTCTGTGCCGCTGCCCATGTCCCGCCGGTCAGGATGGCCCGGTCCGTGACAAGGCGTGAGGTGGAGCAGAAGCGTGATGACGAATGACAACAAGGTTGCGGACGGCTGGCTGCTCAGTGCGGCCTCGCTCGCGGCCGACGCCGCCGGGCGTGCCGGAGTGACGATCGGTCTGGCCTCCTCCCAGGCCGACTGCGAGGCCGCGAGCCGGCTCTTCGATCGGGTCTGGAACCAGCGGGAGAACAGCCTGCTGATCCCCGGCGCGTTGATCGCTCTCGCCCACAGCGGCAACTACGTCGCCGTGGTGCGGGCCGGTGACCGGGTGGTGGGCGCCGCGGCCGGCTTCTTCGGGCCGCCGCGGGCGCGTACGTTGCACAGTCATCTCGCCGGTGTCCTGCCCGAGCTGCGCGGGCGCGGGGCGGGCAACGCCCTGAAGCTGCACCAGCGCCACTGGGCGCTGAGCGTGGGAGCCACGAACATCACCTGGACCTTCGACCCCCTCGTGGCCCGCAACGCCTACCTGAACGTGCACCGCCTGGGCGCGCGCATCGACCGTTACTTCGAGAACTTCTACGGCGACATGGGCGACACGCTCAACGGTCACGACGACTCGGACCGGGCGCTGGCCAACTGGAACCTGCTGCGCCCGTACCCGCGGCCTTCTGCCGGCCTGGACAGAGAGCCGCACTACCTGCTCCGCCAGGACGGCGACCATCCGCTCCTGGACAGTCCCGGCTCGGGGGCCGAGCTGCTGGCGCTGCAGATCCCGGCGGACATCGAGACGCTGCGGCACACGAACCCGGCCGCCGCCAGCGCGTGGCGCGCCGGCCTGCGCAAGGCCATGACGTGGGCGCTCTCCGACGGCTGGGCGGTCGTCGACGTCCGCCGGGACGGCTGCTACCTGCTGGAGCGTCCGGTGGCGGGCTCCGGCGGGTAGAGATGCAGCTGGAGCTGCAGCGTGAACCTCGCCGCCGGGTCGTCGAGCGAGAACTCCCCGATCTCCGACATCCGCTTGAGCCGGTACCGGAAGGTGTTCTGGTGGACGTGCGTCGCCGCGGAGGCGGCCATCACGTCGCCGTGGGCGTCCAGCCAGGCGCGCAACGTCTCCACCATGAACGTCGAGTCCCGGGTCTCGTCGTAGGCGAGCAGCCGCGCGTAGGCGCCGAACGGCCCGCGTTTCGAACTCGCGGCGAGGTCGCGCAGCTCCATCATGAGCGCCTCCACCTCGATGTCGCACGCGCGGGCCACCCGGTCGGCCCAGGGCGCCGACGACGGCTCGGGCGGGCGCCGTCCCAGCACCCGCAGCGCACGGTCCGCGTCCGCCCGTGACAGCTCCAGCTCGGCGGCCTCGTGCACGACTCTGCCGATGCCCACGACGGCGCCCTCGGCGCCCCGTCCGATGAAGCTCCGGCAGGTGAGTTCCAGGCTGACCTCGGTGTCCTCGCGCCGGGACGGCACGAGCGCGTAGACGGTGTCGTCGAGAAGCGCCACGGCCGTGTCGGCCCAGGTCCCCGCCAGGTGGACCTGGAACGAGACCGCCAGCCGCTGCAGCTTGGTGACGTGTGCGGCGGCCGCGGTGTACGCGCCGTCGGCCGGCTCGTTCAGCGTCAGCGCGACGACGATCAGGGAATGCCCGGCCAGGCGCAGCCGGTCCAGCGCGGAACGGGCCTCGGGGCCGCCGGTCAGGGCGGTGGCCACGAGGTCGGTCCGCAGCCGCCTGGCTCCGTCGGCGCCGGCCCGCAGCTGGAGCATGTGCAGGGCCACGAGCCGGGAGGCGTCGAGCAGCAGGTCGTCCTTCTCGGTGGTGAGCGGCTTATCGACGACGCCCCAGATCGAGCCCAGGATCTCGTCACCGGCGCGGACGGCGACCGCGACCCGGCCCCGGGTGACGCGGCCGTCGGGGAGGTCGAGTGGCGGCAGGAACACCGGGCGCACGGACTCGCGGATCGCGCGCAGCGCCCCGCGCTCCTCGTCGAAGACCCAGTAGGGCTCGGGTGTCCGGCGTCCCAGGATCACCTCGACGCGGATCGGGTCGGTCTCCCCCTGGTGGTCGGAGTAGGCCAGCACCACGGAGTTGCGGTCCTCGATGGTGACGTGGGCGCCGATGAGATCGCTGATGGCGCCGGCCATACCGAAGAGATCGCCGACCTCGCGCCCGCCCAGGTCGCGGACCTTCGGGTGCGGGGGCGACTGCAGAGCCGTCCCGAGCACCGCGATCACCTGCTGCCAGGACACTCCCGCCGGCAGGCCGAGCACGACCATCCCCTCGTCGGGAAGCAGGTCGTCGACGGCGAGCCCGCGTTCGCGCGGCTGCCGGATGAGCACCGCGGCGGCGGCGTGCAGGCAGGCCAGCCGGACCAGCGAGCGGACCTCGTCCGGCGCCGTGACGCCGACGCCGAGCACGATCGCCCCCACGGGGATCGGCGGCGGGTCGTCCGCGTCGTGGACGACGACGCCGCCGACGGGCGCCAGGTAGCGAGGCGTGCCCGCGAGCGTGGCGAGCAGCATCGGTCCCAAGTGCTGCAGGACCCTGCCCAGGGTCGGTCCGCGACCAGCGGTCTCACCGTGGGAGGAGCGTCCGTCCTCGATGGGATTCGGGGTGGTTCCCACTGTTCACCTGCCTGTCGTTCCCGGAGTGGTCCGCCCATGGTAAGCACGTCCACCAGCGCGGATCTCGGTGGAAACGACGAGAGCGGCCCGGCCGGTTCGTGCGCCCGACCCACCGGCCGGTCAGTGCGGGCATCCGTAGCGTGCCCGCATCAAGGCCGCCGCCTCGACATGGTGTGACGCCTCCAGACCGGCGATGGTGCCCAGCCGGTCGCCCGGCGAGCGGTTCTGACCGATCTTCAGCTTCACCTCCAGCCGATCGATCGGCATCTCGAACGCCTGCAGCTCTCCCAGGAGCTCCTCGGTGCGGTGCCGCGCCCAGCCGTCGGGCCGCCACCTGTCCAGCCCGTCGGTACGCGCCCCTTCGTGCGCGGCGCCCAGCGCCATCAGGTGCCGCTTGACCAGCTTCGGATCGTCGAGCGGCCGGGCGGTTCCCGCCGCCTCGACCGCGCCGAAGTTGTAGGTCGGCAGGCCCCGCTCGGCGTACCACGCCGGGCTCACGTAGGCGACGGGCCCGGTGAAGGCGACGCGCAGGGCGGTGCCCTGGCGGAGCGCGCCGGCCACGGGGTCGGCGGCCGAGACGTGCCCGACCAGGGTCCCGTGCCGGCCCTGGTCGCGGCGGAGCTCCACCGGCACGAACGACAGCAGCACGTCCGGGTCGAGCGCGATGACGACCGCGAACGGCCAGCGTTCCATCAGGTCGTGGGCCTGCCCGGTGCCGGCCTTGAAGTCGGGGTTCACGTACACGGTGCGGTGGTCCTGGTACGGGCCGCCGGGATGACCAGCGGCGTTCCGGTCTCGGGGTCGTCGATGATCGAGCAGGGAAGCTGGTAGACCTTCTCGATCAGCTCCGGGGTGACGATGTCCTTGGGCGACCCGCTGGCCACCACCGACCCGTCGCGCATGGCGATCAGGTGGGTGGCGTACCGGGCGGCGAGGTTGAGTTCGTGCAGCACGACCACGATCGTGCGCTCCCCGCTCTCCTGCAGTTCGGCGCAGAGGTCCAGCACCTCGACCTGGTGGGTGATGTCGAGGTAGGTCGTCGGCTCGTCGAGCAGCAGCAGCGGAGTCTCCTGGGCGAGTGCCATGGCCAGCCACACGCGCTGGCGCTGCCCGCCGGAGAGCTCGTCGACGTAGCGGGTCGCGAGATCGCCGGTGTTCGTCCGTTCGAGCGCGCCGGCCACGGCCACGTCGTCGTCGGCCGACCACTGGCGCAGGAACTTCTGGTGCGGGAAGCGGCCGCGGGCCACGAGGTCGGCCACGGTGATGCCGTCGGGGGCGATCGAGGTCTGCGGGAGGAGGCCGAGCCGGCGCGCGACCTCCTTCGACGGGTACTTCGCGATGTCCTCCCCGTCGAGTACGACGCTGCCGCGCTCGGGTTGCAGGAGCCGCGCGAGCGCGCGCAACAGGGTGGACTTCCCGCAGGCGTTCGGGCCGACGATCATCGTGAGCGAGCCGTCGGGGATGTCGATCGACAGGTTCTCGGCGACGACCCGCTCGCCGTACCGCAGAGAAAGGTTGTGCGCGCGCAGGCGGTTGCCGTGGAGCGCGTCGGGCGCGTTCTCTATCTTCATGGGCACTCCAGGTCAGAGGCGGGAGGCACGGCTCTGCTGGTACAGCAGCCAGGCCAGGTAGGTACCGCCGATACAAAGGGTCGGGATGCCGACCGGCATCTGGGAGTCCGGCCAGACGCGCTGGGCGGCGAGGTCGCTGACGATCAGGATCAGGGCCCCCATCAGGGCCGCGGGCACGATGGACACCGAGCCGCCGGTCAGGCGGCGCATGATCTGCGGTGCGGCCAGCGCGACGAACGCGATCGGCCCCGCGGTCGCGACGGCTCCCGCGCACAGCACCGTCCCGATCACCAGCAACCGCATCCGGGTCGGCTTGACGCGGACGCCGAGCCCCTGCGCGAGATCGTCGCCCATCTCCAGGAGGCGCATCTGGCTCCCGATCGCGAGCACCGGGACGATCATCAGGCAGACGGTCAGCCCGATGATCTGGACCTGCTGCCAGTCGGCCCCGTTGAGGCTGCCCACCAGCCAGGTGTACGCGCTCTCCGCGTCCTGCAGCCGGGCACGCAGAAGGAGGTAGGAGATGAGGCTGTCGAGCAGCGCGGTGGCGGCGACACCGACCAGGATCAGGCGGAACCCCTGGATGCCGCGGCGATGGGCGAGCCCGTAGACGGTGGCGGCGGTGGCGAAGCCGCCGATGAGGGCGCCGGCCATGCCGGAGCCTTCCTGGCCGCCGAAGACGAGGACCATGGCCACGGCGCCCGCCGAGGCGCCCATGGTGAAGCCCATGATCTCGGGGCTGCCCAGGGGGTTGCGGGTCACCGACTGGAAGATCGCGCCGCTGGCGCCCAGCGCGAGTCCGACCAGCCCGGCGGTGAGCAGCCGGGGAAGCCGGAGATCGAAGATCACGAACTCCTGGGCGGCGCCCCGGTTGCCGGTCAGCGTCGCCAGGACCTCGCCCGGGGACATCGGGTAGTCGCCGACGCCCAGCTGCACCAGGGCGAAGCCGAGGGCGGCCAGCACGACCGCGGCGCTCGCCAGCACGGCGCGCGGACGCCACAGGACCGACCATCCGCGCCAGGACAGCCGCGCGGCCGTGTGCGGCGCCGCCTGCGCCCGGCGGGCCGTCTTCACCGCGCTCACAGCCCGGCCATCCGGCGCCGGCGGATCAGGTAGACGAACACGGGCGCGCCGACGATGGCGGTGACCAGTGCCGTGGGCAGCTCGCCCGGCCGGGCGATCAGGCGCCCGGCCAGGTCGGCGGCCACCATGAGGATCGGCCCGGCGAGCAGGCAGTAGGGCAGCAGCCAGCGATGGTCGGGGCCGGTGAAGGTGCGGACCATGTGCGGCACGACCAGGCCGACGAACGAGATCGGCCCGGCCGCCGCCGTGGCGGCGCCGCACAGCAGCGTCGTCGCGACGACTCCCAGCAGGCGGGTACGCCCCACGTTGGCCCCCAGCCCCTTCGCCGCGTCCTCGCCGAGGGCCAGCGCGTTGAGCGAGGAGACCAGGAACAGCGTCAGCACGATTCCGACCACGATGAACGGCGCCACCTGGATCACCACCGGAGCCGTGCGGCCGGACAACGTTCCGACGCTCCAGGCCCGGAACCCGTTGAACACCGTCGAGGACAGCAGGACGATCGCGGAGATCACTCCGGTGAGCGCCGCGGTGATGGCCGCGCCGGCCAGGGCGAGCCGGGCCGGGCTGGCTCCCGCCGTGCCCGCGGAGCCGAGGGTGTAGACCGCGACCGTCGCGATGCTGGCTCCGATGAGGGCGAACCAGACGTAGCCGGTGAGCGAGGCGACCCCGAGGTGCGCCATCGCGATCACCACGCCCAGGGCGGCGCCGGCGTTGACGCCGAGCAGGCCGGGCTCGGCGAGCGGGTTGCGGCTCAGCGCCTGCATCAGCGCGCCGGCGACCGCCAGTGCGGCGCCGACCAGGACCGCGAGGATCGTCCGCGGCAGCCGTACGCCGCGCACGATGACGTCGGCGTCGGTGCCGCCCGCGGTCAGTGACTGCCAGACGTCGGCGAACGGCACGTTCTCGGCGCCCAGGGCCAGGCTCGCCGCCATGAGAAGGAGCAGGATGGCGGCCGCGACCCCGAGTCCGAGCGTCAGCCGCCGCTGACCGGCCCGCGCCACGGCGGGCGCCGGGAGCGTCCGGGTGCTCAACGGACCCGCTCCAGTTCGCACCAGTGGGTGAGGCAGTTGCCCACCCGGTCCCCGCTCTCGCCGTGCTTGACCGCCCTGGCGGCCCCTGTCAGGCGGTCGTCGCCGACGTCGAGGGCGAGTTCGAGCCACGGGCTGGCCCGCAGCGCGTCAGGAGTGGGCAGTTGCAACTCGGCGGCGAGCATCACGTCGTACGACTCGTCCTCCTCGACCCGCGCCTGGACCCGGCCGGAGCCGGCGACCTCGATCCACACCGAGCCGTCGCCGTCCACCTCCACTCGCAGCGGTACCGCGCCAAAGGGGGTCGCCACCTGGCCGGCCCACTCTCCGGCCGGCACGGGCTTGGGCGACGTCGTGTCCTCCTCCGGTCCGATGTGGCTCACCAGGGTCTCGAGGAGGATCTCGCAGGCCGTGCGCGTCTGGGCGAAAGATCCGGTCTGGTTGACGACGGCGGCGGCGCTCACCCCGAACTCCGGGAGGATGGCCAGCGACGCGCCCACCCCGCACATGTCCCCGGCGTGCGCCAGCACCTCGACGCCGTCGGGGTGGCGGACGTTCAGTCCCAGGCCGTAGCGCTCCCCGTCCTCCAGGCCCGGAGTGCGCACCGCCGCGGCGGAACCCGGCGCCAGCACCGCCGACCCGTACGTGTGGGTCAGCCCGAACCTGGCCAGGTCGGCCGCCGACATCCAGGCCATGCTCGCGGCCGGGTGGCTGGTGGTGATCGTCGGATAAGGAACATGCCGCTCGGCCGTGTACGGCACCGCCGCCTCCGCCCCTCCGGCACCGGGCCCGTAGGCGCCGGAACTCAGCCCCAGCGGCCCGAACAGATACCGCTCCAGCAGTTCGCCCAGCGGATGGCCGGTCGCCGCGACCAGCCACGGCTCCAGCACGCCGTATCCCAGGTTGGCGTACTCGAAGCGGGTGCCCGGCTCGTGGATCAGCACGCCGTACCGGTCGACGGCCCGCTCGATGCCCAGGGGCTCGTCGTCGTAGGCGAAGTCCCAGTACCTTCCGAACCCGGCGGTGTGGTTCAGCGCCTGACGGGCGGTCGGCCGGCCGCCGCGCCCCGGCCGATGCCGGTCGAGCCAGGGCAGCCGGTCGGCCAGTGGCTCGTCGAGATCGATGAGCCCGCGCTCGGCGAGCATGACGCACAGGGTCGCGACGACGGGCTTGGTGACCGAGGCCAGCAGGTACGGCGTGCCGCCGGTCGCCGGCCGCCCCTTGAGGTCGGCCATCCCGAAGCCGCGGGCCTCCACCCGGTCGCCCTGGGCGATCGCGAGCGAGATCGACGGCAGCCGGTGCCGGGCCATCAGGTCCTCGATCCGGTCGGCGACCTGGTCGAGGCTCGGTATGAGCGTGCTGTCGGTCATCGTTCGTAGCTCCAGGTGTCCACGGTGAACATGCGTAGAAGGTCCGGATCGGGCGTGGCGCCGATGCCGGGTTCGGAGGGGACCAGTACGTGCCCGTCCGCCTCAAGCGTGACGGGGGCGGTGAGGTCGGTCGTGTAGAAGCGGTCCGAGGCGGAGGTGTCGCCCGGGAGGGTGAACCCGGGGAGCGCGGCGAGGGCGATGTTGGCCCGCCGGCCGAGGCCGCTCTCCAGCATGCCGCCGCACCACACGGCGACCCCGTGGGCCCGGGCCAGGTCGTGGATCCGCTTGGCCTCCAGGTAGCCGCCGACGCGTCCCGGTTTGACGTTGATGATGCTCGCGGCGCCCATCGAGATCGCCGCCGCGGCCGAGCGGGCCGAGACCACGGACTCGTCCAGGCACAGCGGCGTCGTCAGCATCCCGGCCAGTCGCGCGTGCTGATAGAGGTCGTCGTGATGCAGGGGCTGCTCGATGAGCAGCAGCCCGAACTCGTCGAGCCGGCGCAGGTGCGGGGCGTCGGCGAGGTCGTAGGCGGCGTTGGCGTCGACCTGCAGCGGCAGCTCGTCGCCGAACTTCTTCCTGACCGCCCGGACCGGCTCCACGTCCCAGCCGGGCTGGATCTTGAGCTTGATCCGCCGGTACCCCTCGTCGACGAACCCGCCCACGACGTCCAGCAGCGCCGCGACCGACGGCTGGATGCCGACCGAGACGCCGGCGGGAATCCTCGTCCTGGTGGCGCCGAAGTACCGGGCGAGCGACACCCCCCGCTGACGGAGCACGAGGTCGAGGACCGCCAGCTCCAGCGCCGCCTTCGCCATGGGATGGCCCACCACGCCGCGCAGCGCGGGCGCCACCTCCTCCGCGGTGCGCACCTCCGCCGCGAGCAGGCGAGGCAGCAGGAACGAACGCATGACGTCCACGGCGCCGCGGCTGTGCTCGCTGGAGTAGGTCGGCTCCCGCTCCGCCACGCACTCGCCCCAGCCCTCGGCCCCTCCTCCCGCGATCCGGGCCAGGACGAGCTCGCGCTCGGTGCTGACGCCGTTCGACGTCTGGAACGGCGCGCGGAGCGGCAGCCGCACGGTGCGTATCTCGACGGACTCGATCATGCGTTCCTCCTGTGTCGTCTCGTCCGGCCGTCAGGAGGAGAAGTTCTCGACCTTGGTGCCCGTGTTCCCGTCGATGGCCGCCTTGATCTGCGGGATGACGTGCTCGATGGCGTACGGCAGGCTCAGCACCGTGCCCCAGTCCATCGACCAGAACGCGGAGTCGATCTTCATCCCGGTCGACCAGAGGGAACGCCCCTCCTTGGTGGACTTCAGCCCGGAGACGACCGGGTTCTTCTTCAGCGCCTCCACCTGGCCGCCGTCGGTCGTCCACAGCACGAGGTCGGCCGCTCCGATCAGGGAGAGCTTCTCGGAGGAGATGTCCGCGCTGTAGCCGGTGCCCACCAGGGCGTCCAGTTCGGGCAGGCTCTTGAAGCCGAGGTTGGTGAAGAACTTGGAGCGGGGGGTGGCGGGACCGATCACCTTGAACGTGTCCCCCCAGCACTCGGCGATCGCCACGGTCAGGCCGGCGAAGCCCGGGTTGGCCGCGACGGCCGCCTTCACCTGGTCGGTGATGCCGGCCACCAGCGTCCTGCCCTTGTCCTCCCGGCCCAGGGCGGTCGCGAGCATCTGGGTCTGCTGCTCCAGCGGCGCGTTCCAGTCGGTGAACCCCTTCGGCTGCGCCACCACCGGGCAGATCGAGCTGAGCTTGTCGTACTCCTTCTTCGTCATGCCGCCCATGACCCCGGTGATCAGGTCCGGCTTCAGCGCCAGGATCTTCTCGATGGAGTACTCCTCGAAGTCGAGAAAGTCCGGGTTCTTGGGGAAGGCGTCCTTGTTCCACGGGTGCAGCGGCGAGTACCAGTCACCGCTGAACACCCCGACGGCCACAGGCGGCACGCCGAGCGCGACGAGGACGTCGATGTCGGTCTGGCCCAGAGCGACGATCCGCTTCGGGTCCTTGGGAACCGTGGTCTTGCCGTACGCGTGCTCGACCACCTTGTCGGCGCTGCCGGTGGCTCCGGCCGGCGACGGCTTGCCGTCCTCCTTCGCGCAGCCCGGCACCGCGAGCGCCATGCCCAGCGCGCCGAGCCCGGCCAAGAAGCCACGCCGTCCGAAACTCTTCTGTGAGGTGGCGCGCAACGCGCTGCCTGCCGATGGCCTGATCATGCCGGACCACTCCTCCACGTTCTGGAACCCGGTCTGGGGTGCGGCATACCTTAGGTCGGCACATCGCCGCACTTCGTCAGTGATCCCGACGAACTCTGCGCCGCCGATCCGTGCGTACGGCAGACGCCGTTGACGACCTCCTCGCGCGCGCCGAGCCGGTCGGGCAGGAGGTTCGCCCGGTTCGCCGAAGATCACCAGCGCCGGTGGACCAGGTCACCGGCGACCACCGTGGCCTCGACGGGCATGGCGGCCAGTTCCTCGGCGTCGAGGGCGCGGGGGTCCGCCGCGAGGACGACGAGGTCGGCGGGCACGCCGGGGGCCAAGCGGTCGTGGCGGGTCGAGGCGCGCAGGGCCTGGTCGACGGAGATCCGCTGCTCGGCGTGCCACGGCTGCTGACCGCGGCCGGCCCGGGACACGGCCGAGGCCATCGAGACCCACGGATCCAGCGGCGCCACCGGCGCGTCCGAGCCGAAGAGGACCCGGGCGCCAGCCGACAGGAGCGACGCCAGCGGGAAGGCCCGCTCGGTACGCCCCCGCCAGTGCCGGTCGGCCACGTCCCGGTCGTCGATGACGTGACGCGGTTGCACGCTCGCCGCCACCCCGAGCCGGGCGAAGCGATCCAGATCCCGCGTGCTCAGGAGTTGCGCGTGCTCGATCGTCCCGCGGGCGCCGGTCGTCTCGAACGTGTCGAGGGCGAGTGTGTTGGCGCGATCGCCGATCGCGTGGACGGCGGAGGCGATGCCGGCGGCGTGTGCCCGGCCGACCAGGTCACGCAGGTCGCCTGCCTCCACCGCCTGCAGGCCGAAGGCCTCCTCCCCGTCGAGCCCGGGGAACGCGTCGTGGCACCACGCGGTGCGCGTGTTCAGCGAACCGTCCACCACGATCTTGAACGATCCCATCTCGACCAGGCCCCGGGTGCCGGGCAGCACGTCGCCGGTGGCCAGCCCGCGCCGGATCGCGTCGTCGAGGTGGTCGGTGTACACCCCGCACGCCACCCGCATCGTCACCCCCGATCGGGCCCGGCGCTCCCAGCTGTCCAGGTTCGGCCGGCGCTCGAACTCGACGATCCCCACGGTTCCGCGCGCGTGCGCCCGGCGGACCGACTCGGCCACGAGCGCGTCGAGGTGTTCGGCGGGGAGGTCGTTGAGCCTGGCCACGAGCTCGTAGCAGTCCTGCTCACGGACCAGCCCGTCCGAGCGCAGGGACGGCGCCCACCGCCGTAGCGCCTCGGTGTTGAGCCAGGCGCAGTGGATGTCGTGGCTGATCAGGACGACCGGGACGGGTCCGCTGCAGGCGTCGAGCAGTTCCGCGGTGGGCAGGTCGGGCCAGGTCCCGTCCTGGAACCCGGTGCCGACCAGCGTGGCGCCCGGATCCAGCGGCCGGTCGGCCAGCCGCGCGCGCACGAGCGCCGCGCACTCGGCCGCCGACCGGGCCGGCGATACGTCCAGGCGGCTCTCGCGCAGGGCCCACATGTCGAAGTGCACATGGTGGTCCCACAGGCCGGGCATCACCACCCGGCCGTCCAGGTCGAGGGTCGCGCCGTCGTTCCGAACGGTCCCCGTGGGGTGGACGGCGGAGACCCGGTCGTCCCGCAGCACGATGTCCATGAGCTGCCCGTCGCCGTCCGGGAACGGGCTCGCGAGGCGGGCGCGGGTGAGGGTGAGCGTGCGGGGTGTCGCGGTGGGCTTCGAAATCATGTTCACACTGTCCAGGGCCCGCCTGACGCGGACACCGGGCCATCGCACGGATTTGCTCGCGGCGCATCGTCGCGGCCAACGAAAACCCGGCGCTCCCGCCGCCTCGCCCGTCGCCCGGTGCCCGGCGCTCGTCGTCCTGCGTCGGGCGTCCGGCTCTCGACGTCCGGCGGCCGGTCAGGCGGGGTCCGGTGTGGGCGACAGGTCGCGGTTGAGCCTGCCGTAGACGAACGCGAAGGCGGCGGCCAGCGCGCCCGCCCCGGCGGCGACGCCGAAGACCCACTGGTAGCCGTGTTCCCCGGGCAGCGAGGCCAGGATGGCGGCGATCACGGCGCCGGCCGTGCTGCCGCCCGCGATGCGGACCAGCGCGTTGATCCCGGCCGCGACCGCGGTCTGCTCGGGCCGGACGTGTTCGACCGCCATCGTGCCCAGCGCGGCGTAGCTGACGCCCAGCCCGATGCCCATGAGCGAGGTGGCGACCAGGATGTCGGCGGGGCCGGTGTGCGCGAAGACGAGCCACAGACCCGCCGCGCCGGCGATCGCGGAACCCGTCCCGACCAGCGAGGCGGCGGCGAAGCGGCGCATGAGCCGGCCCGCGAACAGCGAGATCACCAGCATGAACAGCGTGCTGGGCAGCAGGTAGAGACCGACCTGCAGGACGCTGGCGCGTAGCGCGGGTCCCTGTACGAAGCCGGAGATGCCGGTCATGCTCATGAAGAAGCCGAACCCGAGCAGCATCGAGGCCACGGTCGCGCCGACGGTGCCGCGGTGGACCAGCATCGCCATCTGCACCAGCGGCTCGGCCACCCGGCGCTCGACCAGCACCCAGACGACGGCCACCACGGCCGCCAGCGCGAACACCCCGAGCGTCGCCGCCGAGGTCCAGCCCCACGTGCCGCCCTGGCTGATCGCCAGCAGGAGCGCCACCAGCCAGACGATCATCAGTGCGGCGCCGGCCAGGTCGGGGCGGCCGCCGCCGGCCGGCGCGGTGTCGCGTACCAGGAAGAAGACGAAGACCGAGCCGATCACCGACAGCGCGGTCGTCACCCAGAAGAGCATGTGGTAGTCACCGGCGACCAGGCCCGCCAGGAGCATGCCGCCGCCCGCGCCGAACCCCATGGTCGCGCTGAGCACGCCGATGCCGGTGGCGAGCTGGTTGCGCGGCAGTACGTCACGGACCACGCCGATCGCCAGCGGGACCAGGGCGGCGACAAAGCCCTGGAGCACGCGGCCCACGATCAGCCAGGGCAACGTGGTGGCCACCGCGGCGATGATCGAGCCGATGATGAGCAGGGCCAGCGCGCCGAGGATCACGCGGCGCTTGCCGTACATGTCGCCGAATCGCGACAACAGCGGTGTCGCGACCGCGCTGACGAGCAAGCTGATCGTGAGCGTCCAGCTCACGGCGGTCAACGAGGCGTTCAGTTCGCGCTGGAGGATGGGAAGCAACGGGACGACCGCGGTGTTCTGGACGGCGGCCACGGAGGCGGCGAACGCCAGCACCACCACTCCTGGCCATGGGTTCCTGGTGGGTGTCATGCGCTCGGCGGTCGCGGCGACTGTCGCCATGACGGCTCCTTAGGTAACTTAGGTAAGTAACTGGGAAACGATAATACATACGTAAGTTAGGTAAGCAAATAGATGGACCAGGAGCTCGCTTCCACCGTCGCCGCCTTCCGCAGCGTCGTGTCGACGCTCAAGCGCGCCAAGACCCACGACATGATGGGCACCGTCGCCGGCATGCGGGTCGATCAGCCGGACGCGCAAGTCCTGATCCACCTGCTCGACTCCGGCGAGCCGCGGCGGGTCGGCGCGATCGCGCAGGCCCTGCACGTGGAGAGCCCGCACGTCACCAGGACCGTCACCAAGCTCGAACGGCAGGGCCTGCTGGAACGCGTGCGCGACCCCGACGACGGCCGGGCGTGGCGCATCTGGCTGACTCCGCGGGGAACCGACGTGGCCCAGGTCTGCCTGCGGGTCAACCTCGAACTCTTCGAGACCGCCATGGCCGCCTGGGACCCGCAGGACCGCGCCGACCTCACCCGCCTGCTCGGCAAGCTCTCCACGGAGATGACGGCGATCCTCGAGGAACGCCTGCGGAGCTAGAGCGGCAGGTTCACCTTCTCCGCCCCGATCCGCTCGATGCGTTCGGTGCCCCAGCGTCCCAGGGAGCGCAGGGCGACGTTGAGTGAGCGGCCGTCCTCGGTCAGGGAGTACTCGACCTTCGGCGGCACCTCGCGATACACCTCACGACGCACGAGCCCGTCTTCCTCCATCTCGCGCAGATGCTGGATCAGCATCTTCTCGCTGACGCCCGGCAGCCCGCGCCGGAGCTCGGCGAAGCGGCGGGTCCCGTAGTTGTCCAGCTCCCAGAGGATCAGCGACTTCCACTTCCCGGAGACCACGTCCATCGCCGCGTCGATCCCGCAGAAGTAGGGGCCCCGCCGTGCTGATGTCGCCATCCGCCCTCCTCAGACGTACTTACCTGTGGGTGGGTACCCCACTAAATAGTCGGTACTGGCCAACTTTACCGGTGGTGGGAAGGATGACCGGAAAGACGAACTCGAAGGGGGACCCAGGATGACGGACCACGTCCAGGTGAGCGTTCTCGGGCTGGGGGCGATGGGCGGCGCACTCGCGGGCGCCCTGGTGAAGGCCGGGCACCCGACCACCGTCTGGAACCGCTCCCCCGGCAGGGCGGACGACCTCGTGGCCCTCGGCGCGCGGAACGCCGGCAGCGCCGGTGCGGCGGTCCTCGCCGGCCCGCTGGTGATCGCGTGCCTGCTGGACCACGCGTCGGTCCATGAGGTGCTCGATCCGATCGCCGGTGAGCTGGCCGGCCGTACCTTGGTCAATGTGACCACGACGTCACCGGCCCAGTCGCGGGAGCTGGCCGAGTGGGCGGCCCGTGCCGGGATCGCGTACCTGGACGGCGGGATCATGGCCGTGCCCGCCATGATCGGCGGGCCCGGGTCGTCGATCCTCTACAGCGGCTCCGCCGAGGTCTTCGGGCAGTACAAGCCGCTGCTGGATCTGTGGGGAACGAGCACCTACTTCGGGCAGGACGCCGGTCTCGCGTCTCTGTACGACCTCGCCCTGCTCGCGGGCATGTACGTGATGTTCGCCGGATTCCTGCACGGCGCCGCCATGGTCGCGCCGGCCGGGGTGACGGCGGGCGAGTTCGCCTCCATGGCCGCGCCCTGGCTGTCGGCCATGACCGGCTCCTTCCAGGGGTTCGCCGCGGTCGTCGACGGCGGCGACTACACCGTCGCCGGGCAGCAGAGCCTGGAGTTCTCCAACCTCAACGACCTCGTGGCGGCCAGTGCCGAGCAGGGCGTCAGCACCGAGGTGATCGGCATGGTCCAGACGCTCGTCCGCCGCCAGATCGACGCGGGCCACGGCCAGGAGGGCTTCGCCCGGATCATCGAGAGCATCAGGAATTTTCCCAAGGACGTGTAGAGGACGCGCGGGCGGCTCCGACCCTCCTGTGAAAGCACACGGAATCGCAGGAGGTAAGCACGATGAGCAAGGTCATCTCAGACATGTCGATGTCCCTCGACGGCTACGTGGCCGGACCGCACCAGAGCATGGACAACCCGTTCGGCGAGGGCGTGGGCGACCGCCTGCACCAGTGGATGTTCGACGAGGCCGAACGGCACGCCAAGGTGATCGAGGGCGTCACCGCCGCCGGGGCGTTCATCATGGGCCGCAACATGTTCGGCCCCGGCCGCGGCGCCTGGGACCTGGACTGGAAGGGCTGGTGGGGCGACGAGCCGCCGTACCACGCGCCGGTCTTCGTCCTGACCCACCACCCGCGCGAGCCGCTGACGATGAAGGGCGGCACGAGCTACACCTTCGTCACCGACGGGATCGAATCGGCCCTGGCCCGGGCGCGCGCGGCCGCCGGAGACCGGGACGTCGCGATCGCCGGCGGCGCCGAGACGGTGAACCGGTACCTGGCGGCGGGGCTCATCGACGAGCTGCGCCTGCACGTCGCGCCCCTGACCCTCGGCCGGGGCGAGCGGCTGCTGCACGGCGTCGGGGAGCACGCGCTCGAACCCGTCGGCGAGCCCTGGGGCACCGGCCTCGTCACCCACCTGACGTACAAGGTGGTGTGACGGGCTTCAGTACTGGTTCGTCCGGGCGTCCAGGGCGAGCCCTTCGTCGATCGCCGCCACGGGGACGTCCTTGATGTTCATCTGGTCCTTGGCGATCCGCCCGAGCGTGGGCAGGCTCTTGCGGTCCGGCCAGGTCTCCGGCTTCCAGAGCGAGGAGCGCAGGAACGCCTTGGCGCAGTGCATGTACAGCTCTTCGACCTCGATCAGTACGGCCAGCCGCGGCCGCTTCCCCTGTACGACCAGGTCGTCGAAGAACGGCGCGTCGGCCACCAGCGAGGCGCGCCCGTTGACCCGGAGCGTCTCGTTCATCCCCGGCACGATGAACAGCAGTCCGGCATGGGGGTTGCGCAACATGTTGCGGAAGCTGTCGAGCCGGTGGTTGCCGGGCCGGTCGGCGAGGACGAGCCGGTGGTCGTCGAGTACCAGCACCGATCCGGCGGGGTCGCCGCGGGGCGAGACGTCACAGGTGCCGTCGGTGTTCGAGGTGGCCAGCAGCACGAACGGCGAGTGCGCGATGATCGTGCGCGCGTGCTCGTCGATGCGGGCGATGTCCTTGTCCCAGATGACCTGATGCGGTTCCTTGACGATCTCCCGGAGCTCGGCATCGGTCGTCACCACACGCATCTCAGAGGAACTCATCTCCCGAGAATAAGGTAAGCCTCATCTAACTAGCGAGAGCGGGCCGGATCTCCGGAGGAAGAGCGGCAGGACCGCGGTGGCCGCGGCCAGGACGGCGAAGCCCCAGGGCAGCGTGGCCGCACTGGCGACGGCGGCGACCAGCAACGGCCCGCCCGCGTCGCCCAGTTCGCGGCCGAGTTCGGCGGTGCCCATGGTCTGGCCGAGCCGCTCCGGCGGGGTCGCGGCGGCGAGGGCGGCGAAGGCGAGCGGGGTGATCAGCCCGGTTCCGGCCCCGATCAGCGCGGCGGCCGGCAGCAACCCGGGCAGGCCGGGCAGCAGGGCGGCGGCCAGGCCGCTCGCGGTCAGCAGCAGACCGGCCGCCACCCCGGTGCCGGTGCGCAGGCGGCCGGAGTCGAGTGCGCGCCCCGCCCACGGCTGCACGAGCGCGGCGCACAGGGCCAGGACCGAGACGGCCGCCCCGGTGGCCGGCGGCGACAGCCCGGCCGTGGCTCCGGACAGCGGCAGGAACCCGACCCCCACGGAAAGGGCGGCGGTGGCGGCGGCCAGCGCGGCCACCGGGCGGAGGAACGCGCCGTCGGTCAGGCGCCGGACCAGGTCCACGACGCTCTGCCGGGCCCTGGGCAGGGGCGGCACCACCGGAACCGCGAGCCAGGCCCACACCGCCACCGCGGCGGCCAGCGCGGCGAGCACCACGAACAGCAGCGTCAGCCCGCCGGCCCACACCAGCGCGCCGCCGAGCAGGGGTCCGGCGGTGTAGCCGATGCTCTTGAAGAAGCCGTAGGAGCCGAACGCGCGGCCGTGCCTCGCCTGGGGGTTGAGCCGGGCCACCAGCGCGGAGGCGGCCGGGGAGAACGCCGAGGCGGCCGCGCCCTGGCCCAGCCGGGCCGCCCACAACCAGCCGGGGTCGCGGACCAGGACGAAGAGGGCGGAGGCCGCGGCGAAGCCGATCAGCCCGCCGAGCAGGACCGGCCGGGCGCCGATCCGGTCGGCCAGCGCGCCGAACACCGGCTTGAGCACCACCTCGGCGCCGTCGTACAGGGCGAGTAGCAGCCCCAGGTAGAGCACCGACCTGACCAGGCCGGCCTCGCCCTGGCCGAGGTTGGCGGCGATGCCGTGCGCGCCGAAGGCGGTGGTGAACCCGGCCGCGTACAGGGGCCAGGTCCGCCGGACGGAGACGGTCATGGCTCTTCGCCCTGGTCGAAGGCGTGCAGGTGGGCGAACACCCGCTCGCTGTAGTCCTCGAAGCGGCGCGCGCAATCGGCCAGCCGTCGCTCGGCGGGACCGGCTCCCGGAGCGCCGAACACGTCCCTGGCCTTCAGGTCGCGGTGCCAGCGGCGCAGCCGTTCCAGGCTCTGCTCCTCTTCTTCGAGCTCGGCCAGGGTGAACTTGGCGGTGCGGATCTCCTTGTCCAGTTCCGCCTCGTACTTGCCGCAGTCGGCGGTGAACTCCGCCCAGTCCTCCTCGCGGGCGGCGGTGAACATCGCCTGGAACCGGGCCGCGTCGGCGGGCTCGCGTCCGCTGGCACGCAGCACCACGACCTCGCCGTCCGCGCGCTCGGTCAGGTGGACGGCCCGCTCGATGCCGTCGGCGAACACCGGCACCCGCGGCACCGCCCACACGCCCTGCCCGAGCGACAGCCCGCCCACCTTGCGCAGCTCCCGCCAGACCGCGACCCGGTGCCGGGACGGCTGCGCGGGCAGCCGCACGATCAGCACCACCCATTCGTTCACCAGAGGAAAGTAACACGCGTTACATCATGGCGTGAAGCAGGTCAGAACCTGAACTGCTCCTTGAGCATCGCCAGGGTGGAGAGGAAGCCGTCCAGCTGCTCCTCGGTGTGGCCGTCGCTGATGATCAGGCGGAGCAGGGCCTTGTTGCGCTTGACGGCCGGATAGACGAAGACGGGCACGAGGTAGCCGTGGTCCAGGAACGCCTGCCGCAGTTCCACGGCGACGTCGTCGTCGTTGACCGGGACCGAGACGATGTAGGTGCTCGTCTCGCTGGTCTCGCAGCCGATGTCGGCCAGCCGCCGGCGGAACGCGGTCACCTTCGCCAGGTAGGAGTCGACGATCTCGGGATCGTGGCTCAGCCGGCGGATGATCTCCCTGGCGGTGACGGCGGTGGGCGGTTGCATGGCGGCGGTGAACATCGAGGTTCCCGACAGGAGCTCGAAGGACTGCACCGCCGCCGACGGGCCGGCTATCGCCCCGCCCTCCAGGCCCACCGCCTTGGAGAAGGACATCATCACGAAGTCCGCCCGGTCGCGCATGTGCTGGTACTCGGTGGCGAAGGGGCGGTGGGCGGGGCCGTAGATCATGAAGCCGTTGGCGTCGTCGACGAAGCTGATGGCGTTGTGCTTTTCGCACAGGTCCAGGAGCGCGGGGATGGGGCCCATGGTGCCGTCCGCCGAGTAGACGCTCTCCATGACGACGACCACCTTGCCGCCGCCGACCTTGGTGAGGACGCGGTCGAGGTGCTCCGGGTCGTTGTGGCGGAAGAAGAAGACGCGTTTGCCGTATCCCAGGCCCTCCACCGCCTTCCACAGGCTCCAGTGGGAGTCCCGGTCCAGGACGAACACCGAGTCGGAGTTGTTCATGCGGACGCCGGCGCCGAGGTCGATGTCCTGGCTCATGGCGTGGACGAAACCCACGTTGGCCAGCAGTCCGGTGGCGAAGGTGAGGGCGCGTTCCTTGCCGGTCGCCTGGCTGACGTCCTGTTCCAGTTCCAGGTGGGCGCGGCAGACGCCCTGCGTCATCCGGGAGCCGCCGGTGGTGAGGCCGTACCGGTGGGCGCCTTCGGCGAAGCACTGCCGCAGGTCGGTGCGCTGGTGCATGTTCAGGAGGTTGATGCTGGCGAGGTTGGTCAGCGTGCGGCCGTTCTGCGTGATGCTGGGGCCGGTGATGCCGTCCACGATCGCGGGCTCACCGATCAGGCCCGATCCCTCTTCGAGTACCTGGGTGAAGGTCTCGAAGCCCCACTTGTCCACGGCGCCGGAGCTGGTCATGCCTTTTCTCCTAGGTTCGGGGCGATTCGGGGATGTCTGCGGAGCACGATCACGATGACCAGCCCGGTGATCATCAGGAGTGCCGCGGACACGATGACGGTCAGGTGCAGACTGGCGACGAACGTCTCCCGGGCGGACTCGGCTATCTGGGGGTACGCGCTGCGCAGGGCGAGGGCCGAGTCCCTGACCACGCCCGCGTGGGGAAACCAGGCGGCGAAGGCGGCGGACATGACACTGCCCAGGACGGCGATCCCGAGCCCGCCGCCGAGCTCGTAGGAGGTCTCCTCGACGGCCGCCGCCTGCCCGGCGTGTTCGGTGGCGACGGCGTTCATCATCGCGTTGGACGCCGCCGTCAGTGCCACCGACAGCGAGAACCCCATCGCGGCGAAGCAGCATCCGATCAGCCACGGCTGGTCGGTGGTGGACAGCGTCACCAAGGGGGCCAGCGCCACCGAGGTGCCCACCAGCCCGGCCGCGACCAGCGGCGGCGCGCCGAACCGGGCGACGAGAGGGCCGCCGACGAGGCTGCCGAGCACGCTGGTCACGCTCATCGGCAGGATGCGCAGGGCGGCCGACAGCGGCCCGAGCCCCACGACCAGTTGCAGGTACTGGGTGAAGAACAGCTCCAGCCCGACCAGCACGAGGAACGTGACCAGGATGGACACGGCCGCCGTGGAGAAGGCGGGGTTGGCGAACAGCCGTACTTCGAGCAACGGCGAGTCGGCGCGCAGCTGCCTGCGCACGAACCACATCAGCAGTACGGCGGCGCCGGCCCAGCTCGCCAGTGCCGTCGGCGCGAACAACGACTCGTGCCCCGCCGTCTTGATGCCGAAGGCGAAGCTGAGCACCCCGCCCGTGGCCAGGAGCGCGCCCAGCGCGTCCCAGCGTCCGGAGTCGGCGCGCGGCGACTCCGGCACCAGGAGCAGGGTGAGCGGGATCGCGGCGATCATCACCGGGACGTTGATCAGGAACACCGCGCCCCACCAGGTCCATTCGACAAGCGCGCCGCCGACGAGCGGGCCGATGATGGCGCCTCCCGCGGCGACGGCGCTCCACACGCCGAGGGCCGTCGCGCGCGGCTTCGGATCGGTGAACACCTGCCTGATCATCGAGAGCGTGGACGGCATGATCATCGCGCCGCCCAGTCCGAGGATCGCGCGGGCCGCGATGAGGATCGCGACGTTCGGGGCGAACGCCGCCGCGAGCGAGGCGAGTCCGAACACCGCGTATCCCCACAGCAGCATCGCCCGCCGGCCGTACCGGTCGCCGAGGGCGGCGAACGGGAGCAGCAGGGGCGCGCAGACGAGCGAGTAGACGTCGGCGATCCACAGCACCTGCGACGCGCTCGGGCCGAGCTCGGCCGAGAGCATCGGCAGGGCCGTGTAGAGCACCGTGATGTCGATGACGACGATGAACAGGCTGGCGCACAGAATCGTCAGCACGACCCACGGGTTTTGCGAACCTTTCATGTCGTCCTATTCCCGGAAGGTGTACGAGGCGAGAGTGTCGAAGGCCCGCGTGGGCAGGATCCATCGGGCCATGGCGAGCACTCGCGCGTCCCAGCCGACCAGGTAGCGGCTGCGCGGCCGCGCCGAGGTCAGGGCGTGGACGATGGCCTCGCTCACCCGCGTGGGATGGGCGGCCAGCTTCAGCATGCGGTCCTGGTCGACCCGCGCCCGCTCGACCGAGCGGGCCCAGGCCGGGTAGTACAGGCGCAGCTGGTCGGCGTGCACCTTGTCCGGCAGAGACTCGAACGCGCGCAGCGAGCGTGGCCACAGGGCCGTGCGTACCGCGCCCGGATTGACGAGCACCACGTGGATGCCCCACCGGCGCAGCTCCATGCGCAGCGCGTTCGACGACGCCTCCAGGGCGTACTTGGCCGCGCAGCTCGCGCCGATGCTGGGGAAGACGCACAGCCCGTTGATGCTGCTGATGTTGACCACGCGGCCGCCGTTCGTGCGCAGGTGGGGCGTGAACGCCCTGGTCACGGCGAGCGGGCCCAGATAGTTGACCTCCAGTTCGTGCCGGACGAACTCCATGGGCAGGATCTCCAGCGGGCCGTGGTACTCGGCGGTCGCCGCGTTGACCACGCCGACCAGGCGCCGCCCCGGCCCCGGCACCTTGGCCACCGCCTCCTCGACGGAATCGGGCGAGGTGACGTCGAGGTGGATCACCTCGATCCCCTCCGGGCTGTCGGCGAAGGTCTCGGTGACGGCCCGCTCGGGGTCGCGTACCCCGGCGAAGACGTGAAAGCCCTTGGCCGCCAGCGCCCGCGCGGTGACCGAGCCGATCCCGCCGGCCGCGCCGGTGATCAATACGGTACGGCCGTCGGTCATGCGGGGAAGTACGACCGGAGCGGGCCGTCACGCCGGACGTCGAGCGTCGCGCAGTGGAAGGACCCGGCGAAGGCGTAGTAGGACTCGAACGAGCAGGGCAGCGGCGTGAAACCCCACTCCTTGAACGCCTGGATCATGGGCTCCTGGTTGCGTTCGACGACCACGCGGCGCTCGTCGAGCATGAGGACGTTCATGTTGACCCAGCCGCTGACCACGCCGATCGGGTTGGAGTCGGTGTGGACGGGATCGGGCGCCACGAGCACGTCCCAGTCCCGCAGGACCGGCGGGAGGCCGGCCAGGTCGAGGAACTCGGGGTTGACCAGCACCTTGCCGGGGGCCAGCGGCATGAACGTGGTGTCGATGTGCATGGCCTGCGGGCAGCGGGACTCCAGCACGTGGATGCGGTAGTCGTCGCCGAGGTGGCGGCGCAGCCAGTCGATGCCGGCCTGGTTGGTGACGTGGCTGCGCTGGCAGAAGATGTCGCGCCCGGCCCGGACGAAGTCGGCGGCGTCGAAGGTCGGCTCGAACTCCGTGGTGACGAACCCGATGGGCTCGCCGGGCTCGGGCACGCGGTAGCCGTCGTCATACAGGTCGTCGAGCAACTGCGGGCGGGGTGCGGCCGTCCACCGGGCGCCGGCCGCGGAGTATTCCTTCAGAAGCCGCCGGTAGGGCCAGGTCTCGTACTGCCGCCCGCGGTCGGCCATCGGCGCCTCGATGATCTCGTCGCCGATGACCAGGAAGACGTCACGGGGGTTGGCCGCGCAGAACCCGGTCCCGACCTGCCAGGACGGGGTGGAGAATCCGGCGGCGAAGTCGATGGGGTCGGGCCGGCGCACCCGTACCCCGGCCGTCTGGAGGATGTCGATGAACTGCTCCAGGTCCTCTTTGGCCGGCTCGATCATCTCGGGCGGGTAGGGGGTGCCGTCCGCCCCGCTGACCTCCTCGATCGTCTCCCACGACCCCGGCGGCACGGTGACCTTGTTGATCACGTTCCAGTCGGGCAGCATCGCGCCGTCCACCACGCCGACGACGACCTCTTCCAGAGGGTCCCACTCGTTGTGCGAACTGACGGGTCCAGACATCGTTGCCCTTTCCGATAGCGATTTCACGGCGTCCACGCGCGGACCACCAGGGCCGCGTTGTGACCGCCGAATCCGAAGGAGTTGCTCAGCGCGGCGCCCACGTCCATGCGGCGCACCTGGTTCGGGACGTAGTCGAGGTCCTCGACCTCGGGCGCGTCGCAGTTGAACGTGGGCGGCACGAGGCCGGTCGCGATCGCCTTGACGGTCGCGATGAGCTCGGCGGTGCCGGCGGCGCCGATCATGTGACCGGTCAGCGCCTTGATGGAGCTGATCGGCGGCACCCGCGCGCCGAAGACGTTGCGGATCGCCAGGCTCTCGATCCTGTCGTTGAGCACCGTCCCGGTGCCGTGCGCGTTGATGTAGTCGATGGCGTCCGGTTCGAGGCCCGCGTCCCGCAGCGCGAGCCGCATCACCGTCGCCGCACCCAGCCCGTCGGGATGCGGCGCGGTGGGATGGAAGGCGTCGGTGGTGGCCGCGTAGCCGGCGACCTCCGCCTGGATCGCCGCGCCCCTGCGCAGGGCGTGCTCGGCCTCCTCCAGGACGACCACCGCCGCGCCCGCACCCACGACGAAGCCGTCGCGGTCCCGGTCGAAGGGGCGGCAGGCGCGTTCCGGCTCGTCGTTGCGCCGCGACAGCGCTCCGGTGATGCCGGTGGTCGCCATGTCGAACGCGGTGATCGAGTCGTCGCAGCCGCCGGCGATCGCCAGGTCCGCCCGGCCGGTCCTGATCCACATGGCCGCCTCGCCGACGCTCATGGTGCCGGTGGCGCAGGCCGTACTCATGGAGCCCGAAGGTCCCGCGGCGCCGAAGCGCAGAGCGATCTCCGCCGACGGGCTGTCGGCGGACAGCGCCGCCGCCGCGTAAGGCGGCACGCCACGGGGACCTCGCTCGGCGAAGCGGCTGTAGAGCGACTGCTGCAGCCAGCTGCTTCCGTACCCGGAGCTGACCAGGACGCCCAGCCGGGGGTTGAGGTCCCCGCCCTGCGCCAGCTTGGCCTCGTCGGCCGCCTGGACCGCCGCCGCCAGGCCGTACCGCGCGAAGTGGTCGAGCCTGCGGCTCACCTTGTGCGGCATGTACTCCAGAGGGTCGAAGTCGCGGACCTGCGCGGCGATCGTGGTGCTGAGTCCGGCCGGGTCGAACGCGTCGATCGTCGCTATGCCACTGCGGCCCTGGAGCAGGCTGGTCCAGAACGTGTCCACGTCCCGGCCGACGGGTGAGATGACGCCCGCGCCGGTGATGACCACGCGTCGGGGATGGCGGATCGGCATGGGCAGGCTGCCTTTCGCGTTCAGTCGAGTCGTGGCGTGGTCAGGTGCTCGGCGACCACCTGGGAGAGGAGCGCGGGCCCGGTCCAGCGTTTGCCGTACCGCATGACGTAGCCCGCCATGACACCGTGCCCGCCGAACGGCTGGTTGCCGTTGTCGACGTCGATCAGCGTGCTGTTCACGGCCACGGTGTGTCTTTTGCGCAGGGTGTCGACGAGGTCTGGCTCGCCGTCGTACACCATGGCGCCCATCGCCCGTTCGGCGAAGAAGGGCGAGTCGATGTGCTGGTTCACCTGCTGCGCCGTGGAGTAGCCGACGACGTTGAAGATCGGGGCGAAGAACTCCACGATGGGTACGCGCGGGGCCCAGTCCCGTACCAGGACGGTGGGTTCGACGCGTTTGGTGCGGAAGTCGATGGCGCCTCCGGCGACGATGTTCTCGTGGTTGCGGCGCAGGTAGTCGGCGGAGGCCTCCACCGCGGTGTCGTACCAGAGGCTTCCGTAGTCGGCTTCGGGGTCGCGGTTGCTGCCGTACTTGGCCGCCGTCACCGCCTGGGTGAGGCCGTCGATGAAGCTGTCCTTGACGGAGTCGTGGACGTAGAGGACGTCGGGTCCGTAGCAGTCCTGGCCCGAGTTGAGCAGACGCACCCGCATGGCATCGCGTACGGCCCGGCCGACCTGGGCGTCCGGCCCCACGATGAACGGGTTGACCCCCTGCCCGAAGAAGACGAAGAGCTGTTCGTCGCGCAGGGTGGCACGGACCTGTTCGGCGTTCTTGTAGGTGCCGGTGAAGATGACGACGTCGGCGGAGGCCACCTGGCCGGTGACGAACTCCCGCTGGCTGGCCTCGACCACCTCGATCGGCAGGTTGTGCACGGGTGCCAGGAGGGCGTGCAGCCGGTGGAGCTGGCCGGCGATCACGCTCGCCGGCCTGGCGGTCAGCCGCTCGGTGAACAGTGCGGGCACCAGGAGATAGAGGACGTAGCTGTAGAGCAGGACGTTCGACGGCATGAACGCGGCCAGGCGGCGGACTCTGGACGGCCCGTGGGTGAGGACCTCCTCGACCGCTCCGGCCAGGGTGGCGCGGGAGGCTTCGATCTCGTCCATGACCGACCGGTGCAGCGAGATCTCGGTCAGGATGTCGATGATCGGCTGCGGATCGTCCCGCAGCATCTCCTCCACGGCCCGCAGGCCCCGCACCCGTTCCTCGGGCGGCATCATGGCCGGCGTCCCCGCCGGCGCCCGGACGCCGCCGGTGGCGGTCAGCCGCCGCAACGCCGCCATGTCGGGTTTGCCGCGGGCGGTGACCGGGATCCGGTCGAGCACGATGACCTGGTTGGGGCCTTCGTGGGCGGGGAGCTGTGCGGTGAGCCGGGCCCGCCAGTCGGCGGGCTGCGGTTCACCGGCGTCGGCGACGAAGAAGACGAGCCGGCACCCGAGCCGCTCGTCCTCCACCGGGACGACCGCGACCGGACGTCCCAGTACGGCCGCCGCCCGGCGCTCCACGGCCTCCGGATAGATGGTGTGCCCGAGGCGGTGGACGGCGAACTTGCGGCCGACCACGTAGAGGTTGCCCTCGGCGTCCTTGTGGCCGAGGTCGTTGGTGCGCAGCTCGGTCAGGGGCGCCGCCTCCTCCTCCAGAGGCAGGTAGCCCTCCATCAGGTCGGCGGAGCGTACGACGACCTCGCCCATCTGGCCGGCGCTCAGTTCCTTGCCGTCGTCGTCGACGATCGTCACGTCGACTCCGGCCAGCGGGCGGCCGCAGCCGTTCGGGTTGTCCGGCGTGGCCAGCGCGATGTTGCCCGCCTCCGTACTGCCGTAGCCGTCCAGCAGCGGCTGGCCGGCCTCGGTGAGGAACCGGTCGGAGAGCGTCGGATCCAGGGGCGCGCCGCCCACACACCACATGCGGACACGGGACAGATCGGCCAGCAGTTCCGGCCGGCGCTCCGCGAGATTCAGGATCGTGTGGTACGTCGAGGGCGTCGCGTCCACGGACGTGGCGCCCGCGTCGGCGCCCGCCCGCAGGGCCCGGTCGAGCCGGCTGTACGGGGTGATGAGCAGCGAGCAGTCGCTCATCAACCAGATCAGGACCAGCGAGATCCCGTATTGGTGGGAGAAGGGGAGGAGCGGCAGGAGCACGTCCTCGGGCTTGTACGCCATGCGGGCAGCGGTCCGCTCGGTGTTCGCGATGATCGAGCGGCCGGAGCGCACGATGCCCTTGGGGTGCCCGGTCGAACCGGAGGACCACGCGATCAGCGCGTCACGACGGCCGGTCCAGGGGTTGAGGTCGAGGGACCGCACGGGCGGGTCCTGCACCGTTGAGACCAGCCGGCCGAGCTCGATGGTTCGCATACCGGCCGGTGGCAGTGTGGCGTCATCCGTCAGTGCGATGTTCGTTCCGGAGGCGGCGGCCATCCGCTCGAGTTCACCGCGCGTTTGATGCGCGTCCACAATCACGATGGAAATGTTTAGGTTGACGAGAGCGAGGAATCCTACGACAAAGTCCGGCGAGTTCCGCGCGACCAGGAGAATGCGATCCCCCGGTGCTATGCCGTCCCGTGCGAGCCCCTGCGAGACGGCGGCTGCGATGCTCGCCACCCGTTCATTCGTTATTGCCGATCCATCGGAGATCAGCATCAGCATCACCTACCGAGGACTTTCCTACGTGACGCTGGATAACGGGTCAACGTCGGTCTTTCCGGTCATCCGACCTCCAAACTTCGGCGGTTGACCGCGCGATACCTCCTAGTCATGCGAGGTATTTGCATCTGCATACTCACCTCACGCATCGGGTCACCCACCTTCCGTCAAGGCAGCGACAGAGCGCCTACCAGCGATTATGAGAAGTCTGGAAATCGATCCAGCCAGATTGTCCGGCATCTGGACATGGATAACGGCCAGTCCGAAAAGGATCATCGACCATCCTTGACGCTTACAAGTGTTCCGACGTATAACCTCATTCGGCGTAACTTCCATCGAGAGGCTGGGTAATGACTGAAACTCGCGAAGACATATACGGCGAGGTCAGCGCCATCATCCAGGAAGTAACAGGAATGCAAGCGGCAGATGTATCGCCGAAGAAATCCATCGTCGATGACCTCGATATCGACTCGCTGTCTATGGTCGAGATCGGGGTGGCGGTCGAGGACAAGTTCGCGGTCGAGATCACGGACGCGGAGATGCCGAAAATAGTGACGGTCGAGGACCTGATCGACCACATCGAGCAGGCGATGGCGGCCCGGGGTTGAACGGGATACTGACCGGAAAACGACTGCTCATCACGGGTGTTCTCACCCCCTCGTCCATCGCATTCCACGTGGCCAGGCTGGCACTGGAGAATGGCGCGGAAGTCGTTCTCACGGCCTTTCCCCGGGCAAGCCTCGTCGAGCGCCTCGTGCGCCGGCTGCCGGGTCCGGCGCCGGTCGTCGGCCTCGACGTCACCGACCCCGAACAACTCGCCGACCTCGCCGACCGCGTCGGCGAGCATCTCGGCGAGCTCGACGGCGTGCTCCACTCGATCGCCTACGCGCCGCCCGCCGCTCTGGGCGGCAACTTCACCACCACCACGTGGCCGGACGTCGCCACCACGCTGCGGACCTCGACCTACTCGCTCCACAGCCTGTCGATCGCGCTCCTGCCCCTGCTGCGCAAGCCGGGCTCGTCGATCGTCGGGCTCGACTTCGACTCCTCGGTGAGCTGGTCCGAGTACGACTGGATGGGCGTGGCCAAGAGCGGGCTCGAATCCTGCGCCCGCTACCTCGCGTACTACCTCGGCCCCCAGGGCATCCGGGTGAACCTGGTCGCGGCGGGCCCGATCAGGACCGTGGCGGCCGCGGAGTTCGACAAGCAGCCCGGCGACGACTTCTACGCCAAATGGCAGGCCAGGGCCCCGCTGGGCTGGGAGGCCGACGCCGATCCCGTGGCACGGGCCTGCGTGGCGTTGTTCTCCGACTGGTTCCCCGCAACGACCGGGGAGATCCTGCACGTGGACGGCGGTGCGCATGCCGTCGGCTGAGCCCGGGACGGCCATGTGGCGCCACATCGCCACGACCCTCGCGCACGCCGGATGCGATCTGGTGACCGGCGTGCCCTCCGACGAACCCGCTCTGCTCGACGCCGCCCTCGCCGTACCCGGGCTCAAGGTGGTGCCGGTGCGCGACCAGCGGGCGGGCGCCTGCCTGGCGGCTGGGCACGCGCTGGTGTCCGGCGGCCCGGCCGTCCTCGCGACCAACTCCGGCCCTTCGCTGCCCAACGCCCTGGCGGGCCTGCTGGAGGCGGCGTCGCTGCACGCGCCCGTCGTCGTGGTGACCACGCGGATCCCCCGGGCCGGTCTGGGCAGGGGCGGCTTCCAGCAGGTGGACCAGCGTGCGGTCAGCGCCGCCGTGGCCAAGTGGTACGTGCTGGCCGAGGACGTGGACCAGCTGGACTGGGCCCTGCGGCAGGCCGTGCACCGTGCGATCAACGGCGCGCCCGGGGTCGTGGTCGTCGAGCTGGCCGAGGAGGCACTCCAGGGCGAGCCACCGCGAAACGCCGCGCCGACCGCTCCCCCACGACGGCTGCGCTCGGCTCCCGCCGGGGACGATCTCGGCCGGGCGCTGGACGTGATGGCGACGGCCACCGCGCCGGTGATCATCGCGGGCGGCGGCGCGAAGGCGGCCGGCGCGGGCGCTCCGCTGCGGGCGCTGGCCGAGACCTGGGGCGCGGCCGTGTTCGCCACCGCCGCCGGGCGGGGCGTGCTCGACGAGGACCACCCGCGCTACTGCGGACTCGCCGGGCTCTACGCCGCCGCTCCCGCCGCCGGGCTGCTCGACGACGCCGATGTGATCCTGGCATTGGGCACCCGCCTGGAGGAGACCGTACGCACGGGGTGGAGCCTGTCCGGGCAGCGCCTGATCCACGTGGACGCCGATCCCGACGCCTTCGACCTCGCCGTCCGCCCCGAGATCGCGCTGGCCGGCGACGCCGCGCTCACCGCGCGCCTGCTCGCCGACGGCCTCACGGCGCACCCGTCGCCGGCCTGGTCCGAGCGCGTCGCCGCGGTGAAGACCGAACTCCCCCACGCCGGCTCCTTCGCCGCGTCGGCCCTGCGCGCGGTCCGGTCCAGGTTCGGGCGCGACCTCGTGCTCGTCCAGGAGAACGGTCTGCACGACATGTGGAGCTACCACTACCCCCTGCTGTCGCTGTCCGAGCGGGCCAAGGTGGTGGCGCCGGGCGAGCAGACCATGATGGGCTTCGGCGTCGCCGCGTCACTGGGCGCCGCGCTCGCCGAGCCGTCGCTGCCCACCGTCGTGATCTGCGGCGACGGCGCGATGACGATGAGCATGAACGCGCTGCCGGTCGCCGCCGAGCAAGGGCGCGGAATCGTCTTCCTCGTCTTCGAGAACGGCGGCTTCGGCTGGCCACGCTACGTCCGCGCCCTGGCCGGATCCGACACCCGCATCACCCGGTTCGCCGGCGGCGAGCCGCCCTACGAGGCGGTCATCCGCGCGCTCGGCGGCTGGAGCACCCGCTGCCGGACGACCGGCGACCTCGACCCCGCGCTGGAGAAGGCCGCCGAACACGCCAAGAACGGCGCGCTCGCGCTGGTCGCCGTCCCCGTCTCCGACACCGACATCCCTCCCGGCGTCCTTCGCGCGTACGGCGGCGCCCCAGAGTCCCCGGACAAGGCTGACGACCATGACGCGTGACATCTACACCTGGCAGGGTGGATCGGTCGGCATCGCGGTCAGCGACAGCCCCGTCCTCTGGCCGTCCATCGGCGAATATCCCTTCTACGACCGGATCCTGTACTACGTCATGACCCACGACCACCTCAGGAACGCCGCCCTCGGCCACGCGCTCCGGGCGGTGGCGCCGGGCCGCCGGGTCATCGACATCGGGACCGGCCGCGACCTCAACTGGGCCCTGGAAGCCGCCGGTCACGGGGCCAAGCACGTGTACGCGATCGAGGCCAACGGGGAGAGCCACGCCATGGCGGCAAGGAGGGGGGCGGCCTCGCCGTACGCCGACATCATCGAGGTCGTGCACGGCACCTCCTTCGACGTGCGACCGGCGGAGCGGGCGGAGGTGTGCGTGGCCGAGCTCATCGGGTCGATCGCGAGCTCGGAGGGCATGCTCGCGGCCATGAGCGACGCGCACGCGCGCCTGCTCACCCACGACGGCGTGGTCGTGCCCGCCGCCTGTGACACCTTGGCCGGGGCGGTGTCGTCGCGGGAGCTGTTTCCCGATGGCCCGGCCTTTTCGCGGAAGGCGCTGCCGTACCTCAGGAAGATCTTCGATCTTTATGAGCGGCCCTTCGACGTGCGGCTTTCGGTGGCCGATCCGGGGCCGGAGGTCCTGCTGTCGACGGCCGGGGTGGTGGAGAGGCTCCGGTTCGACGGGTCCGCACCGCTGGAGGACACCTCGCGCGTGAGCCTGACGATCGAGCGCGACGGGGCCGTGGACGGGTTGTTGTGCTGGATCGGGCTGGAGGCGGGCGCGGGCGCCAGGCGGGTGGACTCGCTGCGGGACAGGACGAACTGGATGCCGGTGTACCTGCCGGTGTTCGACTCCGTCGTGCCGGTGCGGCGGGGGGACGAGCTCACGGTGGAGTTCGAGCGCCGGACGAGCGACGACGGCGTGCACCCCGACTACCACGTACGCGGGACGCTGGTCACGGCGGCCGGGGTGACCAGCGGGTCGATCCTGTCCGGGCACCACGAGCCGCAGCTCGGGACGAAGCCGATCTACCACCGGCTGCTCGAAGTTATTCCTTGACACGAATATTCGCCATGGTGAATACTCAAGGCCATGGACGCACTCCTCACCGCACTGGCCGACCCGGCCCGCTGGCGGCTCGTCACCCTGTTGGCCGAGCGGCCCCGCTCGGTCGGCGTCCTCGCCCAGCTCGCCGACGCGCGCCAGCCGCAGACGACCAAACATCTGCAGACCCTGGAACGCGCCGGCGTCGTCACCTCCCACCGCACCGGCCAGCGCCGCGTCTACGCGCTTCAGCCGGGCCCCCTGCGGGACCTGGCGGCCGCGATCAACCGGCTGGCCGAGACCGCGGACCAACGCGGCGGCCACCGCGAGACCTTCGACCGCTACGAGCGCAGTCTCGACGCGGAGCGGCTCGCGGCGGACGAGGCGGGCTGGGCCGACGGCCGCTCGTTCCGGTTCCAGCGCGTGCTGCCCGGACCACCTGAGCTGGTCTGGCGTCATCTGACCGAGACCTCCCTGCTCGCCCACTGGTGGACACCCGACGACCTGCGCGTCTCCGAGCTCGTCTTCGAGGCGCGGCCGGGCGGCCGGATCATCCACGAGTACCGCGACGTCGAGGACACCGACGGCACCGACCTGGTGGTCGGACGCGCCGAGGGAGTCGTCGGCGAGGTACGCCCCCGCGAGCGCCTCACCTACCGCAACTCCCCGCTGCTACCCGGCGGCGGAACCGCCTTCACCGCCCACGTCGACCTCGGGCTCCGGCCCACCGGCACGGGCACAGAACTCGACGTCCACTGGCGGATCACCGACAGCACCGTCGACTCCGCCGACTTCATCGCCGGCATCGAGATCGGCTTCGGCCAGAGCCTCGACAAGCTGACCGCGGCCATCGCCGCCGACACAAGGAGCACGAAATGACCAGCCGCAAGGTGACCGCGAACATCTCCCTCACCCTCGACGGCCGCTACCACGGCGCCGGCGGGCCCGGCGACTTCGGGGCGTTCGCCCCGTACGTGACCAGCGACGTCGCCCGCGACCACATGAACCTCATCTGGGAGAACGCCACGACGGCGGTGCTCGGCCGGGTCAACGCCGAAGGCTTCATCGGCTACTGGTCCACGGTCGCCGAGGACGACAACGCCGACCCGCGTGACCGCGGCTACGCCAAGTGGCTGGTCAACACCGAGAAGGTGGTCTTCTCCACCACCCTGACCGAAGCGCCGTGGGAGCGCACGCGCCTGGTGAACGCCCCCGTCGCCGACGTCGTCACCGAGCTCAAGGCCACCGGCGAGGGCGAGATCCTGGCCAACACCAGCCCCACCATCATCAAGGCGCTGCTGGCGGCGGACCTGCTCGACCGGCTGTACCTCATGATCTTCCCCGAGATCGTCGGCGGCGGGCAGCGCCTGTTCGAGGACGGCCTGCCGGCCACCAAGTGGACGCTCACCCACCAGGTGACCGGCCCGCTCGGCGAGATGGCCATGGTGTACGACAGGGTCCGCTGAACGCCCTAGTCCCGCGGCGTCTCGTCGGTCCAGCCCAGCCGCCTGACCACGTACGACGTCATCTCATCCTGTACGGCCAGCAGTTCACCGGTCTCCCGGTCGATGATGATCCGCTGCTCGCCGTACTCCACCGCCACCCCGGCGCGGCCCTCGGCGTCGGTGACCCCGTCGGCGACCCGGAAGCCCGGCAGCCCGGCGAGCAGCCGGTAGAGCGCCGCCCTCGTGCCCGGGGTGCTCTCGGCGTCGAGGAGCATCCACTTGGCCGAGGCCCAGAGCCAGCTCTCCTGGCTGTCGGCCCCGTCGGCGGGGAACTCCTTGAGCATCTCGGCCTTCAGCGCGCCGGCCTCGGTGGGCAGACTGGTGACGGGCGTGAGGGTCAAGGGGATGAAGTAGGTCCTGCCGATGTCGCAGCCGTCGCTGCCCTGGCAGAGCGCGGGCGAACCGGCGTCCTTCCACGCCTGTTCGTCGGCGGGGGTGAGCGGTTTGGTGGTGACCTGACCGCGGTCGGTGTGCCGGCGTCCTTCCCTGTTCACCCACAACACCTCCTCGATCCGGTGCTCGACGGTGTATCCGGCGGCGGTCCTGGTCCGCGAGTGGCGCAGCAGGTCCCGCCGCCACCAGGCGCCCTCGCCGGGAGGTCGCGCGGCCAGCCGGTCGGCCGCCGTGCCGAGCACCGCGGCCGGATCCGGTACGCGCGCCGCCGTCTCGATCCGGGGGCCGCCCAGCATGGGCGCCACCACGAAGCCGCCGGTCAGCACCACGGCGACCGCCGCGGCCGCGAGCGCCATCCTGGACCAGGCCGGCAGGCCGCGGCGTCGCGCGCCGCCGAGCATCCGCGCGCGGAGCGCCATCGCCCTGGCCGGGTCGGCGGGCGGCACGTCCGGCATCACCTCGTCGATGAGCTGGAACTCCTTCATCACACCTCAACTCCCAACGCGTCACGCAGCTTGTTCCTGGCCCGGCTCAGCCGGGAGGCGACGGTGCCGTTGGCGACGCCGAGCGCCGCGGCCACCTCGTCATAGGTCAGCTCGCCGTACGCGACGAGCAGCACCACGTCGCGTTCCCCGCGCGACAGCCCGGCCAGCGCGGCCGAGAGCTTCTGGACGGTCACCCCGGCGGCGATCCGGTCCACGACGCGTTGTTCGTGGCCGTCGTCACCGGGGGACGGGCCGGATCTGGCCAGCGCGCGGTAGCGCCGGAGCTCGGCCCGCCGGTGTTTGCCGATGAGGTTGGTGGCTATGCCGTACAGCCAAGGTCTGATGCCGCCTTGGGCGGCGTCGAAGCTGTCGCGGCGGCGGAAGGCGATCAGAAACGTCTCCGCGGCGAGGTCCTCGGCGATGTCGAGGTCGAGGCGGCGGCCGACGTAGCGGCGTATCTCCTCGTAGTGCGCGTCGAAGACGGTGGCGAATCGCTCGGGGTCGGCGACCGCGCCGTCGAGTGACAGGGTCATGCGGCGTTCTCTCTTGCCGGGAAGTCTGGACACCTGTGATTGCCCGCTCCCGGCCGAGCCTTCCATCAGATTTCGAGTACGGCCTGCCGCACGGTCACCGGCCGCTCCCTCCATCGCCTCATTCTGCCTGAACGGTATGATCTCCCCCCGGTCCGGCGAGATCATGAGGAGTCTTGGTGAAAGCTGTCAGGGTGCTGGCCGCGGTGCTGGCCGCCGTCTCGATCGCGGCGGCGGGGTGTGGCGGCGACGGCGGGACGGCGGTCGCCGTTCCCGACAGTCCGGCGGGCAAGCAGCTGAGCTGGTACATGGACGCCGTGAACCGGACGCCGGTCGCGGACAAGGAGCTCAAGGAGCACCTCAGCGCGGCCTTCCTCAAGGAGATCCCGCCGGAGGAGTTCAACCGGGTCGCCAAGACGCTGGCCGGGCTGAAGGTGACGGAGCTGACCGAGGTGAAGCCGGACGCGCTGAAGGGCAAGGCGTCCGCGTCCGGGCAGCAGTACAAGGCGGAGATCTCGGTCGACGACGCCGGGAAGATCGACTATCTCCTGATCACGGGCTGAGACCAGGTGCGGCCCGGCGGCCGCACCTGGCGGGATTCAGCGGACGGCGTCCAGGGCGTCGACGATGCCGGAGCCGTAGAAGCCGTTACGGGCCCGGCCGCCCTCGCACAGGTGCGTGGCGGTCACGGTGGTGCCGTTGGGCAGGTGGCGGGTGTAGGTGAAGGCCGGCGGCGTCGGGCACGAGGTCCTGGTCGCGGAGGCCTTGAGGACGGATTCGACGATGCTCGGGTTCAGGGTCTTGCCGCCGTGCCTCGGGTCGCGGTGGCCGTACCTGCTGACGATCAGCGCGGCGACGCCCGCGGCGCGCGGGGAGGCCATCGAGGTGCCCTGCAAGTACTGGTAGTAGGCGCAGGTGCCGCGCTGGCAGTCCCGGACCACGTAGTCGACGTTGGGCGAGCCGTCGGGGTTGAGCTCGCCGTTGTCCCTGGCGAGCTGCTCGGGGTAGGCCGACAGCGTGGCCTTGGTGACGTCGCGGGTGTTGGCCGCGGTGTCGTAGACGTCGCCGCCTGGGGCGGACACGTCGACGAATCCGTTGCCGAAGCTGGAGAAGTACGACTTGCGCTTGCTGATGCCGGTGGCCGAGACGCTGATCACGTTGCGTCCCTCGCCGGGCATGGAGATGCAGCTCGGCGGGATGGTCCGCTCGTACGGCGCCTCGCCGGGCTCGCTGGCGAAGTCGGGGCTGCTCGTGTCCACGTAGGGCTTGGTGTAGTCGGCGGCCTGGTTGCCCGCCGCCGCCACCAGCGTGACGCCGCGCCGGTGGGCGTAGTCGAGCGCCCGCTGCGTCGCCTTGATGATCACTGCCTGCTCGGCCCGGTCCGCGGGGGAATCTGCGGCGTTGTCCGTGCAGTTGAACAGCCACGGGTCGATGTAGTAGCTCATGTTGACCACGTCGATGCCGTGATCGCCGGCGTACGTCAGCGCGTCCACGCTGGGCTGCAGGAAGAAGTAACCGGAGTCCTGGCCGGCCCGCAGGTTGACCAGCGTCACCTTGGGCGCCACGCCCGCGATGCCCAGCCGGTTGATCGGCGAGCCGATCGAGGACGCCACGTGGGTGCCGTGGCCGTTCTCGTCCACGTTGGCCGCGTCCTCGCACGAACCGTCGGCCTCGTCCGCGCACGGCCCATCGACCAGCGCGCCGTTGGCGTCGGCGGGGATGTCGGTGGTGAAGTTCCTGCTCAGCGCGTTGCTGAAGTTGGGTGCGATGTCCGGGTGCGTGCCGTCCACGCCGGTGTCCAGAATGGCCACGACCACGTCGCGTCCGCCCTGGTTGTACCGGTGCGAACCGTCCGCGGTCGCGTTCATCTGCTTCATGTCCCACTGCAGCTCGGCCAGCGGCTCGGCGCCCGGCCTCGGCCTCCCGGCCGTCGGGCCCGCCTTGCCGCGGCCGGCGTCGTGCCCTTCCTTTTCGACCGTGTCGGTACGGCGTGCCGTACCGGCGGCCCGTGCGCTGGGCGGCGCCTGCCCGATCGTGCGGTTGCGGGCGACACCCTCGATCGCCCCGTCCGACGCCAGCGCGGCGGCGAAGTCGGCGCGGCTGGTCGTGACGGTGGCCAGGCCGACCGCGGTGTTCTCCTTGACGACGACGCCGCCCGCTGCCTCGATGGCCTGGCGGGCGCCGGTGGCGCCGTCCTTGTAGAGCACCACGTACTCGGCTTCTGGTCCTTGCCGCTGTGCCTGTACCGGTGCCGACAGGGCGGCACCGACAAGTAAGGCCGCGGCGGAGACCATGATGACGCGTTTCACGCGTACCTCCCGTAGGGGCGGAAAGAGCTCGCCCGCCACTTTGAAGGGATTTGCCGGATTCGACCACCTTTGATGAGATCCGTAACCCGAGCGTGACCAACGCCGGTCGGAATGAGTCAGGGGTGCAGGTGGGACCAGCTGGCCTCGTGCCCCCAGAGGGAGGCGGGGTCGACGTAGTGGCGCAGGAGGTCGTTCAGCTCGGCGTCGCCGCGGCCGTTCAGCTCCTCCGAGGCGATCTTCCTCGCCACCCCGGCCAGGAAGTCGGCGATCTGGATACGCGCGTCGAGCCGCGACTCGGTCAGGCGCAGACCGGCCAGCCGGGCGCGGGAGGCCAGGCGGGGGTCGTTGAAGACGCCCTTCAGCTCGACGATCCGCTCCTCCGACAGCGTGGTCTGCCGGTCGTGAACGACCTCGACGGGGCGGCCCGACGAGCTCCAGGCCACGACGGCCTGGATGATGGCGGGGATCAGGGGGTCCAGGACGGGGATCGTGCGGGGGTCCTCGGCCAGCCGTGCCAGGAAGGCGTCCATGTTCCGGCGGGTCGCGGCCAGCGGGCCGGTCAGTTCCGGGGCACGCAGGTCGTTCAGCCGGTCGTAGAAGGTCTGCGCCGGTACGCGGGCGCGCATGACGTCGTTGAAGGACTCCAGGAACGCGGTCCAGCCGTCCAGGGCGGGGCCGGTGCGGTAGAGGACCTCTGTCTCAAAACTACGGTAGAAGCCGAGGCTGGGGCTGTAGGGGTCGTCCAGCAGGTCGACGATCCTGCTGACGATGAAGAAGCGTTTCTCCACCAGGTAGACGCGGGCGGTGCCGTAGATGGGGCCGGACGGGCCCAGGAGCCAGACGAGGGCCGACCGGTGCTTGCCGCGCAGCAGGTGGTTGGCCTTGTACTCGGTGGCGGGTGAGCGGATGCGGTCGCGGAGCACGCGGATGACGTCGTCGGCCGCCTCGATCTCCATCGACACGCTGGCATGCGCGAACACGTCGGTGATCGCGGCGGTCAGGTTCTCCCCCTCCGCCCCCGACTCGTCACACGCGATTTCAAGATCTTGACCGGTCACCATAAGGGCTCCATCGTTGCCCGTGCCTCGAACCAGGCGCAACGGGTTTCGTGCTGTGTCTCAAAACTAGAGGTGGCGGTAGAGGGTGGCTCGTGAGACACCCAGGATCCGGGCGATCTCCGACACGGTGGTGTCGCCGTTCCGGCGGAGGCGGCGGGCTTCGGCGATCATCTCCGCACTCATACTCCGAGGCCGACCCCCCACCTTCCCGCCACCCCCCGCAGAACCCCCTCCGGCCAACGCCCCCTCGCCTGCGCCCGACGCCCGCGCACCCGCGAAAGACCCCTCACCACCGGCTGACAGTCCCTCACCTCCGGCCGCAGGTCGCCGCCCTCCGGGCGAAAGGCCGGTGTTTCCGGGGGGTTCCGCTTCTGCGGGGAGTTCTGATGAGGCGGGAAGTTCCGGGGGGTCGGTGAGGAGGCGGCGAGCGCCGTTCAGGATGTGGTGGCGTAGTTCGTCCGTCGGTACGTCGGCGAGCAGGATCACCGGGTCGCTGAGCAGGGCCACCACCTGGATGGCGCGCACCCGTTCGCCCAGGTCGGGGCTGGGGCCTGCGACCATCTCGTTGGCGCGGTTCATCACCGTGAACCACCGCTCGAACACCTCCGGCGGCAGCGCCGGCATGTTGGCGACGATGGTGCTCAGCACGTCCCGGTGCCGCAGGTACACCTCCAGCAGCGTCTCGACCGTCCCCCACCCGCCGCCGCCCTCCCGCGCCACCCGCTCAACGGCCGCGTCGGTGTCGTCGATGAGCGGCTGGGCGAGAGTGGCGAGGATGTCGGCCTTGGTGCGGAAGTGGTACAGAACGGCGGTCTTGGTCAGCCCCAGCGCCTCGGCGATCTCCCGGACCGAGGTGTTCTGACTGCCCTGGCGCGCGAACAGCTCCCCGGCGGCGGCGAGGATCCTGTCCCTGGTGTCGATCACACCGCGCATCCTACCTCTTGCCTGACCATTGGTCAGGGGGCTATGGTCGCAACTGACCAATGGTCAGGAAGGACCATCATGAACATCCTCATCTCAGGGGCGGGCATCGCGGGCTCCACGCTGGCGTACTGGCTGGCGCGGCACGGCATGAACGCCACCGTCGTCGAGCGGTCGGCGGGACAGCGTTCGAGCGGCAGCCCGGTGGACGTCCGGGGGCAGGCGGTCGAGGTGGCCGAGCGGATGGGCGTGCTGCCCCGGCTGCGGGAGGCCGCCACCCGCGTGAACAGGGTGTCGTTCGTGGACGCCGCCGGTCGGCGCGTGGGTGGCATGCGCGTTGGGCGGCCGGGTGGTGGGGAGGTCGAGCTGCGCCGTACCGACCTCGCCGGGACTTTGACGGAGGCCGCACGCGACCACGCCGAGTTCGTCTACGGCGACTCGATCGCGAGCCTCACGCAGGACGGCGGCGGCGTGGACGTCGAGTTCGACGGCGGCACGCGGCGGCGGTTCGACCTGGTGGTGGGCGCCGACGGCCTGCACTCCAACGTGCGGCGGCTGGCATTCGGCCCGGAATCCCGGTTCGTACGGCATCTGGGGCTCTATGTCGCGACGCTCCCCTTCACCGGGCGGGTGTCCGATCCAAGCGAGGTCGTCATGTACAACGCCCCCGGCCGCTCCGCCACCCTCCATCCCTCGAACGGCGAGGCCGTCGCGGCCTTCATCTTCCACGCGCCCACGTTGCTCGGCTTCGACCACCGCGACACCGCACAGCACCGGCGCCTGCTGTACACCGCCTACCGCGAGCCCGCCTGGCGCCTGCCAGAACTGATGGAACACGTGGCTGCCAAGGACGACCTGTTCTTCGACGCGGTCAGCCGGGTCCGCCTGGACACCTGGACGGCGGGACGGGTGACGCTGGTGGGCGACGCCGCGTCATCGGTGTCCCTGTTCGGCGACGGATCCACCTTGGCCATGTCGGCCGCATACACGCTGGCGGAGGAACTGGCAGCCGGCACCACCACCGCCCTGACCCGCTACGAACACCGCCACCGCACCCTGGCCGACCCCCGCCGGCGCCACGTCACGATGGTCTCCCGCCTCCTGATCCCCAAGACCCGCTACGGCCTGACCACCCGCAACCTCCTGACCCGCCTCCTCCCCACCCCCGGCGGACCGTCAGGAGGGGCGGGTCCTTGATTGCGTTGGGGTGTTTACGCTGGTCAGGACTTCATGAGGGTGGTGGGTAGGACGCCGCCTGTTCCGGTGTCGAGGGCTGACTTGGCCTGCCGTACCGCCTCAAGGACGTTGCCCGCGGCGCTGGGTGAGTCCTCCACGGTCATCCGCACCTCCACCTCCACCGGCGACCCGCCGAACCCCTCCCCCTCAAGCCGGATGTAGGCGACCTTGCGATCCTCCAGGAACGGGATGTACGCGGCCGAGACATGCGTGGACGCCCCCGCGCCCGTCACCTTCGTCGCGCGTTTGCCGGACAGCCGGGCCGGGTCCTGGAGGTTGAGGAAGTCGGCGTTGCCCCCACCGAGCAGTTGGTAGGCGTCGTGGAGCGCCACACCACCGGAGGTCAGCGCGTCGACGAGCGCACGGTGTACGAGCGTGGCGCCGAACGAGCTCTTCAGATCGTCGCCGATCAGCGGAAGACCGGCAGCGCGGAACCGTTCGGCCCAGGCGGGGTCGCGGGCGATCACGGAGGGCATGCAGTTGACGAAGGCGCATCCGGCCAGCAGCGCCGCCTGCGCGTACAGCTCGGTGGTGTGTTGCGCGCCGACCGGGAGGAAGTTGACGAGCACGTCGGTACCACGCAACGCCGCGACGACATCATCCAGAACGGCCTCGCCACGCGCGTCGGGCACCCCGGCCACCGCTTCCCCGGCGAGCAGCCCCTCGGCGACCATCACCCCGGTCGGCGGCACCTCCGCGAAGGCACGGGCGTTGTTGGGCGCCACCCAGATGGCATCCGCGAGATCCAGCCCGACCTTCGCCGGATTCACATCAAAAGCCACGCTGAACGAAATATCCGGCCAGTCATAGAAGACCGCACCCTGGACCAGCGAGGAAGCGCAGTTCCCCACCCCAACCAACCCGACATTAATCACGAAACCCGAGCATGTCAGATCAATCCGCTGCGCCGTGCCACCGCCGCCGCCTCCACCCGTGACGACACCGCCAGCTTGGCCATGATGTTCGAGACGTGCACCCCCGACGTACGTGCCGAGATGAACAACCGCTCCGCGATCTGCCGGTTGCTCAACCCCTCCGCCACCAGCCCCAGCACCTCCAGTTCCCGCGCCGTCAGCCCGTGGCCCGCACCCTCGAGATCCACCCGCCCCGCCGCCGCGAACGCCTCCACCTCCCGCCGCAACGGCCCCGCCCCCAGCCACGCCGCGATCTCCCCCGCCTCCCGCAGCCCTTCGTCCGTCCGCGCCCACCCGCCCTGAGCCTCCCGCGGCCCTTCCCCTGTCCGCGCCCGCCCACCCTGAGCCTTCCGCGACTGTCCGTCCTGCGCGGCGCGCAGCAAAGCCCACCCCAGCATGTACGGCTGGCCGACCGACCGCCACGCGCCCACGGCCTCCTCCCACGACCCCCCGAGCTCCGCCTCGAACGTCGCCCGGTGCGCCCGCTGCACCCGTCCCACCGTGGCCACGCCGTCCGGCGCCCGGGTCAGCGCCCCGGCCCGAGCCGCGACCACGAGCAACGGCCAGGCGTACCGTCGGCTGAGCCTCAGGTCGTGCGCCTCCAGCACATGCCCGACCAGGCGGCGCACCCGGAGCCGGTCCCCGGCCGCCTCGGCCAGGCGGCATTCGAGCAGATCGGGTTCCAGGCACGAGTCGTACCCACGCGAACGCCCCAGCATCAGCGGCCGGGCCTCGTCCACAACGGCGGCGGCCTCGTCGAGCGCGCCCTCCCAGACCGCGACCGTGCCCAGCACCATGAGCAGCCAGGCGCGGTAGATGGGCGGCGGGTCCAGGGCCAGCGCGACCCCGATCACCTCGCGCGCCTCCCGCCAGCGGCCGAGCGACGACAGCGGCTCGGCGAGGTTGGCGGCCAGCAGCGCCCCTCGCGACCTGGCCATCCCGGCCTTCTCGGCCCGCTCGATCCCCGCCCTGGCCACGGCCTCGGCCCTGGCGTGCTCCCCGGCCGCTTCCAGTACGTCCGCTTCGCTGGCGTAGGCCATGAGCACGCCATCCTCATCCACCACCCCCGCCCCGGCATCCGAGACACGCCCAGCGACCAAGAACCCGGAGGACCCGGAGGACGGGGACTCGAAGGGCGAGGACGGCGATGAGGGCGAGGCGTCCGGAGGTGTGGAGGGCAGCGCGGAAGATGTGCGGGCTTGGGTGTAGAGGGTGGTGGCGGTGGTCAGGTCGCCATCCAGGGCGGTCAGGGCGGCGAGGGTGGTGAGGGAGCGGGTGTCGCCCAGGCGGAGGGCCTGCTCGGCGTGCCTTCTGGCCTCGGTGTCCTGGCCGTTCCAGGCCAGGGTGGTGGCCAGGGCGCCGAGGAGGCGGGCGTCGTCGGGCGCCAGCCGTACCGCCTCGTGAAGGTCGGACAGGCCGTCTTCGCCGAGCTGATCGCGGACGGTCACCCGGAGCTCCAGCAGGCGCGCCCGCCGTGTGCCGGTGACCTCGGACAGAGCGGATGTGGTCAGGTCCTCGGCTCGCCGGGCCTCGCCCGCGTGCAGGGCGTCGCGAGCGGCCAACTCCAGGACTCGGGCGTGGTCGAGGCCGGGTGGGGGCTCGGCTGAGGGCCACAGGTCGAGCACCAGGTCCCAGCGCCGTCCCGCCACCGCCGCCGCGAACGCCCGCTCCGGCTCCCCCGCCGCCCGCCAATGCTCCGCCGCCCCGGAAGCCGCCCCGGAAGCCGCCCCGGAAGCCGCCCCAGACCCGGAAGCCGCCCCACCGGACATCGCCTCAAGAGCGGCGGCGACCCGGGCATGCAGCCGCTTACGCTCCCCGGGCAACAACTCGTCGTACGCCGCGTCCCGTATCAAAGCATGCCGGAACCGATACCCGTCACCATCCACCAGCAACAACCGCGCCCGCACCAAAGGCCGCAACGCCTCGTCCAGCGCCAGCTCCCCCACCCCGGCCGCCGCCACCAACACCGGATGATCAACCCGCCGCCCGGCCACGGCGGCCACCCGCAGCACCTCACGGCAGGGCGAGGGAAGCTTGTCGGCCGCCCCCAGCAGCACGTCACGCAGCGAGTCCGGCACAGCGGTCCCACAGTCGGCGAGGGCCTCGGCGAACAGCGGGTTCCCCTCACTCCTGGCCATGATCACATCAAGCCCGGCCCCCGGCCGTGACCCGACCAGCCGCGCCACCTCATCCCGCCCCAAAGGCGGCAACCACAACGTCCGCATCTCAGGCAGCCGCACGACGGTCCGCGAGGTGGCGACCACCATCACCCCGCCCCGGGTCAGATTCCGCAGAAGAAAGGCGAGCAGATCAAGGCTGGCCTGATCAGCCCAGTGGAGGTCGTCGAGGACGAGCACCAGCGGCCCGGCCCTCTCCACGACCTGCAGCGCCTCCTCGAACAACCGCGCCCGCCCGAGATCCACGGCGGGCACCCCCAGCTCGGGCAACAACCGAGCCAGCTCTCCGGGCCCGAAGGGCGCGCCGTGCTCCCTGACCAGCCGCCGCAGCACCGGCACGAACACCGAGTACGGCAGCCCACCGGGGTCCCCGCCGCCCGTCACCACGCGGGCGTCCACCCGCCCGGCGAACTCCGCGGCCAGCCGGGTCTTCCCCATCCCCGCCTCACCGACGACGAGTACGGCGGAGGGCGTGTGGGCCCAAGCCTCGGCGAGCGCCGCCAGTTCCGCATCCCTGCCTACGAACACGTACGCAGCCTAAAGAGTCATTTACGCATCCTGCCGGATCCGCGAAGAAGGCCAGGCTGGCACCGTCACCCCCATGAACCGCCTCATGCTCGCTTCAGCCACCGGCCTCCTGGGCTTCTACCTGCTGTTCTCCGCCGTCCCCGCCTATCTGGGCGACGGCATGTCGGCCGGCCTGGCCACCGGCGCGCTCATGCTGGGCACCGTTCTGCTGGAGCTCGCCGTCCCCTGGCTCCTCAGCCGGTACGGCTACCGCCGCGTCCTGTCCGCCGGCCTGCTTCTCCTGGGCCCGCCCTCGTTCGCCCTGCCGGTCCACGAACTGGTCCTGCCGATCTCCCTGCTCCGCGGCGCCGGCCTGGGCATCGTCGTGGTGGCGGGCACCGCGCTGGTGGCCGAGCTGGTCCCGGCCGAACGCCGCAGCGAGGGCCTCGGCCTGTACGGCGTCGCCGTGGGCGTCCCGTCGATCATCGGCCTGCCCCTGGGCCTGTGGGCCGGCGACCACCTGGGCTTCGTGCCCATCTTCGTCGTGGCAGGCCTGGTCCCGCTGGCGGGCCTGGCCGCGGCGAGGGGGCTACCGGACCTGAAGCCGGCCCCGCGGCAGCACCAGAAGAGCGGCGGCCTGGCGGCGCCGATCGCCGTCTTCGGCGCCGTCGCGCTGGCCGCGGGCGTGGCCATCACCTTCCTGCCCCTGGCCACCTCCCCGAAGCTCGCCTCGGCGGCGCTGCTTGCGCAGTCGATCCTGACCCCGGCCGCCCGCTGGTGGGCGGGCCGCCACGCGGGGGCGCGCTGGCTGGCCCCGTCGGTTCTGGCCGCGGCCGCGGGCATCGGCCTGCTGTTCTGGTCGGCGGAGCCGGTGGCGGTGGTGGCGGGGATGGCGTTGTTCGGCGCCGGGTTCGGGGTGGCGCAGAACCTGACGCTGACGCTGATGTTCGAGCGCGGCGAGGCAGGGCGGGTGAGCGCGCTGTGGAACCTCGCCTTCGACGCCGGCATGGGCGTGGGCGCCCTGGGCCTGGGCGTGGTGATGGGCGTGACCGGCTACCCGCTGGGTTTCGCGCTCGTGGCCGTGGTGGTTCTGGCGGCTCTTCCGTTGACCGGGAACCGCAAGCCTTCTATGGTTCGTTAGTGGAGTAATGAACCACAGAAGCAGGTGTCCATGTTCGACGACCGGAGCCCCATCTACCGGCAGATCGCCGAGCGCATCAAAGCCGATGTGCTCAGCGAGGCGTTGAAGGGCGACGAGCAGGTGATGTCGACCAACCAGTACGCCGCCTTCTACCGGATCAACCCGGCCACCGCCGCCAAGGCGTTCCAGCAGCTCGTCGACGAAGGCGTGCTCTACAAAAAGCGAGGTATCGGCATGTTCGTCAGCCCGGACGCCCGGGACGCGCTGAGGGCCGGCCGGAGGGAGGGCTTCTTCACCGACGTGGTCGACCCCATGGTGAAGGAGGCCAAGGCCATCGGCATCTCCCTCGATGACGTGATCGAGCGGATCAAGGGGGAAATGTGAGGATCGAAGCCCGGGACCTGGTGCTGCGCTATGGCGAGGTCACCGCGCTCGACCGGCTGACGTTCGAGCTGGAGGGCGGCAAGATCTACGGCCTGCTGGGCCGTAACGGCTCCGGCAAGACGAGCCTGATGTCGGTGCTGTCCGCCTTCCGCAGGCAGTCGGCGGGCACCGTCCTGCTGGACGGCGCCCCGGTGTGGGAGAACCCCGCCGTGACCGGCGCCGTCAGCCTGATCCGCGACGCCGGCGAGAGCGTCGACCTCGGCACCGCCGCCGACGCGCTCTACTTCGCCGAATGGCTCCGCCCCACCTGGGACGCCGCCTACGCCAAGGAGCTGATGGAGCTGTTCGGGCTGCGGCCGAAGACGAGGGTCAAGGCCATGTCGAAGGGCCAGCGCTCGGCGATGGGCGTGGTGGTCGGGCTGGCCTCGCGGGCGCCGCTGACCATGTTCGACGAGTCGTATCTGGGCATGGACGCGCCCTCCCGGCAGGCCTTCTACGACGCGCTGCTGGCCGACTACATGGCCCATCCGCGCACGATCATCCTGTCCACCCACCTCATCGAGGAGGTCAGCCCGATGTTCGAGGAGGTCGTCATCATCGACCGCGGGCGCCTCATCGTGCACGAGGAGACCGAGCGCCTGCTGGCCCGCGGCCACGCCGTCACCGGGGCGGCCGCCGCCGTGGACGAGTTCGTGGCCGGGCTGACCGTCCTCGGCGAGAAGGTGCTCGGGCCGACGAAGTCCGCGATGGTCTACGGCGAGCTCGACGCCGCCCACCGCCGCAAGGCCGCGGAGGCGGGGCTCGCGCTCGGGCCGATCGCCATGCAGGAGCTGTTCATCCATCTGACGGGAGGCCCCAAGTGAGGTTCCCCACGCGGCTGCTGGCCGCCAACCTGTGGGTCGCCTTCTTCGCCTGGGCCGCGTACCTGGTCGTGGTGATCGGGATCACCCTGGCCATCCACTTCTTCGGCAACCTCACGCAGAGCGTGTGGGAGCAGGCCGGTCAGCTGCCGCGCTGGGTGGTGCTGTTCGTCGGGGTGGCGATGGTGCGCCAGTTCCTGCCGCTGTTCATCGCCAGCGGGCAGACCAGGCGGCAGTTCGGCTTCATGGCGGCGATCACCACGGCGCTCTACACGCCGTTCGTGGCCCTGCTGATGACCGCCGGATTCCTGGTCGAACGGATGCTCTACATGATCATCGAGCGGCCTCAGTCGCTGGAGCGGGCCCACCTGTTCACCGACGTGACGCAGGTGCCGCTGGTCTTCCTTGAGCACACCGTGGAGTTCATGGCCTGGATCACCGCGGGCATGTTCGTGGGCGCCGGCTTCTACCGCTGGCAGGCGGGCGGCCTGCTGACCATCCCGGTCGGCGTCGGGCTGGTCGTGCTCGGGCTGAGCGCCGTCGGCGCCCGGTTCGGGGTGCCGATGAGCGGCTTCTCGTTCGGCTTCCGGATTCAGTCCGGGCCGGTGCTGACGCTGGTGATGGGGCTGGCCACGTTCGCGCTCGGGCTGCTGCTGACCTGGTCGGTGATCAGGGACACACCACTGAGGAACGGGGGTTAGTCATGGCGGTGTTAACCGTCGAGGGACTGCGCAAGAGCTATCGCGATCTGGTGGCCGTGGACGGCCTCGGCTTCGCCGTACGGGAAGGAGAGACCTACGGCCTGCTCGGGCCGAACGGCGCGGGCAAGAGCACGGCGATCTCCATGATCGTCGGCATCCTCTCCCCTGACGCGGGCAGCGTGAGCGCGCCGCCCAAGGCGCGCGTCGGCTACGTCCCGCAGGAGCTGGCCGTCTATCCGGACCTGACCGCGCGGGAGAACCTCCGCTTCTTCAGCGGCATGTACGGCATGCGCCGCGCCGAAGCCAAGTCCAGAACCGCCGAGATCCTGCGGCTGGTCGGCCTGTCCGACCGGGCGGACGAGGCGGTCGCCAAGTACTCGGGCGGCATGCAGCGCCGCCTCAACATCGCCGTCGGCCTGCTCAACCGCCCCAGCCTGCTCGTCCTCGACGAGCCCACGGCCGGCGTCGACCCGCAGAGCCGCAACGCCATCCTCGACAGCGTCCAGCGGATGACCGGCGAGGGCCTCGCGGTCCTGTACACCACGCACTACATGGAGGAGGCCCAGCGCCTCTGCGACCGCGTCGGCATCATCGACCACGGCCGCCTGCTGGCCGAGGGCACCCCCGCCGAGCTGGGCGAACCCGACCTGGAAGCGGCCTTCCTGCGCCTGACCGGCCGCGAGCTGAGGGACTGACATGCTGCGTATCCTGCTCAAGGACCTGCGCCGCCGCTCGCGCGACAGCATGCTGCTGGTCTTCGGGGTGGTGCTCCCGCTGGGCATGGCGTTCGTGTTCGGCGTGGCCCTGTCCGGCGGCTCCCAGCCCCCCGGCCGGTACGGCGTTGCGGGCCCGTCGGCCGCCGAGTTCACCCAGCGCACCGGCCTGCCGGACCTCAAGCCCGTAGCCGACACCGCGCAGGCCAGACGGCTGGCCGAGACGAACGAGCTCGACGCCGTCTTCGTGGTCTCCCCCACCGGGATCGAGGTCGTCGGCAGCGTGGACGCGCCGCTGGCCGTCCAGGTGGCCAGGGAGGTGGCCGAGTCGTACGCGCTGCCGGGCAGCCAGAACGTCCAGGTGACGCAGGACGCGACGCTCGGCACCCGCGAGCTCGACACGCGCACCTACCACGCGGCGGGCGCGGCGATGTTCTTCGCGTTCTTCGCGGTGATGCTCAGCGTCACCGGCCTGTTCGAGGAGCGCCGCAACGGCACGCTGGCCCGCCTGCTGTCGATGCCGGTGCCGCGCGCCTCGATCCTGACGGCCAAGCTACTGGTCGGCGTCATCGTCGGCCTGGCCGGAATGGCGCTGCTGGTGGCCGCGACGACCCTGCTGCTCGGCGTGCGCTGGGGGCCGCTCGCCGGGGTGGCCGCGCTGGTCGCGGCGGGCGTGCTGGCCGCGACCGGCCTGATGACCGCCCTGGCCTCCTTCGCCCGTACGGCCGAGCAGGCCGCCAACTGGCAGTCCGCGACGGCAACGGTGCTCGGGCTGCTGGGTGGCTCGTTCTTCCCGGTGGCGCCGGAGCTGAGCATGTTCACTCCTCATCACTGGTTCCTGGAAGGGCTGGCCGAGCTGCGGGGCGGCGCCTCGATCCTGCCCGCGCTGGCCGTCCTGCTCGCGGTCGCCGCGCTCACCTTCCCCGTGGCGGCCGTCCGTGTCGGAAGGATGGTGGCGCCGTGAAGGTCGCGTTGATGGCCGGGCTCAACCTGCGCCGGATGTTCAAGGACCGCACCAACATCTTCTTCGTGCTCGTCGCCCCCTTCCTGCTCATCCTGGTACTCGGCCAGCTCTACGGCGGCGGCCAGCAGCTCAAGCTCGGCGTCGTGGCCGGGCCGGGCGCCCCGTCGGAACGGCTGGCGAGCGCCCTGGCCTCGGGCGGCCGGGTCTCGGTCGAACGGCTGGGCGACGAGGGCACGCTGCGCGAGGCGGTCGAACGCGGGCGGCTGCACGCGGGCCTGGTCATCCCCGCCTCCTACGACAGCGGCGGCGGGACGGTTCACCACCTGGTCCGGGCGACCGACGTCAAGAGCCACGACACCGGCACCTGGATCCGCTCGATCGTCCGCCAGGAGGCGGCGCGCGGGCAGCCGTCACTGCCGGTCCGGGTCACCGCGGCGGGCACGACGCCGTTCCCCGAGGGGCTGAACGCCTACGCGATCGCGGCGCCCGGCCTGCTGCTCATGTTCACCTTCCTGACCTCGCTGACCGCGGCGCTGGGGCTGGTGGAGTCGCGGGCGATCGGGGTGACCGCGCGGCTGTCGGCCGGGCCCACGCGGCTGCGTACGATCATCGCCGGCGAGGCGGCGGGGCGGATCACGATCGCGCTGTTCCAGGCGGTGCTGATCATGCTGGGGTCGATGGCGCTGTTCGGGGTCTCGTGGGGCGACCCGGCGGGGGCGCTGGCGGTGCTGCTGGTCTTCTCGCTGGTCGGCGGCGGGGCGGGCATGCTGCTGGGCGCCGCGTTCCGCACGCCGGGGCCGCCGATCTCGCTGGCCATGGTCCTCGGGCTCGGGCTGCCGACGCTGGGCGGCGCGACGATCCCGCTGGAGTCGTTCTCCGAGCCGATGCGGACGCTCGCCTATTTCACCCCGCACGCGTGGGGCTACGACGCCTTCGCCCGGCTCGTCCGGCACGGCGACGGCCTCACGGGCGTGCTGCCGCAGCTCGCCGTGCTCGGCGCCCTCGCCGTCGTGCTGTTCGCCCTGGGCACGTGGCGGCTGCGGCGGGCGCTCAGCGGGTGAGCTCGACGCCGACGGTGATCTCGTTGCCGAGCTTGTGCCCGAGCATGAGGTCGAGCTCGTCGCCGCTCCAGAAGCGGCCCGGGTCGTACCAGTTGGGCCGCTTGCCGCCCGGCAGCAGGCCCATCTCCTCGTAGGTCACCGCCACCACCTCGGCGCAGTAGGCGCTTTCGAGCGTGCGGTCCTTGACTCGGCCGCGCAGCTGGGGGACGCGGCCGCGGGCCCAGCGTCCGGCCAGGCGGGCGGTGGACGGGAACGGCGTGCCGTCCAGCCTGGCCACCGCGCGCAGGGCGGCGTCCTCCATCTCGGGCGTGGCCTGCGGCTCAAGCTGGCGCAGCCAGGCGCGCTGGCCGTAGCGGTCGGCCCAGACCGTCACCGCGTCGCGCAGGTCGTGCAGCTGCACGCCGCGGTGATGGGTGCCCGACCACAGGTCGAGCAGCGACTTGCCCAGCTCCGCGTGCCACATCATCGGCGGCATGTCCTCGGCCACGATCGCCATCCCGACATGGTTGACCGGGCTGTTGGTCATCGTCTGGATGGCGCGGTCGGGAACCGAGCGCCCGCGGAAGATCCACAGATCTCCCGTCCTGGTGACGTTCACAGCCTCATCGAGAGTCAGCACATTGTTAGCCTAAGCACATGCGCTGGTGGAAATGGCTCGGACTTGCCGGAATCGCGGGAGTCGCGGCGACCGGAGTGGTGATCGCGCGGGACGAGCGGCGCCGCCGCGCCTACACGCCCGACGAGATCAGGACGCGCCTGCGCGAACGGGTGGAAGCGGAGTCCGCTCAGGCCGACGGCCGCAGGTCGTAGACGAAGACCACGTCCGGGTAGGCCGGGTTGTCGTCGTACCCGGCGACGGCGCCCAGGTAGGCCCGCTGGTAGTTGACCACCCAGGGGAAGGCCGCCACCGCCCGCTCGTCCAGCAGCCTGCCGGTGAGCTGCCTGAAGCTCTTCTGGGCGGCCGGGCGGTCGCTCACGTTGAGCACCGGCAGCATGTCGATCATGCTGTCGGCCGCGGGGTCCTTGAGGTAGGTCAGGTTGAAGACCGGCGGGGTGCGGCTGCGGAAGACGTTGCCGAACCACGAGTAGCCGTCGGCGTAGTCGGGCCACCAGTACATGACGAAGATGTCCTGGCCCTGCTTCTTGCCCCGGTCCCACTGGGGGATCCAGGGCATCGGCCGGGCGTCGAGCGTGACGTTGAGCGTGCGCAGCGTCTCGGTCAGCCGCCGGGCGAGCGTGGCCTGGTCGGCGTCGCCCTCGGCGTAGGTGAGCGTGAGCTTGAGCGGCCGGCCGCCGGGGCCGTAGCCCGCCCGCTGCAGCAGTTGCGCGCTCATGGCGAGGTCCTGACGGGGTATCCGCCCGCGCTGATGTCCCGGCAGCCCTTCCGGCACGATCCCGCTCGCCGGTACGGCGGAGCCGTCCAGCGCCCTGATCAGCCCCCGGTAGTCGACCGCCTTCTGCACCGCCTTGCGGAGCCGGACGTCGCGCAGCGGCCCGTCGGCGGTGTTGAACAGCAGCATCGCGGTCTGCAGTGACGGCATGGAGGCGGTCCGCACGCCGGGCGTTCTGGTGGCCCGCGCGTACAGCCGGGGGCTGAGCCGGTTGACGAAGCTGACCTCGCCTCTCTGGAGCAGTTCCCAGCGGCGGCGCGGGTCGGGCACGACGCGGTACTTGACGGTCCGGTAGTGCGGGCGGTCCCATCCGCCCCAGTAGCCGGCGAAGGCCTTGAGCGTGAGCTCGTTCTCCTCGCCCTTGCGCCAGCTCGCGATCGTGTAGGGGCCGGAGCCGGCGTCGGTCCTGCCGTCCTTGACCTGGCCGACGGCGGCGGTGTCGTAGATGTAGGCGGCGTAGGCGGCCGAGGCGGTCAGGTCCAGCGGGGCGGCGTACTTGAGCTGGAAGGTCACGGTCAGCGGGCCCGGGGCCTGGATCGACTCGACCGCGTCCCAGATGTAGGAGGCGCCGGCGCCGGACTTCATCGTCCGCTCGACGGCGGCCTTGACCGCGGCGGCGTCGAGGGGCCTGCCGCTGTGGAACTTCACTCCAGGGCGCAGGGTGAACGTCCAGGTCTTGCCGTCGGAGCTGGCGTTCCAGGCGGTGGCCAGGCGGGGGCCGGCCTTCTTGGTGACCGGGTTCCAGACGGTCAGGGTCTCGTAGATGTTCTGCAGGGCGATGATCTCGTTGGAGTACGAGGTCGCCGGGTCCCAGTCGGTGACGACGTCCAGGTTCTGGGCGTAGACGAAGGCGGCTTCCCCGGGGGGCGCCTGCCGTACCTCAGGAGGGGGCGCCGAGCACGCCGCGATGGTGAGTGCCAGCGCGGCCGCTGCGAGACGACGGCGCATGCATCTCCCCTGTGACCGATGTTGCGCCTGAAACTACTGCAAGATGACGCCACGGATGCCCGAAAGTCCTGAAAAATAGGGAATTCTGGTGATCGAATTGCTATCCTCAAGGCTTGTCCCGTCCGGGGTTTCCAGTTGGGGACCGGCCGGAGTGAGGTGTCAATGACCCGCAGCAGAACGATCCGCATGAAGATCGTCGGTCTGCTGCTGGTTCCGCTCATGTCGATGGTGGTGTTGTGGGGCGTGATCGCCGCGGTGACCGCGGGCGAGAGCCTGGAGCTCAGGGAGTACACCACGCTGTGGTCCAACCTGCGCCATCCCGCCTATCGCCTGATCAGTGAGATCCAGCGCGAACGGCTGGCTTCGACGCGCCTGCTGCGCTCCGGCGGCAGCATGGAGCGTTCGTCGGCCAACGCCCAGCGCGCCCGGACCGACCAGGCGGCCGAGGAGTTCAAGGTCCAGACCGCCAAGTCGAAGGACGCCTCGCCCTCGATCAGCTCCCAGGTCGACCAGGTCCTCATCCAGCTCGGGCGGCTCGACGCGCTCAGGGGCGAGATCGACGCCGGTCTCACCGCGCGCGTGCACGCCATCGAGACCTACAGCGCCATGATCGACTCGCTGTTCGGCCTGCACCGGCGGGTCGCCTTCGTCGACGACATCCCGATCTACGAGCAGTCGCGCATCGTGATCGACCTCGGCTACGCCAAGGAACTGCTCACCAGGGAGCAGGCCGTCGCCTCCGGCCCGACCACCGCGCAGGAGCGCCGGATCTTCACCCAGCTCGTCGGCAACCGGCGCTTCCTCGTCGACCAGTCCGTCGCCGAGCTCGACCCGGTCATGCGCGACGCGCAGGTGGCCCTGCTCACCTCGCCGCTCTACCAGCGCATGCGGGTGATGGAGGACCAGATCATCGCCGGGCGCACCCCGGAGGGCTGGGTCGCCACCACCGAGTCGCTGTCGAAGTCGTTCCAGGACTTCCAGATGACCGCCTCGCAGATGCTCACCGCGCGCGCCGCCCCCGTGGCCGACTCGGTGCTGCTGCGCGCGGTCATCCTGGGCGGCACCGGCCTCGCGCTCGTGATCGTGTCCATCGTGATCTCGATGCGCGCGGGAAACCGGCTGTCCAAGGAGCTGGCCACGCTCCGGCTGGCCGCGCTGGAAGTGGCGCAGGACCGGCTGCCCCAGGTCGTCGAGAAGCTGCGCAAGGGCGAGCAGATCGACGTGCCCGAGGTGAAGGTCGCCAGCACCACGACCGAGATCGACGACGTCGGCCAGGCCTTCTCCACCGTGCAGAGCACCGCCGTCGAGGCCGCCGTCGGCCAGGCGCAGCTGCGCGAGGGCGTCGGCCACGTCTTCCGCAACCTGGCCAGGCGCAGCCAGACGCTCCTGCACCGCCAGCGCATCCAGCTGGAGGGCATGCAGCACAAGGCGACCGAGCCGGACGCGCTGGACGACCTGTTCCGCCTCGACCACCTCACCACCCGGATGCGCCGCCACGCGGAGGGCCTGATCATCCTGTCCGGCGCGACGCCCGGCCGCGGCTGGAGCAAGCCGGTGCCGCTGCACGACGTGGCCCGCGGCGCCACCGCCGAGGTGGAGGACTACCAGCGGGTGGCGGTCGAGCCGATGCCCAGCCACGCGCTGGCCGGGCCGCTCGTCGGCGACGTCATCCACCTGATCGCCGAGCTCATCGAGAACGCCACGGTGTACTCGCCCCCGCACACCCCGGTGATGGTGCGCGGCGAGGCCGCCGCCCGGGGCTTCGCCATCGAGGTGGAGGACCGGGGGCTCGGCATGAGCCCTGAGGAGCTGGCCGACCTGAACACGCGCCTGGCCAGCCCGCCCGAATTCGACCTTGCCGACAGCGACAGGCTCGGCCTGTTCGTCGTCGCCCGCCTGGCCGCCAGGCATGACATCCGCGTGACGTTGCGCGGTTCACCATATGGAGGGACCACCGCCATCGTGCTGATCCCGGCAGAGCATGTGACGCAGCAGAGCGAGACGCCGGCCGAGCCCACCGCCCGCCCCATCAAGGTGGTGCGCGGTGAGTGACGAGCGCTGGCTCGACGAGGACGCCGGGCCGATCGTGCCCGCGTACCTCCTCACCCGCGGGCGTACCGTCCCCGCGAGCGAGGCCATCGACCTGATCGCGGTGATCATCACCGCCGGGGGCCTCACCCCGCCGATGGGCCTCGGCCCCGAGCACCTGATCATCATGCAGAAGTGCACCAAGCCCACCCGGCTCGTGGACGTGGCCGCCGAGCTGAACCTGCCCATCGGCGTCGTCCGGGTCCTGGTCGGCGACCTGCACGCCCAGCAGCTCGTCCAGGTCGAGCACCCGCCCCCCGCGCCCGACAAGCGGGTCCTGCTGGAGGTGATCAGCGGCCTCAAGGCCCTGTGAGCGGCCTTAGGACCCGGCGAGCACGTCCTCCGCGCGGTGGCAGGCCACCGTGCGGCCCTCCCCCACCGCACGCGTTTCCGGCGCGCGCTCACACTCCGGTACGGCCAGCGGGCAGCGTGACCGGAACGGGCACCCCGTCTCGGCGGGCGGAGCGCTGGTGCCCGCCTGGGGCGGCTGCCCGCCCAGCGTGGGCACGGCGTCCCTGAGCGCCCTGGTGTAGGGGTGGGCAGGGGCGGCGAGCAGCTCCACGGTCGGTCCTGACTCGACCACCCGCCCGGCGAACAGCACGTGACTGGTCCTGCACAGCCTGCCCACGACGGCGAGATTGTGGGTGATCAGCAGACGTTCGGTGTCCAGCCCGGCCAGCAGGTCGAGCACCTTGGCCTGCACGGTGACGTCCAGGGCGCTGGTGGGCTCGTCGAGGATGAGCAGCTTCGGGCCGACGGCCAGGGCGCGGGCGATGACGACGCGCTGGCGCTGGCCGCCGGACAGCTCGTGGGGCCGGCGGACGGCCAGGGCGGGGTCGAGGCCGACCTGCTCCATGAGCTCGCCGACGCGGTCCCGGTCGGGCAGGCCCTCGGCGATCGAGGCGCCCACGCGCCTGCGGGGGTTGAGCGACTCGGCCTGGAAGACCGGCTGGACGTCGCGCCGGAAGGCCCGCATGTCAGCTTTTTTCAGGTCTTGCGTGCCGTACCAGATGGTGCCCTTCTGAGGCTTCAGGAGGCCGAGGAAGGCGCGGGCGAGCGTGGTCTTGCCGGAGCCGCTCTCGCCGATCAGGCCGACGCCGCCGGTGGTCACGTCCAGGCTCACGTCGTGGACGACGGACTGCCTGCCATACCCCAGCGTGAGGTCTTGCGCGCGCAGGATCGTCACGGCGTGGCCTCCAGCAGGTCGCGGGTGTAGGGGTGGGACGGGTCGGCCAGGACGCGCGCGGCCGGGCCCGACTCCACGACCTCGCCGTCCTTCATGACCAGCACCCGGTCGGCGATGGTGCTGACCAGGGCCAGGTCGTGGGAGACGAGCAGAATGGCCAGGTCGCGCTCGCGCTGCAGGCGGCGCAGGACCGTGATCACCTCGGCCTGGACGGTGACGTCCAGGGCGCTGGTGGGCTCGTCGGCCAGGACGACCTCCGCGCCCAGGGCGATGGCCAGCGCGATCGCGAAGCGCTGGGCCTGGCCGCCGGAGATCTCGTGCGGGTAGCGGCGCAGGATCGCCGGGTCCAGCATGACCGCACGGACCGCCGCCACCGGGTCGGCGGTGACGCCGTGGAGCTTCAGCGCGCGGCGCATCAGCGTGCCCAGGCGGGTGGTCGGGCTGAGCGCGGCCTGCGGCGACTGCATGACCAACGCGGCGCGGGCGCCTCTGATCGCGCGCAGCTCGCGCGGCGAGGCCGTGCGCACGTCCAGGCCGCAGACGTTGATGCTGCCCGAGACGTCGGCGTTCTCGGTGAGGCCCAGCAGCGACATCAGCGTCGTCGACTTGCCCGAGCCGCTCTCCCCCACGATCGCCACGCACTCGCCCGCGGCCACGTCGAGTTCGGGGACGCGGGCAACGGTCCGCGCGCCGTAGCGGACCTCCAGGTCACGTACCTCGATCATCGCACCACCCTTCTCGGGTCAAGCGCGTTGCGCAGGCCCTCGCCCAGCACGTTGAAGGCGAAGGCGGTCAGCACGATCGCCAGGCCGGGGAAGGTGACGACCCACCAGTTCGTGGTGAACAGGGTCTGGCCCTGCTCGACCATCAGGCCCCACTCCGCGGTCGGCTCGTGCGCGCCGAGGCCCAGGTAGGACAGGGCCGCGGCGGTCAGGATCACGCCACCGGCGTCGAGCGAGACCTGGACGAGCACGGGGGTCAGCGAGTTGGGCAGCACGTGTCGCGCCACGATCAGCGGCGCGGGCACGCCGAGGCACCGGGCGGCGTCCACGTACGGCCGGTTGGCCACGGAGGCGGCGACCGAGGCGGCCAGCCGCGCGTACCAGGGCCACCAGGTGACCGCGATCGCCACGATCACCGTGGTGACGCTCGGCTGGAGCACCACGGCCAGCGCCAGCGACAGCAGCAGCGCGGGGAAGGCCAGGAAGATGTCGGTGATCCGCATGATCACGTCGCGCAGCCAGCCGCCCGCGTAACCCGCGATCATGCCCAGGCTGACGCCGACCAGCGCGGAGGCGGCCAGCACGGCCACGGCGATGCCCAGCGAGGTACGCCCGCCGTACAGCACGCGGGTGAACACGTCGCGGCCCACCTGGTCGGTGCCGAACCAGTGCTCGCCGCTCGGCGGCAGCAGCGCCTCCAGCGGTTTGGGTTCGTCCACCGGGTACGGCGCCAGCCACGGCGCGAAGAGCGCGGCCAGCACGACCAGGACGATGAGCACGGCCCCGGCGGCGGCGAACCGGTCGGGCATCCTGGGCAGTGTCCTGCGCAGTTCCGCGGCCTTCATCGGGCCCTCGCCCTCGGGTCCACGACGCCCTGCAGGAGGTCGACGGCCAGGTTGCTCAGCACGTACACGATCGCGATCATCAGCGTGATCCCGGCGATGGCCGGGGTGTCGAGCGAGCGGATCGAGTCGACCGCGTAGCGGCCGAGGCCGGGCCAGTTGAAGACCGCCTCGACCAGGAAGCCGTTGACCATGGCGTAGGCGAAGACCAGGGCGATCAGCGACAGCACGGGGTTGAGCGCGGCCCGCAGCGCGAACCTGGTGAGGATCTTGGACTCGGAGAAACCCAGGGCGCGCTCCAGCCTGGCGTGGTCCTGGCCCGCCTCCTCGATCAGCGCCGCGCGGGTGAGCTGGGCGATCACGCCGGCCGGGTAGGCCGCCACCACGAGGGCGGGCAGGACGAGGTGCTGCAGCGTGCTGGTGAAGATGGGCCAGTTGCCGGTGATGAGCGCGTCCACGATCGTGATGTTGGTCCAGAGGGTGAGCGGGCTGGTGGTGTCCAGGCTCCCGTCGTACTCGCCGGCCACGGGAAACCAGCCGAGGTTGCTGGCGAAGACCGTCTGTACGGCCAGGGCCAGCCAGAAGACGGGGACGGAGACGGCCAGCATGGAGCCGACGCGTACCCCCAGGTCCGGAAATCTCGTCTTGTAGCGGGCGGCGAGCACGCCGATCGGGATGCCCAGCGCGATGGCCAGGATCAGCGCCGTCCCCACCAGCTCCAGCGAGGCGGGGAAGGCCGTCATCAGATCGTCGCGGACCGGTCGCCTGGTGTGCAGGCTGGTGCCCCAGTCGCCGGTCACCAGGTCGCGCACGTAGTTCCACAGCTGGACCGGCACCGGGTCGTCCAGCCCGAAGCGCGCCCGCGCCGCCGCCAGTTCCTCCGGCGAGGCCTTCGGCCCCGCGAAGGCCACCGCCGGATCGCCCGGCACCAGCCGCATGATCACGAAGGTGAGCGTGACCACGCCGGCCACGACCAGGAGAGCCTGGCCGAGCCGGCGGAGCAGGTAACGCCACATCAGCGTGACAGGTTGTAGAAGAACACCACGTTCGGGTAGGCCGGGTTGTCGACGTAGCCCTTCACGTCGGCGGTGAGCGCGCGCTGATAGGTCTGCACGTACGGCACCGCCACCGCGGCCTTCTCCTGGATGATCTTCTTCTGCAGCTCGGAGTAGACCTGGTCGGCCTTGAGCTGGTCGGTGGCGGTCAGCTCGGGCAGTGAGTCGATCGCCTTGTCGATCTCGGTGTCCTTCAGGTACGACAGGTTGAACTCAGGCTGGTCCTTGCTGCGGAAGACGTTGAGGAACCAGCTGTAGGCGTCTGCGTAGTCCGGGTACCAGTACATGACGAAGACGTCCTGGCCCTTCTTCTTGCCCAGGTCCCACTGCGCCTCCCAGGCCATCGGCTTGGCCTCGACGGCGACGTTGACGTTCTTCAGCGCCGAGCTCAGCAGCGTGACCAGGAGCTTCTGGTCGTCGTCGCCCTGGGCGTAGGTCAGCTTGAGCTTCAGCTCCTCGTTGTCGGGACCGTAACCGGCCGACTGCAGCAGCTCCTGCGCCTTGCCCAGGTCCTGCTTGGCCTCCAGGCCGGAGACGTGGCCGAGAAGCCCCTGCGGGACCAGGCCGCTGCTCTTGGTGCCCGCGCCCTTGAGCGCCGCGGCCAGGCCGTCGTAGTCGATGGCCAGCTGCAGGGCCTGCCGTACCGCGGCGGACTTGGTGGGGCCCGACTCGGTGTTGAAGAGCACCAGCAGGTTCTGGAACGACGGCGTCTGCTTCACCTGGACGCCCTGCGTCATCCCGGCCTGCTCGAACAACTGCGGGTTGAGCCGCTGCACGTAGTTGACCTCGCCGCGCTGCAGCAGTTGCCAGGCGGTGGTGAGCTGCGGGGTGACCCGGAAGGCGACCTTCTTGTACTGGTCGGGCTTCCACCCGCCCCAGTAGCCCTCGTACGCCTTCAGCGTGAGCTCGGTCTCCTTGCCCTTCTGCCACTGGTCGATCGTGTACGGGCCGGTGCCGCCGTCCTTCTTGCCGTCCTTGTCCACGCCGTCCACGTCGTAGATGTAGGCGGCGTACCCGGCGGAGGCGACGAGGTCGAGCGGCGTGGCGTACTTGAGTGTGAACTTCAGCGTGGCCGGGTCGACGGCCTCGATGGTGTCGACGGCGCTCCAGATGTAGGCGGGGCCGCCGTTCATCTTGATCGTACGCTCGATGGCCTTCTTGGCCGCCTCCGCGTCCATGGGCTTGCCGGTGTGGAACTTCACGCCCTGACGGAGCTTGAAGGTCCACTCCTTGCCGTCCTTGGCCGACGTCCACTCGGTCGCGAGGCGCGGCTCCGGCTTCTTCGTCTCGGCGTTGTACCTGGTCAGGCCCTCGTAGATGTTGGACATGGCGACGATCTCGTTGGAGTACGAGGTGGCCGGGTCCCAGTCGGTGACCACGCCCAGGTTGGGCGAGTAGACGAAGGTGGCGTCGTTCTGCTTGGGCGCGGCCCCGCCGGTGGCGGCGGCCGACTCGCTGGGCCCCGGCGTCCCGCCGGCTCCGCGCACCTGTCCGCCCGCGCAGGCGGAGGCGGTCAGAGCGACGGCGCCGGCGACCCCGGCGACGGCCAGTCGCTTGTGCCAGTGCATATATGGGGTCCTTTCAATGGGTTTCGTCCGGCTTCAGCCGCGGCAAGATCGTAGCGACGAACGTCCGCCGTTGGGCGTCAATTCGATAGCGGACCTGCGGCCTTTACATGAAGGCGCACCGCCGGCTCCGCCAGATAGCTCAGCGGAACCTCGTGCACATCCACCAGTTCAACACGTGCGGGATCGGCCCCCGCCTGTACGGCTTTCGCCGCCGCCTCCTCCTTGGCCCGCTCGATGGCGCGCCCGCGGCCGGCGCCCGCCGGCACGATCGTGTCCACCCGGCCGCTGGCCAGCGCGATCGCGGCGCCGACTGCGTTGGCCACCTCGGCGTGCTCGGGCCTGATCACCTGGCTGACACCGGGGATCCGCCCGGCCAGCAGGAACGCGCCGCCGCCCACCGCGACCAGCGGGCGGTCGGCCCGGCCCAGTGACATGCGGTCCACGGCGTCGGCCACCATCTCGTCGGCTATGACCAGGCTATCTGCCAGCATGTCCGCCGCGGCCGCGTGCTCGTCCAGCGCCGAACGCCACTCGCGCGGCGCGCCCGGCATACGCCCGGCCTGTACGCCCGCATCGGTCATGGTGGGCACCGTACCGCCGAAGACCAGCGCGGACTCCGCCAGCCGGTACCCCACCGAGTCCGGGCCGATCGCACCGGGGCGCAGCCGGGTCCCGCCGCCCATCGCGATGGCCAGGATGTCGGGCATGCGGAAGTTGGTGAGCACGCCGCCGATCTCCACCGCCGCGGCCGACTCCCGGGGAAAGCCGCCCACGAGCACGCCCAGGTCGGTGGAGGTGCCGCCGACGTCGGCCACGATCGCGTCCTTCGCCCCCGACAGGAACGCCGCGCCGCGCAGCGAGTTGGCCGGTCCCGAGCCGATCGTGGAGACGGGCAGGCGGGCGGCGTACTCCACCGTCATCAGCGTGCCGTCGTTCTGCGCCAGGTACGGCCGCGCCGTCAGGCTCCGCTCGGCCAGGGCCTCCACCAGCGCCCGGGTGACCGCGGCGGCCACACCGTACAGGGCGGCGTTGAGCACGGTCGCGTTCTCGCGCTCCAGGAGCCCGAGCGAGCCGATCTCGTGGCTGAGGCTGACCGGCAGGCCGTACTCGCGCTCGACGAGTTCGCCGACGAGGCGCTCGTGCTCGGCGTCGGCCGGGCTGAACACGCCCGACACCGCCACCGCGTCGGCTTTGACGCCGTCCAGGAAGCGGCGGACGGCGTCCAGGTCGAGCGGGCTGATCGGGCGGCCGTCCACGTAGTGGCCGCCGGGCAGGATCGCCTCGCCCGCCGAGACCGCGGCGCGCAGGTCGGCGGGCCAGTCCGACAGCGGCGGCACGGACGTGGTCGCGGGCGCGCCCAGCCGCACCACCGCGACCCTGCCGAGGTTGCGGCGCTCCAGGATCGCGTTGGTGGCGTGGGTGGTGCCCAGCATGACCCTGCCGACCCGGTCCGCGGGGGCGGTGCGGGCCAGGTCGGTCAGGACGGCGTCCAGGGCGGCGCGCAGGCCGCCGGTGACGTCGGCCGTGGTGGCGCGCTTGGCCTTGGCCACCACCCGGTCGGCCGCGTCGAGCACCACCGCGTCCGTGTTGGTGCCGCCGACGTCGATTCCGATGCGCAACGTCATGCGAGCTCCTCCACGGGCACGTAGTCCAGGTCGTAGCCGAACGCGGCCGGGCCGGCGGTCTCCAGGCCCTTCTCGGTCCGCCAGAGCGGGTCGCAGGCCCAGGCGAGCACGGTGACACGCTGGCCGTAACGCAGCGACTCGGTCTGGACGGCGATCGCGGTCTCGGTGTCCACGACCGTGATCAGGTCGGGGACGATCGCGCGGACCCGGCCGTCCTCCAGCGCGACCAGGTTCTCGTTCTGGAGTTCCAGGGTGAGCGTGCGGCCCCGGTCGGCGCCGGTGCCCTCGATCACGGCCGAGCCTCTGACGAAGCCGCCCGAGGTACGGCGTTCGACGTCGGTGAGCTTGCCGGTGATCAGGCGGCGCGCGCCCAGTTCGTCCTGGAGGGCGCGGAGCGGGTCTGCGGTGTGCTCGGTGGCCCTGCCCACGGCTATCGCGCGGGTGACCGTACCCTCGATGACCGCGCCGCGCGCCTGTCCGGCGGACAGCACGTAGTCGGCCATCAGCGCGCTCGACCCGGCGGCGACGCAGACGGCGCGGGCCAGCCGTTCCGACCACAAACCGTCCACGGGCCTGATGGTCACGATGTTTCCCGCCACGTCCGACATGATCACCAGGTCGGCCGGGAGCCCGGCCACGTACATGGAGACCATCTGGACCTCGGGAAACGCCCGTCCCATGCCGTCGGCGTCGAGCAGGGGCAGCCCGAGCTGGGCCGCCCAGGCGACCGGCGCCACCCCGTTGCCGCCGCCGATCTCCGAGGACATCACCGCGGCCGGAGCGCGGCCGAAGATGCGCTCCACCTCCTCGGCGATCCGCTTCGGCTCGTCCACGCTGTGGATCATCTCGTGGCTGACCGTCGGCGCGCCGATCCCGGACAGCGGAAGGATCAGGGCGTCCTCCGGCAGATCGGCGAGCCCTATGAGCGGAACCCCGCCGTACGCCTGGATCGCCCGCCGCGCAGCTAACGAACCGGTGCGTACGTCTCCGCCGCCACCGGTGCCCAGCACCGCGCAGCCCCTCGCGAGAGCAGGGATGTCATCCTCTTTGATCAGCACACAAGCCACCGTAGTGGTCGTTTATCACTTACCCCCGCGAACTCCCGTTCGTGCCCACATGACCAATCCCGGCTGCGAACCTGGTGGAGACCGGCATTAATCCCGTTGCACCGCACGCCCCCTTCACGACATCCTCGTCACATCGCCCGAAAGGACCAGTCATGAACACCCTCCGAATGCGTGACCGCCGTAGCGGCATGTCCTGGGCCTAGGAACGTACGACTCGTGCCCCGGGACATGGTTCCCGGGGCATTCGCATGTCCGGACGGGTGGGGGCGCTGGTGTGCCCGGCGGTTTCATAAGCCGCTCCAGGCGGGTTCGATCCCCGCACCCGTCACGCCTTCGTGGCGCAGTGGAGAGCGCGCCTGCTTGCGGAGCAGGAGGTCGCTGGTTCGATTCCAGCCGAAGGCACGAGAACATCAGAGCATGCGCATTTCAGTGGCGGCCGACAGCCTCGACGGAGTGGCCGGGACGGTGGTGGCCGAGCTGCGTGCTCGCGGCCACGAAGTGATCACTCATGGCGCGCTCGACGACAACGAGCGCGACGACTGGGCCTGGGCGTCCGAGGCGGCCGCCCGTGACGTGGCGGAGGGGCGGGCCGAACAGGCCGTCGTCTCCTGCTGGACCGGCACGGGCGCCGCGATCGCGGCCAACAAGGTTCCCGGCGTGCGCGCGGCCCTGTGTGCCGACGCCCACACCGCCGACGGCGCGCGCACGTGGAACGACGCCAACGTGCTCGCCCTGAGCATCCGGCTGACGTCGCCGGCGCTGCTCACCGAGATCCTGGACGCGTGGTTCGCCGGCACGCCGAGCACCGACGCGGACGACGTGGCCAACGTGGCGCATCTGAGCGAGATCAGGTGACGTTCGAGGAGGTGGCCGGGGAGGTTCACGCGGCCATCTCGGCCGGTGAGCTCGCCGGCGATCGGGTCGTGGAGCTGGCCGTCGCGCTGGAGGGACTGGGCGTGGCCGTACCGGCTGACCTGGATCTTCACGCTCTCCTCACCGGCTTCGCGCGCCTGGACCGGTCCGTGCGGACGGTGCAGCGCGACCTCGACGCGACCGCGGTCCCCGGGCGGCTGCGCGTGTGCGCGCCCGCGTGGGGCGACGGGTGGCTGCGGGTGGCGTACGGCGGGCAGGCCTCGTCCACCGGCTTCGACCCGCGCGAGAGCGCCGACCCGCTGGCGGAGGTGGCCGACGTCGCCCAGGAGATCATCGTCGAGGCGCTCTGGACGAGCTGGCCGCTCTGCCCCGCGCACGGCTTCGGACTGCACGTGAACAACACCCCCGAATGGGTCTGTACAGGGGCGAAACACCACGTGGTCGCACCCGTGGGAAGGCTCGGCGGGGGCTGAGTTTCGTCGGTCCCCGGGTCTATGGTTCTGCCATGACCGCGACACTCCTGCGCGGCGGCCACCCCTGGGGGCATGAGGCGCCGGCCGACATCCTGGTGGGCGACGGCCTGATCCAGCGGGTCGGCCCCGCGCTCGACGCCCCCGCCGCCCGCGTCGTCGACGTCACCGGCCAGCTCGTGCTGCCCGGCCTCGTCGAGTCACACTGCCACCTCGACAAGACGCTCTACGGCGGGCCGTGGGTGCCCCACTCCGCCGACGACACCCTCGCCGGACGGATCGGCAACGACCTGGCCAGGCGGGCCGAGCTGGGCGTGCCCAGCGTGGAGCGGATCGAGCGGCTGCTGCGGCGGATGAGCGCCTGCGGCACCACCCACGCCCGCACCCACACCGACATCGACCCCGAGGTCGGCCTGCGCGGCGTCGAGGCGGTGCGCGAGGCGGCCGGCCGCGTCCCGGTCACCGTGCAGCAGGTCGCCTTCCCCCAGCACGGCGTGCTCACCAACCCCGGCACCACCGAGCTGCTCGAAGCGGCGCTGAAGAGCGGCGTGGAGGCGGTCGGCGGGCTCGACCCCGCGGGCATCGACCGCGACCCGGTGCGCCACCTCGACCTGATCTTCGGTCTGGCCGAGCGCTATGGCGCCCACCTCGACATCCACCTCCACGACGGCGGCACGCTCGGCGCCTGGGAGCTGGAGCTCATCACCGAGCGCACCAGGGCGCTGGGGCTGGGCGGCCGGGTCACGGTCAGCCACGCCTACGCGCTGGGCCAGATCGACGAGGCCCACCAGGGCCGCCTGGCCGAGGGCTTCGCAGAAGCGGGCGTGGCGCTGGCCACCGGCGCCGTCTACAGCTTCCCGGTGCCACCGGTGAAGAGGATGCGCGCGGCCGGGGTGGTCATCGCCTGCGGCCACGACGGCATCCGCGACCTGTGGGGGCCCTACGGCTCGGGCGACATGCTGGAGCGGGCGATGCACCTGGCCTACCGCAGCACGTTCCGCTCCGATCCCGACATCGAGCTCGCGCTGGAGGCGGCGACCTACGGCGGCGCGCGGGCGCTCGGCCTCACCGGTTACGGCCTGTCCGCGGGCGACCGGGCCGACCTCGTCGTGGTGCCGGCAGGCGGCGCGGCCGAGGCAGTGGTGACCCATCCGCCCCGCTCTCTGGTCATGAAAGACGGCGCGGTCCTGCACAATTGACCGGCGGGGACCATCGAAAGGCAGGCAAGTGCTCTCTATTCACCAGCGGATCGCGGAAGAACTCGGGGTGCGCGAAGGGCAGGTTCAGGCGGCCGTCGACTTGCTCGACGGCGGCGCCACCGTGCCGTTCATCGCCCGCTACCGCAAGGAGGTCACGGGCACCCTCGACGACGCGCAACTGCGCACGCTCGAAGAACGGCTGCGCTACCTGCGCGAGCTGGAAGAGCGGCGCGCGGCCATCCTGGAGTCGATCGAGTCGCAGGGCAAGCTCGACGACGAGCTCAGGGCGCAGATCATGGCGGCCGACACCAAGGCCCGCCTGGAGGACATCTACCTGCCCTTCAAGCCGAAGCGGCGCACCAAGGCGCAGATCGCCCGCGAGCTGGGGCTGGAGCCGCTGGCCGACCAGCTGCTCGCCGACCCCTCGCTGAGCCCGCTGGCCGTGGCCGAGGGCTTCCTCACCGAGGGCGTGGCCGACGCCGCCGCCGCGCTCGAAGGCGCGCGCGCCATCCTCATCGAGCGCTTCGCCGAGGACGCCGACCTCATCGGCGAGCTGCGCGAGCAGCTGTGGAGCCGCGGGCAGCTCTCGGCCAAGGTACGCGAGGGCAAGGAGGAGGCGGGGGCCAAGTTCTCCGACTACTTCGACTTCGCCGAGCCGTTCACCAAGCTGCCCTCCCACCGGATCCTGGCGATGTTCCGCGGGGAGAAGGAGGAGATCCTCTCCCTCACGCTGGAGCCCGACGAGGGCACCGACTACGAGCCGCGCATCGCCGCCCGCTTCGGCATCGCCGACCAGGGACGGCCCGCCGACCAGTGGCTGGGCGAGACCGTGCGCTGGGCCTGGCGCACCCGCATCCTCGTCCACCTGGGCCTCGACCTGCGCATGCGCATGTGGCAGGAGGCCGAGGAGGAGGCGGTGCGCGTCTTCGCCACCAACCTGCGCGACCTGCTGCTGGCCGCGCCCGCCGGCACCCGCGCCACCATGGGCCTCGACCCCGGCCTGCGCACGGGTGTGAAGGTCGCGGTCGTCGACGCCACCGGCAAGGTCGTCGAGACCGCCACCATCTACCCCCACGAGCCCAAGCGGCAGTGGGACCAGTCGCTGGCCGCCCTCGGCGCGCTGGCCCAGCGCCACAACGTCGAGCTGATCGCCATCGGCAATGGCACCGCCTCCCGCGAGACCGACAAGCTCGCCGGGGAGCTGGTCAAGCACATGCCCGGCATCACCAAGATCGTGGTCTCCGAGGCGGGGGCTTCGGTCTACTCGGCTTCGCCGTACGCCTCGCAGGAGCTTCCCGAACTGGACGTCTCGCTGCGCGGCGCGGTCTCGATCGCCCGCCGGCTGCAGGACCCGCTGGCCGAGCTGGTCAAGATCGACCCCAAGTCCATCGGCGTCGGCCAGTACCAGCACGACCTGTCGGAGACCAAGCTCTCCCGCTCACTCGACGCGGTCGTCGAGGACTGCGTGAACGCGGTGGGCGTCGACGTCAACACCGCCTCGGCGCCCCTGCTGACCCGCGTGTCCGGCATCGGCTCCACCCTGGCCGACAACATCGTCCAGCACCGCGACAGCAACGGCCCCTTCCGCACCCGCACGGCGTTGAAGGACGTGGCGCGCCTGGGCCCCAAGGCCTTCGAACAGTGCGCCGGCTTCCTGCGCATCGCCGGCGGCGACGACCCGCTCGACTCCTCCAGCGTGCACCCCGAGTCGTACCCGGTGGTGCGCCGCATGCTCGGCGCGATCGAGGGCGACCTGAAGACGCTGATCGGCAACACCGCGACCCTGCGCTCTCTCAAGCCGCACGACTACGTCGACGACACCTTCGGTCTGCCGACCGTCACCGACATCCTGCGCGAACTGGAGAAGCCCGGCCGCGACCCGCGCCCCGCCTTCAAGACGGCGACGTTCAAGGAGGGCGTGGAGAAGCTGTCCGACCTGACGCCGGGCATGATCCTGGAGGGCGTCGTCACCAACGTGGCCGCCTTCGGCGCCTTCGTCGACGTCGGCGTCCACCAGGACGGGCTCGTACACGTCTCGGCCATGTCCCGCACCTTCGTCAAGGACCCGCGCGACGTGGCCAAGCCGGGCGACATCGTCCGCGTCAAGGTCCTCGATGTGGACATCCCCCGCAAGCGCATCTCCCTGACCTTGCGCCTGGAAGACGACACCGAAAGCGACTCCCGCCCCCGAGGCCCCAGAACCGACCGCCCCCGAGGCGGATCCGGCCAGGGCGGCACCAGTCAGGGGGCTTCCGGCCAGGGGGCTTCCGGCAGGGGCGGTCCTGGGCAGGGGGCTTCCGGCAGGGGCGGTCCCGGGCAGGGCGGTTCCGGCAGGGGCGGTCCTGGGCAGGGCGGCGAGGGTAGAGGCGGGCGTGGCGACGCCAGAACCGGCGACTCCCGCGGCGGAGCCCGTGGCGACGGCAAGGCCGGTTCCGGCCGAGGCGACAGCCAGGGCGGCACCGGACGGGGCGGCGACAATCGCGGCGGCGAAGGCCGCGGCGGTGACTCTCGCGGCGGTGACGGCCGCGGCGGTCGCGACAACGCGCGCGGCCAGGGCGGTAACCGCGACGGCCAGCGTGGCGGCAACCAGCGGGGTGGTCGCGACGGCGGCCGCCGCCCGGCCCCGTCGGGCGCGATGGCCGAAGCCCTCCGCAAGGCCGGCCTGACCGGCGACGACCCCCGCTGACCCCACCCGGTCACGCTTTTGCCGACAGGCATCTCATGCCGCCCGGACCCACAAGTCCAGGCGGCATGAGCCGTCTCCGGCACCCTTTCGGACAGCTGCGCCACCCCGTGCAGGGGCCGGGGGTTGTCTTGTGGGTGCGTGGGGTGGGTGGGCAGGCGATACGGTCGAGGGATGACGACGAGTGACCGGTATGGGGCGGCCCTTGCGCAGGCGGGCGATCTGCTGAGATGGCGGTCGCCGCTGCGGGCTGAGTTGTGGGCCAGCCGGTTGGTCGCCGAGTTCGATGAGGATGGCGGTGACGAGTTCGGCGGGCTGCTGGAGGGTGCTTCCGGGGCGGAGGCGGCTCTTGTGGCCGCGGCGCTCACCGCGGTGGGTACGCCTGTGCGGGCTGCCGACCCGGGGCCGGAGTGGGCTGGCCGGATGGGTGAGGTCACCTGTGAGTCCGCCTGGTACGGCAAGGCCGACCCTTACGGCGAGCAAGTCCTGGCGGCACTCACCTTCCGATACCGGAACGGCAAGGAGCCCCACACCGTCGTGGTGGCCATCGACCAGGTCAACGGCGGCATCGCGGTGGACGCCGCGGTCGAGGAGCCCAAGTTCCTGGACGACCTGGGCCTGAGCCCTGCCGACCCGGCGCTGGTCGCCGGACGCGTCCTGGAGGCCTTCTCGCTGCTCGACATGCTGCTCGGCGCCCCCGTGGCCGACACCCTCCCCCCGCTACGTGCCTTCACCCTCGCCCGCACCCGCTCCATCCCGGCCCACACCCAAGCCGAGCCGACCGAAGACCCGGCACAGCCCCATGCCCGGCCGACCGGCGAGCCGGCCCAGGCGGCCGAGACCCAGGCCGCCGAGACCCAGTTGGCCGATGGCCCAGCCCACACCTCGCCAGCCGCAGCCCGGACGCCGCCGACCGAAGATCCGGCGCAACCGGACCACGCGCGGCCGACGGACCTGGCACAGCCCGGTGAGCCGGCCGCGGCCCCGGTGGGCGGGCCGGCCGCGGGCCCGGTGGGCGGTGGGTTCGGGGTGCCTGGTCTGGCGGAGTTCCCCGAGTTGGATGGCGTGCCCGGGGCGGCGGAGGCGTATCGGGTGCTGGTGGAGTTTGTGGGGGATCGGGGCTTGTGGTGGAGTCCGGCGCGGGTGTCGGCGTTCCTGACGGTGTGGCTGCCCAGGGAGGCGACTCTCAGCCGGGAGGCGACGGACGCGATGCCCGCGGTGGTACGGGCGTGGACGCGACGGGTCGCCGACGAGCCGGCGATCCATACGCAGATCGACGCGGACGCCCCCGGACTCCCCGCGCGGATGGCCGACGAGTCGCTGGCCGGCCTGCGCAAGACCCTGGCGCGGCGGCCACAGCCGGAGGAGTGACGTCTCGCACACGGTCGTGTGGACGGAGTTCTCATCTCGTACGGCTATGCTGCACGGTGACATTTCCACGGCCCGGATCCGGGCGACCAGAGGGAGATCTACACGATGTACAAGGAGTTCGCTGCTGAGGCCGTGGTCTGGGTCGTCCCGATCGTCGTGCTGATCGGTCTCGCTCTGATGATCACCGCCTAGGTCCACGAACCACGGTGAGGGGTCGAACCGGGTTCGACCCCTTTTTCGCGTGCTGATGGCACGGTCCAGCCTTAGGGCAGGTCAGCCGTACCACTCGTAGTGGACGACGGTGTTGACGCGGGTGTCCCAGCGGATCCGGCCGTCCAGGTACCGGTCCCACATGCGGTTGAGCTTCGAGCCGCGGACCGTGCAGGACGCCCAGCGGACGCCGCGTGGCCGGATCTGGCCCACGTGGTCACGGCACAGGCCCATGTAGCGGCCGTTCACGCGCAGTTTGGCGCGCAGGTTCACGTCGTAGAGGCGCTTGGAGGAGATGTTCTTGATCCGCACCCGGATCCGGCAGGTGTCCTTGCACCGTCCCCAGTAGATCTTGGTGCGGATGAGCTGTTTCCGTGCGGCTTCCATGGTGGCGATGGTGGTGGTGGACGAGGCGTTCGCGGCGGAGGGTGCGGCGATCACCAAGGTCGTGGCGGCCGTGGTGATCGCTAAGGCTCCGGCGAGACGTCTGAGCATTCTGCCCCCAGAACTATCTGGACGGCCGCTTCCCCCTGTTTGAAGCGGCCTCAGTTACCTTGATTAACCATCAGGCGTTCTGGACAGTCAATGCGCGTTATGACGCCCACGCGAGTAACGGCTCGCACTGGCGGAGTCGTTTCAGGGCTTGTTTCTCCAGTTGCCGAATGCGCTCCCTGGTCAGCCCGAGCCGGGAGCCTATTTCGGTATAAGTCTGCTTGCGGGCGCCGGCCAGGCCGTACCGGAATCTCAGGATGAACGCCTCGCGCGGCGGGAGAGTCGTGAACACGACCTCCAGCTCCTCGCTCAACGCCCGCCACTCCATGAGCTCCGCCGCGCTGAACCCGTCCTCGTCGAGGATGAGGTCGCCCATGCTCGTGTCGCCGCCCTCCCCCACGGGAAGGTCGAGGCTGACCGTTTCCCGGGCGAGCCGGCGCAGTTCGGTGATCTCGCCGAGCGAGCGTCCCGACGCCTCCGCCAGTTCCATGTCGTACGGCGGGCGGCCCAGGTCGATCGCCAACCGCCGCTCTATCCGGAAAAATCGGGAAACGTTCTCGGCCACGTGGATCGGCAAACGGACGGTACGGCTCTTGTCGTGAATGCCGCGCTCGATCGCCTGCCGGATCCACCACATCCCATAGGTGGAGAATTTATACCCGCGCCGGTAGTCGAACTTCTCCACCGCCCTGATCAGCCCGAGGCTGCCCTCCTGGATGACGTCGAGCAGCGGCAGCCCGCGGTGCGCGTACTTCTTGGCCGTCGACACCACCAGCCGCAGATTCGCCCGGATCAGCTGGTCCTTGGCGTCCTCGCCGTCCGCGCGGAGCTGCCGCAGGTCGGCGCAGTCCGCGCCGCCCGCGAGCAGATGGCCGGCGTAGAGGCCGGCTTCGATGCGTTTGGCCAGATCGACCTCGTCCGCGGCCGACAGCAGCGGCGTCCTGCCGATCTGGCGCAGGTACATGCCCAGCAGGTCGGGCTCTTCCGATGACATGCACCGGCGACTACCCGGTAAACGGCGGCGAATTCCCGTCGTCGCTGAGTTCGGCGATGGCCAGCTCCGCCGTGGTGCGGATGTCGAAGAACTTGTCCAGCGCGGTGATCGCGAACAGGTGCTTGCAGCGGCCGTTGAGCCCGGCCAGCAACAGCCGCCCGCCGGAGGCCGTAACGGCCTTGTGCAGGTAGACCAGGACGGACAGACCCGAGGAGTCGCAGACGCTCACCGCCTGCATGTCGATGACGAGCATGGGCGGCTGGGTGAGGTCGAGGGCCTTGGTGACACGGTCGCGCACCTCGGCCGCGGAGCCGAAGTCGAAGTCCCCGGTGAGCCTTGCGATGACACAGGGCCCCTGAAGGCCCAGGCTGATCGACAGGGCTTGCTCCGAAGTCACCCAGCTCCACCTACCTGCGTCGGTCTTCCGGTCCCACCACTTTACGAGAAGTGGCGTCTCGGGTTGAACACCAGCATCTGCTCAATCTGCTCATCGGTCACACCCGAGGCGCGCAGGGCGGGCAGCACGTCGTCGTGGATGTGATCGTAGCGCCACTTGGGCGCCGCCGTCGCGAGGGCCTCGTCCCACATCCCCCCGAAATAGTCCATGAAGCAGGCCGCGTCATGGCTCAACACCATCCGATCGGAGTAGCCCCTCTCACACAGCGTCGCGATCGTGGCTACCCGCTGGGCCGTGGGGTTGTAGAGCTCGAGGCCGAACCGGTCCATCCCGAGCGTCGCCCCGGTGTCGGCCAGCCGCATCAGGTAGTCGAGATCGTTGGTGTCCCCGGCGTGTCCCACGACCACCTTGGTCAGGTCCACGCCCTCCTTGGCGAACATGTCGAGCGCCACCGGCCCCGACTGCGTGAACGAGTTCGTGTGCACGGTGATCGGCGCCCCGGTCTCCGTGTGCGCCCGCGCGACCGCCCGGCAGATCCGCTCGACACCGGGCGTGAGCCCGTCCTGCTCGACCACGCACTTGAGGAACGCCGCCTTGACCCCGGTGTCGGCGATGCCCTCGGTCAGGTCGCGCACGAAGTCGTCGATCATCGGGTCCGGCATGTCGAGAATCAGCCCGGGGCCCCGGTGCTCGTACTGGTGCGGCAGCTCGTGGTAGCTGTAGATCCCGGTCGCGGCGATGATGTTCAGCTCCGGTACGGCCGCCGCGATCCGCTGGATACGCGGGATGTAACGCCCGAGCCCCCACACCGTGGGATCGAGGATGGTCCGGACCCCTTTGGCGGCCAGCGCGCCGAGTTTCAGCACCGCGTCCTCGACCCGGAACTCCTCGTCCCACCAGAAACCCTTGCCGTAGTTTTCCAGGTGTTCCGTGGAGACGACGAAGACGTGCTCGTGCATGAGCGTCTGGCCGAGTTCCTCGACGTCGACGGGACCGCGGACGGTGCTGACGGTGGGCATCCCGAACCTCCATACCGGCTGGTCTGATCGCGCAACCGTAAGTCGCCCGCGTGGCGCGGTCAACGCCCCGCGGCCGGGCGGTGCCCGCGGTGCCGCAGGAACCACAGCACGGCGCCGAAGGCGAACACGGCCAGACCGGCGACCACGGCCGCCCAGGGCAGCGTGAACGCCAGGAGCAGGCAGAGCCCGAGACCCGCGACCGGGATGACCCGGCGCGGCGCGCCCTCGTCTCTGGTGAGGGTCAGGGCGGCGGCGTTGGCGATCGCGTAGTAGACCAGGACGCCGAAGGAGGAGAACGCGATGGCGCCGCGCAGATCCGCGAGCAACAGCAGGATGATCACCGTCACGCCCACGGCCGGCTCGGCGCGGTGGGGCACCTGCCGGACCGGGTGGATCGCGTCGAGGAACGCCGGCAGGTCGCGGTTGCGGGCCATCGCCAGGACGGTGCGCGAGACGCCCAGCACCAGCGCCAGCAGGGCGCCCAGCGCTGCCACGGCGGCGCCGGCCGAAACGACGGGCACCAGCCAGGCGACCTCCGCGGTCCTGGCCACGTCGGCCAGCGGGGCCCGCGACAGCCCGAGGCGCTCCGGGCCGAGCGCGTGGAGGGCGGCCAGCGCCACCAGCGCGTAGACGACGAGCGTGACGGCCAGGGCGATGCCGACGGCGCGCGGGATCGTGCGGGACGGGTCGCGCACCTCCTCCCCCAGCGTGGCGATGCGCGCGTAGCCGGCGAAGGCGAAGAAGAGCAGCCCGGCCCCCTGCAGCACGCCCGGAAGGCTCCAGGAGCCCCCGCCGGCGACCGCCACCGCGGTCATGGTGAGCCCCGGCTCCGGCTCCGGCTCGGGCTGGAGTCCGAGCCAGCCGGGTGTGGCGAGCGGGTCCGGCATGCCGTACGCGGTCGGGTCGGTCAGGGAGAACGGCGGCGCCGGACCGGTCAGCAGCCCGGCGGCGATGACCATGGCCAGCACCGCCAGCACGAAGGCGACCATGACCCGGGCGGCCCCCGCCGAGCGCTGCACGCCGAGCAGGTTGAGCGCGGTCACGCCCACGACCGCGCCGATCGCCAGCGGCTGGGCCAGGGCCGGGGCCACGTAGGCGCCGAACGTCAGCGCCATCGCGGCGCAGGAGGCGGTCTTGCCGACGGTGAAGCCCCAGCCGGCCAGATACCCCCAGAAGGGGCTCAGCCGGCGCCTGCCGTAGACGTAGGTGCCGCCGGACTCGGGGTAGAGGGCGGCCAGCCGCGCCGAGGAGGTCGCGTTGCAGTAGGCGACGACCGCGGCGATCGCGAGGGCCAGGAACAGCCACGAGCCGGCCGCCTGGACCGCGGGCGAGAACGCCACGAACACGCCCGCGCCGATCATCGCGCTCAGCCCGATCACCACCGCGTCGGTGGTGCCGAGCCTGCGCGCGAGCCGTTCGGCCACCGGTCCCCCTAGGTCTGTCCGAGAAGGAGACTCTGCACCATCGGACCGACACTTCGGTGAACGGCCGGTGAACCGGCCGGGCTACTCCTCCCGCTCCGGCGCCGGAACGACCAGGACGGGCCGGCTCGCGTGGTGCAGCACCCGGTCGGAGGTGCTTCCGAGCAGAAGGGACTTCACCCCGCCGAGCCCCCGGGTGCCGGTGACGATGAGGGCGGCGTCGAGCTCATTGGCCACGTCCACGATCGTCGACCACACGGCCACGCCGTCCAGCTCGCATCTGGCCGTGGCCTCGAACCCGGCCTTCCTGGCCAGCTCGGCCCCCTGCTCGGACAGCTTCCGCATGGCGTCGCCGACCGCCTCGTCCTCGGCGGCGGAGAACTCGGGGGCCATGACCATGCCCACGGAGGCGCGGGCGGCGCTCATGGCGAGGCGTTCCCAGACGGTGAGCACGACGGCGTTCTCGCTCTTGAGCGCCCGGCCGGCGAAGGAGATCGCCGCCTTGGCGTCGTCCGAACCGTCGTACGCGATCAGAATCGTCATTTCGGCCATCCCAAAGTAGGAGTCACTGATCTCCTCCTGCCCCGATTCATGCCCGGGAATCGGGTAGCCGGTCCGGTATGACAGCCCAACGACGCCTACAAACGCGCCTTCGTCTGGTACGACGCCGGCGAGTTCGGCGCGTACAAGCTGCCGATCGCCGACGTCGTCAACGGTGAGCTGAAGGCGGTGCCGCCGGAGGGATACTCGACGGCGCGAGAGGCGGTGCGAAGCTCCCCCGGGACGAGGTCGACCGGGTACGCGGCCACCTCGCCAGGTACTACGCCAAGATGGACGAGCGCGCGCCCTGGGAGCGCTGACGGCGGCGTCCCTTGGCCAGCATCGAGAACCCGATCAGGGCCAGCACCGCCAGCTCCGACACCACGACCACCCGCTGGGTGAGCCCGGCGGGGATGTCGGCGTTGTCCAGCGGGATGCCGAACATGCGCACCACGTAGGGCACGACCACCAGGAGCAGGGCGCCCAGCGCGACGCCGCACAGGACCTTCATGGCCGGGGCGTACCGTATGCGCGCCCTGACCAGCAGCATGCCCGCGAGCGGCATGGCCAGGAAGGCGGCGAAAGCGGCGTACCTGTGAATGCCGCCCGACAGCGACAGCGGGACCCCGGGGCGGTCGGTCGGGAAGGCGCCGATGAGGAACATGCAGGTCCCCCAGGCCACCAGCAGCCAGACGACCCGCCGGTCGGTGCCCGAACGGCGCAGCGCCTCGGCGATGAGCGCCGAGCCGAGCGCGAACAGGGTCAGTGAGGCGGGCAGGAGCCAGCCGCCCGATGCCCAGGCGTATTCGCTGATCACGCTGTGGAACGGGTCGAGCCCAGCCTCGGCGTGCAAGGTGAGCATGGCGCCGCTTCCGGTGCCGATGGCCGCGAATCCGCTGACGAGCAATCCCTTCATGCCTCAAAGGTCGTGGAATACGGCTTTCGCGAGTATCCGAGATCGACCCTAAGCAGCCCTGATCAGCCCCCTACTACCTTGGTCGGGGGTGCCCCCGAAGGGCCCTTCTGACCTGCGAGGAGACAGACCCTGGTAGGGCCCGCCTCCTCAGGGTCGGGACCGCCTGCGCCACCGGCCGGCCTCGGTGAGGATCACCAGCGCCGCGCACACCACGGCCATCACCGGCACCGGCTGCGGGGTCAGCGGCGCCAGCAGGACCAGCGCGGTCGCGGCCAGGAAGGCGGCCGTGTCGGCTCCGCCGTAACGGTGCGGGCGCAGGTGCAGCAGCCAGACCATGAACAGGAACAGGGCCACCGGCACCGCGACCGCGTACCCGGCGGCGACGGCCGGGATGTGGGCCTTGCCGGTCAGATGGTCCAGGCTGACCTCGACGCCCGAGCTCAGCGCGCCGATGCCGGCGAAGATCAGGTAGTGGCCGTAGCCCCACGGGATGGCGCGCCGGTTGGAGGTGAGCAGGTCGGCGGTCGGCGGGGCGAAGTAGATCCACCACAGCGCGAAGACGATCACCAGCGCGGAGACCGCCAGCACGATCAGCCCGGCCTGGATCCCGTGCTCGCGGCCGGCCTCCTGCACCGCGACGGTCGCGGCGAGCACGTTCTCGCCCATCATGATCAGCGTGAAGAGCCCGTAGCGCTCGGCGATGTGGTGAGGGTGCCACGGTGTACGGCCGGCCGCCTCCGCCCACACCGGCACCGCCAGCTCGGCGAGGGCGCACACCACGAACCCGGCCAGGCGCCACTCCTGCGGCACGAACAGCAGCACGACCCACGCCACCTGCGCCGCGCAGATCCCGGCCGCGTACCGCAGCGCCGTGCGCCGTCCCTCCGGATGCCCGGCCGCGGCGCGCAGCCACTGCGAGGCCATGGCGAGCCGCATGATCACGTACCCGAGCACGAACAGGCTGATGTCGCCGTCCTGGAAGGCCCTCGGCACGCCCGCGGCCAGCACCAGCACGCCCGACATCTGCACGAGCGTCGTGATCCGGTACCACCAGTCGTCCACGTCGTAGGCGGAGGCGAACCAGGTGTAGTTCATCCACGCCCACCAGACGGCGAAGAAGCACGTCAGGTAGCCGCTCAGCCCCTGAGCCAGATGCCCCTCGGACAGCGCGTGGTGCAGCTGGCTCCCGGCGAAGGAGACGGCGACCACGAAGCACAGGTCGAAGAAGAGCTCCAGCGGGGTCGCCACGCGGTGCGACTCGGCGGTGTCGCGCGGGCGCATCGGGCGCAGGCCGTTCATGAGTCGGGTCTACCCCGGCCAGGACAGGATCAGGTCACGGCGAAGTATGTGCGCACCACAGTGCCGCCCGCCCAGGTGTGGACCCTGACCAGGTCGCTGAGCAGGTTGACGATGAGCAGCCCGCGCGAGCCCGCCATGCGCGGGTCGACCGGGCGGCGGCCGGCCAGCGGGTCGGTGATGTGGCCGGCGTCGCTGACCTCGCACACCAGGTGGCCGTCCTCGGTCCAGATGCGGACCAGGCCGGTGCCGCCGCCGTGGTCGAGGCTGTTGGCGCCCAGCTCGGCGATCACCAGCCGCACGTCGTCGAGGCGGGTACCGGTGAAGCCGGCCAGCGCGGCCTGGGAGGCGGCCAGCGCGCGGGCGGAGCCCAGGTTGGTGCTGTCGAAGCGGAGCGAGATCGGCTCGATCGGCTCGGGGAAGGGCCGGTTGTGCCAGGTGATGACCAGTTCGGGCGCGTAGGCGTGGCTGTGGCGCTCGCCGCCGGTCTCGCGTACCACCGGGTGGGTGCGCTCGGCCTCGCTCAGCACGCCGGGCGCGAGCCGTTCGGCGTCGTAGGGGCACAGGATCGTGGCCTGGCGGCCGACGAAGGCGTAGTTGATCAGCGCCTCGTGCTGGGCGCAGGCGGGGTACTCGACGGAGGAGCGTCCCGGCCAGATGGGCTCGCCGACGATCCGCACCCGCTCGCCCTGGTGGCGGTCGGCGAAGTCGGTCAGCACCGCGGGGATGATCCGGCCGGGGTTGCGCCCGGCGTCGGCCATGTCCACCAGCATGATCCGCTCGGCGTCCGCGGCCAGGGCGGGGACGAGGACGGCCAGCCGTTCCGCGGGGACGGCGACCGCGACCGGCTCCAGGCTCGCCAGCCCTTCGCGCACGAACGAGGTGATGGCAGCGACGTACTCCCGGTCGCCCCGATAGAAGAGGGCCGGGTGCGCGAACGGGTCCGCCAGCATCAAGCCACACGTTACTCCGAGCGGATGACTTCAAGGCTTCCCGATGGGTATCTCTCCGGTGTGAAGAGAATCCAGATCGTGCGGCGCCCCCACCTCCCGCGCCGGCCGCTTCCCCTCGATCTGCGCACGCCCTCGGGAAGGAAGCTCCCGTTCTGAGGACTGCGAACCTATGCTCGAACCATGTCGGAATTGCACGTGCGCGTCGCCGACGAGGATCGGGATCGCACCGCCCAGCAGTTGCAACACGCCTTCGCCGAGGGCCGCCTCACCCCCGCCGAGCTGGACGAACGCCTGAGCCTCGTCTTCTCCGGCCGGACCTACGGCGACCTGCTCGCGGTCGTCGCGGATCTGCCCGCGCCGCGCGTCGCCGAGGAGACCGTCCATCTGGAGACGAAGAACGGCCACGTCAAGCGCTCCGGTGACTGGGACGTGCCGCGCCACCTGCGCGTCACGTCCAAGTACGGCAGCGTCGACCTCGACTTCTCCGAGGCGGTCCTGTCGCATCCCGTGGTGGACGTCGTGTTCGATCTCACGTACGGCTCCGCCAGCGTCGTGTTGCCGCCCGGCGCCTCGGCCAACGTGGACGCCTTCGCCAACCAGTGGGGCTCGACCTCCTCCGACGTCCCGAGCCGGCCGCGGCCCGGCGTACCGCACATCAGGATCAGCGGCGAGAGCAAGTACGGCGCGCTGCGCGTGCGCTATCCGCGCAAGCGATGGTTCACCCACTGATGGAAGGCGGAGATGTGGTGCTCGCTGGGCACCAGCACGCCGCCCGCGCGGTAGGCGCGTGAGGACATGCCGGGCTGGGTCCGTTCGCAGGCGTCGAAGTCCTGCTCGTTGACCCGGTGGAAGAGCTCGACGGAGTGCGTGAGGTCGGCGCCGGCCGCCACCACGTCGGGATGGTAGAGCCAGTCGCACTCCACGACCGTGCGGTCGGCGGCCAGCGGGAACATCCTGTGCATGATCACGTGGTCCGGCACGAGGTTGATGAAGACCTGCGGCTTGACGGTGATCGCGTAGTAGCGCCGGTCCTGCTCGGCGGAGACGCCGGGCAGCTTGCCGAAGCCCGCCCTGCCGTCGACGGTGAACCCCTCGACGCGCTCGGCGAACTCCGCGCCGTGGCCGACGTAGTACTGGGCCGCGTAGCCCCCGGCGAACTCGGGCAGCACCGCGGTCAGCTCCGGGTGGATGGTGGCGCAGTGGTAGCACTCCATGAAGTTCTCGACGATGAGCTTCCAGTTCGCCTGTACGTCGTAGACGACGCGGCGGCCGAGTGCCAGCTTGTCGACGTGGTAATGCTCGATCGCGGCGGGGTCGCCGAGCCGCTCCGTGGCGGCGCCGGTGACCGTCTCCTCGAAGGAGGGCGGGGCGTCGGCCAGGCAGAGCCAGGCGTAGCCGAGCCATTCGCGCAGGTGGACGGGGATCAGGCCGTACTCGACCCGGTCGATGTCCGGCATCTTGACCAGGTTGGGCGCGGCCACGAGCCTGCCGTCGAGGTCGTAGGACCAGGCGTGGTAGACGCAGCGGATGGTCCGCTTGACCTCGCCCTCCGGCTCGGCGCACAGTTGCGCGCCCCGGTGCCGGCAGACGTTGAGGAAGGCGCGTAAGACGCCGTCGCGGCCGCGGACGACGATCACGCTCTCCCTGCCGATCCTGACGGTCCTGAAGGCGCCGGGTCGCGAGAGTTCGTCGGTCCTGACCGCGCAGAACCAGAGGTCTTCGAAGATCTTCTCCTGTTCCTCGCGGAAGATCTCGGGGTCGGTGTAGGAGCGGCCGGGAAGGGTGGAGACCAGACTCGACATGTTCACCCGCTTGTTGCGTATTACGCGACGAGTTGCTCTATATGCGACATCGTCGGGTCGGGCTCGCGAGCCTGTCAATAGGTGTTCCGCCGGCGCAGGCGGGAGAGCAGCGGATAGAGCAGGCCGAGGCCGACCAGGACCAGCGCGAAGGTCAGGATCCACTCGTTGGAGCCGCCCTCGGTGTAGACCTGCGCGGGGCGGCCCACGTCCACGGCTTTGAGTGCCTGGCCCTGGGCCATGGTGTCGCGGGCGCTGCCGTACAGGGAGACCTCGCGCGCGCCCGAGGCGGTGGCGAACCGCCCGTACCACGCGCAGGCCTCGTGGCCCCCCGGATGCGTCACGCACGACAGGCGGCTCGCCGTGAACGTGCCCCAGGTTCCCTCGGCCCGCGCGGCGCGCACGACGGGCCCGAGATTGGGGACGGCGAGCGCCAGCAGCAGCACGGCGGTCACCGTCGCCACGACGACGGTGAAGCGGCTGTTCACGCCCGCGCGCACGAGCAGGACATGCGCGCCCGCTCCTCCTTGTCCGGCCGGGCGTGCAGGATCATGGCGACCACTATCGGGGCGAAGACCACCGTGTTGTAGAACAGGTGCAGCTCCACGCGGGGGAAGAGCAACTGCGCCACGCTCGTCTGCACCGGCCGGCCCGCCAGGAACCAGCCCGACTGCACCTGGATGAGCAGCAGCAGGTGCTCGACGTGGTGCCAGATCTGGATGCCCAGGGCGATGTTCCACCACAGCCGGGCGCGCCCGGTGAAGCCCTTGCGCAGTACCCAGAGCGCCGCGAGCATGATCAGCGCGTAGCCGTAGTGCAGCGCCTCCGAGGTGACCAGCCAGGGGAAGAACTGCCCCAGCACTCCCCTGGCCTCGGGCACGGGCCAGCCCAGCACCCAGATCTGCACGGCCTGCACGATGTGCTCCGCCCAGTGCGCGAGCACGACGAACAGGAACACGTTCAGCGCGGTCCGGTGACGGGGACCGTTGAGCGTCCCGGTCAGGCCCGTGGACATCGGCATGGCGGTCATCATCCCTCCAACGCGTGGACAGCCGCACCTGTTGTACGGCCCGCCCACGCGTCAGGGATTCAGTCCTCCGGAGTGATCTTGGTCGGATCCACCTGAGTGACCCGGCCCACGAAGATCCAGTTGATGCCCCAGAGGATGACGCCCAGCACGATGAGGGCCGCCGCGCGCAGGTAGATGTCGGCCGACCTGCCGGTCAGCGGCAGCGCCAGGAACAGGCAGACCACGGCCCCGAGCACCGGCGCCCAGGTCGGGGCCCGGTAGTGGTCGTGGCCGACGTCCTCCTTGCGCAGGATCAGCACGCAGATGTTGACCAGCGCGAACACCAGCAGCAACAACAGCACGGTGGTGTCGGCCAGCGGCGCCACGTCGCCCGTCGAGACCAGGATCGCCGCGATGGCGATCGTGAACACGATGGCGATCCACGGAGTGGACCGGGTCGGGTGAACCGTGCCGAAGAACGGGGGGATGATGCGCTGGCGGGCCATGCCGTACACGAGCCTGGAGGCCATCAGCATGTTGATCAGCGCGGTGTTGCCGACGGCGAGCAGCGCGATCAGCGCGAAGAGCTTGGGCGGGAAGGCCAGCCCCGCGACCTTCACCACCTCCAGCAGCGGGCCGGAGGACTCGATCAGCGTCTTGGTGTCGACGAGCATGGTCGCCGTGAACGCCACCGCCATGTAGATGACCGCGGCCACGATCAGGCCGCCGAACAGGGCGCGGGGGAAGTCCTTCTGCGGGTTCTTGGCCTCCTCCGCCAGGTTGACCGAGTCCTCGAAGCCGAGCAGGGCGTAGAAGGCCAGCGCGGTGCCGCCGAGGATGCCGAGGAAGGCGCCGTTGGCCGGGTGGAACTCGATCGCCCTGGCGGGCTCGCCGTCCCCGGTGAAGAGCGCGAAGATGCCGATGGCCACGATCACCAGCAGGCCGAACGCCTCGATGATCGTCAGGGCCACGTTCACCTTGACGGACTCCGAAATTCCGGCGAAGTTCACCAGGGCCACCAGGCCCAGGAAGATGAACGCGCCGACCAGCACCGGCAGCGTCACGAACTCGGCCAGGTAGCGACCGCCGAAGGCCCTGGCCGCCGCGCTCGCCGAGGTGATGCCGCTCATCATCACGGTGAACGCGACGATGAAAGTGACGAACGGGATGCCGAACGCCTTATTGACATACAGCGCCGCTCCGGCCGCCTGCGGGTACTTACCGACCAGTTCGGCATAGGCCGTCGCGGTCAGCGCGGCGAGGACGAAAGCCACCAGGAACGGCAGCCACAACGCCCCTCCGACATGCCCGGCGACCTTCCCGACCAGCGCGTATATGCCCGCGCCGAGAATGTCGCCGACGACGAACAGCAGCAGGACCCTGCGGCCGATGACCCGCTTCAGTGAGTGTTGTTCTGCCTGACCAGTGCTCATGACCTTGGACTACCCACGTCTGTCACCACTGATGTTGGCAATGTGCAAGCGAGATTCAAGGAATGGTCCATAATGTCCCTTCGTCTCCACACCTACGAAGGGCACAACCATGACTTCCTCCCGCCGTCGCATCGCCATCACGATCGCGACGCTGACTCTTGCCGGGCTCGCGACCGCCTGCGGCGCGGTCGACAAGGCCGTGGACTGCAACACGGCGGCACAGGAGGTCACCAAGATCTCCAACGAGTTCACCCAGTCCATGGCCACCGCCGCCACCGACCCCGACGCCTTCAACAAGGCGAGCGAGGAGGCCGCGGGCAAGGTCAAGACCCTGGCCGGCAAGTACGACGGCGAACTCGCCGCTGCGCTCAACGATCTGGCCGGCGGATTCGAGGACATGAAGATGGACAAGAACAACCCCGCCTCGGCGATGGACGGTGTCAACAAGCTGCAGGGCTTCACCACCAAGATCCAGAGCGCCTGCGGCTGACCCCCTGAGCCCACGGCCGCCGCACCGCCTGTGGGGGGCAGCGCGGCGCGGCGGCCGTGACGCATTGGCACTACTCTTGCTGCCCGTGACGGCGGAGACCATGACGGCGGAAACCGTGACGACACCCGGCCGCCGCCTTCCGCGGCACCGCTACCGGGTCGGGCTGATCGTCCTGGTGGCCGCGGCGGCGTACTCCGTGATCGGGCTGGTGAAGCTGGCCACGTTCAGGGCGAGTACCTACGATCTGGTCATCGTCGACCAGGCGGTGCGCAACTACTCGCGCTTCCGGCCGCCGTACATTCCCGTCGTGGGCGGGTGGCACGACCGGGGCATGGACTATCTCCAGATCGTCGACCACTTCTCGCCGATCTACGCGCTGCTGGCGCCGTTCTACTGGATCCACGACGGGCCCGGGTCGCTGATCGTCGCGCAGGCGCTGCTGTTCGCGGCGGCCATTCCGTTTCTGTGGCTGTTCACGCGGCGGGTGCTCGGGATCGGGGCCGCGTACCTGGTCTCCGTCGCCTACGCGCTGTCGTGGCCCGTGGCCCAGGCGATCGCGTTCGACGCGCACGAGGTCATGTTCGTGCCGGTGCTGACCGCCATCATGATCGAGCGCTACCAGGCGGGACGCTTTCTGCCCGCGTTCCTGGCGATGTTCGGGCTCCTCCTGGTCAAGGAGGACATGGGGCTGATGGTGATCGGGTTCGGCCTCTACCTGTTCGTCACCGGTGACCGCTTCCGCGGCATCTGCTGCGCGGTGATCGGCGCGGCCGGGGTCATGCTCACCCGCGGCGCGATCATCCCCATGCTCGGCGGCGACACCTCCGACTTCTGGGCCTACAACCACCTCGGGCCCGACCTGCCGGGCGCGCTGCTCGGCATCCTGCGCGACCCGCTCGGGACGCTGCTGCTGCCCTTCAGCGCCGAGGCCAAGGTCGACACGTTGTTCCTGCTGGTGTGGCCGACGCTGCTGCTGTGCCTGCTGTCGCCGTTGTCGCTGATCGCGCTGCCGCACGTGCTGGAGCGGATGCTGTCGGACCGGGAGTTGTGGTGGCAGGCCGACTTCCAGTACAGCGCGTTTACGGTGATCATCCTGTTCTGCGCGGGGGTGGATGGTCTTGCCCGGCTGCAGCGGTGGCTGGGGCGTAAGGACCTGGCGGTGGTGTGGTCGGCGGCGGTGCTGGTGGTCGCCGTTACCCTTGTGCCCCGTTTCGCCCTTGACCAGCTCTACCACCCCGACTTCTACAAGGGCGACCAGACCAAGATCGTGGCGGCTCGGGAGGCGGTGGCGAAGATCCCGGACGGGGTGGTGGTCGAGGCGGCCAACAGCTTCGGGCCGGCGTTGACGGGGCGTACGACGGTGCTGCTGTGGACGGCCAAATCACACAACGCGCCTTGGGTGATCGCGGACACGTCCCGCTGGGAGTTCCCCTTCGGCTCGGCCGACGACCAACGCGCCCAGGTGGACTCTCTCGTTTCGCAGGGCTACACGCGCGTCTTCGACCGCGACGGCGTTGTTGTTCTCCGCCGCTGACCTTTTTGGCTCTTCTGGCGTGTGGGTGGTTTGCGGCCGCTCGCGACGTGCGGCTCTCTTTGGGGTTGACGTGCGGCTCTCTTTGGGGTTACGGCAAGCCGCCCCCACGCCACCCGCCGACGCCGGCGGGCGCCGATCGTGGGGGTCGCTTCTCACGTCGGACATGGTCCCCGCCGTCACGGCCCCCCGTATGGGAAGCCTTCACCGCGCCCGTGCGGGAATCTGTCGGTGGCGTTCGGCAGACTCCTCCCCATGAGGCTGGGCAAGATCGTGTTGACCGGTGCCGCCGGGCGGGTGGGAGCGGCGATCCGGGATGGTCTGCGGGCGCGGGCCGAGCGGCTGGTGCTGGTTGACCGGGTGCCTATCGAGGCGCGAGCCGGTAACGAGGAGGTCGTCACCACCGAGCTCGACGGCCTCTCCACCGTGCTGGAGGTGGTGCGCGGCGCCGACGTGGTCGTGCACCTGTCCGGGATTCCCGACGAGGCGCCGCTGCCGGATCTGCTCCAGGCCAATGTGCTCGGCACCCACCACGTCTTCGAAGCCGCCCGGCTGACCGGGGTGCCGCGGGTCGTGCTGGCCGGCAGTAACCGCCTGACCGGCCACTATCCCGTCACGCGGACGCTCACCCCCGATCTCGCGCCCCGCCCCGACGGCCTCTACGGCGTCTCCAAGGCGGCCGTCGAGGCCCTGGCCCACCTCTACGCCGACAAGTTCGGCCTCCAGATCGTCAGCCTGCGGATCGGCAGCCTCGAAACCGAACCCGAGGACGCCCGCCACCTGGCAACCTGGCTCAGCCCGCGCGACTGCGCCGGGTACTTCGCCGCCGCCCTCACCACCCCGGTCACCGGCTTCGTGGCCGGCTACGCGGTCTCGGCCAACGCCCGCCGCTTCTGGGAACTGCCCGACCTCGGCTACACCCCGCTGGACAACGCCGAGGCGTTCGCCGCCCGCTTCCCCGGCGCCGACGCCTTCTTCGTGGCCGGCATGCCCCAGGGCGGTTCGTTCGCCGCGCCCGCCTATACCCTCCCCCACCTGCGCTAGCCCACGAAGTCAGCCGATCGCCTGCTTGTACGCCCGGTCGAAGCCCTCCAGGACCGACTTCCAGGAGCCTGCCGCCGGCTCCGTTTCGCGGTTGTGGGCGGCGATCGACTCGCGGAGCTTCGTGTCGGTGGTCAGGCGGGCGACGCAGCGGGCCAGGTCCGGTTCGTTGCGGGCCAGCAGGCCCTCCTCGCCGTGCCGGACGAAGTCGGCGACCCCGCTGCGTTCGCGGGCGATCACCGGCAGCCCCGCCGCCCTCGCCTCCAGGGCGGCGATGCCGAAGGACTCCAGGGGCGCGGGCGCCACGAACATGTCGGCGGAGGCCAGCAGCCCGGCGATCTCCTCGCGGGTCTGGCGGCCGGGGAGCGTCACCCAGCCGGTCATGTCGTGCTGGGTCAGGTAGCGGTCCATCGAGCTCCTCGCCGGGCCGTCCCCGACGATGGTCGCGCGCATCGGGATGCCGGACGGGACCCGGGCGCGGGCCGTGTGCAGGGCCTTCAGGAGCCGCACCGGGTGCTTGCGCGGAGCCAGCCTGCCCACCGCCACGATGTGGACGCCGTCCTTGCCCGCCGAGCCGGAGGGCAGGTCCGACGGTCGCCAGCCGGTCAGGTCGAGGCCGTTGGAGACCACGTGGACCGGTACCCCCCGGCCCGCGACCCGGCGGATCGGGACGGCGGCGGCGCTGCTCACGGTGGTGGCGACCACGCCCCAGCGGTGCCACTCGTACACGAGGCGGAGCAGGCGGTAGACGGCGCGGGTGCCCGGGTCCCACATGCTGTGGACGGTCACCACCACGGGCAGTCCGGCCCGTACGGCCGCGCGTACCCCCATCCAGGCGAACGGCGAGACCGCCCCCGTGTGCACGTGCACGACGTCGGGACGGGAGGAGGTGAGCAGGCGGGTGACATGTCCCACACCACGCGGGTGCACGGGCAGGTCGAAGGGCATTCTGGCGACGATCCTGCGCACGCCGTCGAGGGGTTCGCCGCGGGTGGCCGTGGCCACCTCGACCTCGTGGCCCGCCTCCCGCTGCTGGCGTACGAGGTCGGCCACCTGGACCTCGATCCCTCCGAGCCGCGGCAGGTAACAGTCACTCACGTGAAAGATCCGCACCTCTCCCAGACTAATCTGGGCCCTGTGCCAACAAAGCCACGCACAGCTGTGTTCTTCCACGCCCACCCCGATGACGAGGCCCTGCTGACGGCGGGCACCATGGCGATGCTCGCGGCCGAGGGGCACCGGGTGGTGCTGGTGGTGGCCACGGCGGGCGAGCGCGGCCTGGCGGAGATGGATCCGGGCGACGAACTGGGCGAGACGCGGCTCAAGGAGCTCTACACCTCGGCCGCGCTGCTGGGCTGCGCCCGGGTGGAGTGCCTGGGCTACGGCGACTCGGGGCTGAGCCCCAAGGGCGGCGTCGCCGAGGAGCGGCCGGACAACGCCTTCATCGACGCCGACACCGACAAGGCGGCCAGGCAACTGGCCGAGATCCTCAAGGACGAGGCGGCCGACCTGCTGGCGATCTACGATCCGGCCGGCGGGTACGGGCATCCGGACCACGTCCAGGTGCACCGGGTGGGCAGGCGCGCGGCGGAGATGGCGGGGACGGAGATCGTCCTGGAGGCGACGGTGAACCGCGATCCGTTGCTCAAGGCGCTCAAGCTGGCGGGGAAGGTATACCGGTTTCCGCCGGAGTTCGATCCCCGGACGTTCGAGAGCGCCTACACTGCGGGCGATCAGATCACCCATCGGGTGAACGTCAGGAAGTACACGAAGCAGAAGCGGGCGTCGATGGAGGCGCACGTCTCACAGGCCAGCGGCGGCGACAGCGACCGTACTCTGGCCGTGATGCTGAAGATCCCCGGCCCCCTCTACCGCCTGGTGTTCGGAACCGAGTGGTTCGTCCGCAGGGACGTGCCCCCGGGCACCCGGCTCACCCACCCCTTCGAGCAGGTGTGATGAAGAACAAGTGGCTGCAGGTCACTCTGTCCGTGCTGTCCCTTGCTCTGGCGGTCCTGCTGGTGGTCTACCTGCCGCAGATCGTGCAGGCGCTGACCGGCAAGCCGGTCTCGTGGCGGGAGATCGGCGCGGAGTTCGGCCAGCTCGGCGCCGGAACCATCGCGCTGATGGCCGGGTTGTGGCTGCTGAGCCTGCTGGCCTACACGTTCGTGCTGACCAACTCGCAGCCCGGCCTCAGCAACCTGCAGGGCCTCACGCTCAACGCCGCGGGCAGCGCGGTCAGCAACCTGCTGCCGTTCGGCGGCGCCGCGGGCGTGGCGCTGACGTTCGCCATGTGCAAGGGCTGGGGGTTCGGCTACCGGTCGATCGTGGTGATGACGCTGGTCAGCGGCGTGTGGAACACGCTGTTCCGGTTCGTCCTGCCCGCGGTCGGGATCATCGCGCTGCTGATGGCGGGCGAGGTGGTCAACACGACCGTGGAGCGGGCGGGCTGGGCGGGCGCGATCTCGATCCTGGTGCTCGTGGTCGTGGTGGCGGCGGCGCTGTACTGGGACCGCGCGGCGGTGCTCCTGGGCAAGGTGCTCGACGGGCTGGGCAGGCCGTTCAAGAAGGAGATCGCGCCGTCGTTCCACAAGCTGCGCGCCGACACCGCGGGGATCGTCAGGACGCGCTGGCCGGGGCTGTCGCTGGCGATGATCGCGTTCCTGGTGCTCCAGTGGGGGATCATGGTGGTCTGCATGCAGGCCACCGGCGCGTACCCCGGGCTGGCGCAGTCGATCGCGGTCTTCGCGCTGTCGCGGGTGCTCACCGCGGCGCTGATCACGCCGAGCGGCGCCGGGATCATGGAGGGCGGGGTGGTGCTCCTGCTCGTCTCCTTCGGCATCCCCACGGCTCCCGCGACCGCGACCGCACTGTTGTTCGGCTTCTGGACTTACACTATCGAGATCCCGTTCGGCGGCCTGGCTCTGGGCGCGTGGGCGCTTCTGCGCAGGCGCGACAGCCGCAACGGTGCCGCGAAATCCCCGTCCGAGAGTATGAAGGCCCCGCAGTGACCCTTCCAAACCCCTCAAAGACCTTGTGCGTGATTCGGAAGCGCGCATAGCGTGGCGGCTGACATGGTGGCGTTTCGAGTTCTGGGGCCAGTCGAGGCGTACGAAAACGACGAACTCGACCTCGGCGGGTTGCGGCAGCGAGCCGTCCTCGCCCGATTGCTGGTGGCCAGGGGTCAGGTCGTTCCGGTCGACACCCTGCTCTACGACCTGTGGGCGGACGACACCGCCAAGGGTGCCCAGTCGGGCCTGCAGGTCTACATCTCCCGGCTGCGCCGTGTGCTGGAGCCCGGCCGCCCGCGCGGGGGTCCCAACCGGCTGCTGGTGACGGTCGCCTCCGGGTACGCGCTGCGCGTCGCGCCCGACCAGGTCGACGCGCTCCGCTTCGAGCAGCTGGTACGCAGCGCCGGAGAGCGGCTGGAGGGCGACGATCCTCAGGCGGCCAGGACCTTCCTGGAGAAGGCGCTCGGGTTGTGGCGCGGCACGCCGTACTCCGACTTCGCCGACCAGACGTGGGCGGAGGCCGAGGTGAACCGGCTGACCGAGCTGCGGCTGGTGGCGCGCGAGCGCCACGCCGACACCGGGCTGCGCCTCGGGCTCAACGCCGAGACCGTGCCCGACCTGGAAGCGATGACCACCGAGCACCCGCTGCGCGAGGAGGGGTGGCGGCTGCTGTCGCTGGGCCTGTACCGCAGCGGCCGGCAGGGCGACGCGCTGGCCGCGCTGCGCAGGGCCCGCGGCATCCTGGCCGACGAGCTCGGCATCGACCCCGGCCCGGCGCTGCGCAAGCTGGAGTCCGACATCCTCGCCCAGGCGCCCGGCCTTGAACTGGTCCCGTCGGCCCGCCCGTCCCGCCCGGCGCAGCCGGTCAACGACACCTGGCCGCCGCGTCCGGCCGCGCCCGTGGAGCCGCCGCCGCTGGAGCCGGAGCCGTTCGTCGGCCGCGACGCCGAGCTGACCAGGCTGACGCAGGCCGCCGCCCGCACGGGCCGCTTCCAGGTGGCGATCGTCACCGGCGTGGCGGGGGCCGGCAAGACCACGCTGCTGAGCCAGCTGGAGAGCAAGCTCGCCTCCGACGGCTGGATCACCTCCTCCGGCGCCTGCCCCGACTCCACCGCCACCCCGCCCGGCTGGGCCTGGGTGGAGATCCTGCGCACGCTGGTCGGCGTGACCGGCGCCGGCGAGTACGCCCAGTTGCTCGCGCCCCTGCTCGACGACGCCGACCCCGATCCCGACGACGACGAGCTGTCCGGCGGCTTCCGCCTGCACCGCGCGGTCGGCGGCTACCTGGCCGGAGTGGCCCGCCGCTCCCCCGTGCTGCTCACCCTCGAAGACCTCCACTGGGCCGACGACCAGACGCTTGCGCTGCTGCGCGCGCTGCCGAGCCTGCTGGCCACCAGCCGGGTCATGCTCGTGGTCACGTGCAGGGAGAGCGAGCTGGACGACGGGCAGTCCGACGTGCTGGCCGCGCTGGCCAGGCTCGGCCCGGTCCGGGTGGGGCTGTCGGGGCTCGACCCGAAGGCGGTGGCCGAGCTGGTGCGGGCCACCTGCGTACGCGAGATCGACGAGGACGCGGTCGAGTCGATCGTCGAGCGCACCGGCGGCAACCCGTTCTTCGTCCGCGAGACCGTGCGCCTGCTCGACTCCGAGGCCGCGGCGGCCGGTGAGACGACGACCACCGCGGTGCTGTCGCGGGTGCCGTCCGGCGTGCGGGACGTGCTGCGGCGGCGCATCTCGCGGCTGCCGGCCGAGGCGCAGCAGATCCTGCTGCAGGCGGCGGTGATCGGCCGCGACGTGGACATCGACGTGCTCATCGGCGTGGCCGGCGCCGAGGAGCCGGTGGTCGAGGCGGTCGAGGCGGCGCTGCTGGCCGGGCTCGTCACCGAACCGGGCCCCGGCCTGCTGCGCTTCGACCACGACCTGGTGCGCGACACGATCTACTCCGACGCCTCGCGGCTGCGCCGTACCCGGTTGCACGCGGCCGTCGCGAAGGAGATCGAGGAGCGCAGCCCCGCGGACGTGGCGGCGCTGGCCCACCACTACTTCCTCGCCGACGCCGCGGAGAAGGCGGTCCACTACGCCGGGCTGGCGGCCGAGCAGGCCGAGCGGCGTTTCGCGCACCGCGAGGCGGCGCGGCTGTGGGAGCAGGCGATCGCGGCCTTCGAGCGCACCGGCGGCGACACCAAGGAACGTCTGCAGCTGATGCTGCGCCAGATCAAGGCCCTCGCGGTCTGCGGCGACATGACCGCGGCCAGGCTGCTGCGCCGCCAGGCGATGGACCTGGCGCTGCCGCTGCAGGACCTGGAGATCACCGCGCGGGTGGCGGCGTCTCTCGCGGTGCCGCACAAGGGCATGGCGCGCGACTTCACCCGCACCGCGTGGGAGATCGTCGACGTCACCGAGAAGGCGCTCATCGAGCTGCCCGAGGGCGAGCAGACGCTGCGCGCGAGCCTGCTGACCACGCTGGCGCTGGAGCTGGAGGGCTCCTCCTCGCCCGAGCGGGGCCGTCAGGCGTCGCTGGAGGCGCTCGAACTGGCCCGGCAGAGCGGCGACCCGGCCCTGATCGCGGCGGCGCTGAGCGGGCGGCTGCGCCAGTCCTACGACATCCCCGCCGTCGACACGCGCGAGAGCATCGGACGCGAGCTGCTGGAGGTGGCGCAGCGCTCCGGCCAGATGGCCACGCAGGCGCTGGCCCACCTGGTGCTGCTGGAGTGCGCGGCGGCGCGCGGCGAGTTCGCGGCGGCCGACCAGCACGCGGCGGCGGCCGAGAAGCTGTCGAAGCAGTACGACCTGTCGGCCCCCGCCGCCGTCTGCGCCTGGTACGCCGGGCAGCGGCTGATGATCGCCGGCGACTACGCGGGCGCCGAGCGCGCCTACCGCGACGCGGCCAGGATGACCGCGCGGGTCGGCATGCTCGAAGGCCGCCAGGACCTGCCGCTGATCACCACGTTCTGCCTGCGCCTGGTCGACGGGCGCGCGGCCGAGACGGTCGAGCTGCTGAGCGAGAAGCACCTGGGCGGCTCCAAGTGGACGCTCGACCCCTACGCGCTCGCGCTGGCCTCGGCCGGGCACATCTCCGACGCCAAGGCGGTGGCGGCCACGCGCCCGCCGGTGCGGCCAGACTTCCTGTACGAGCTGGCGATGACCTGGCGGGCCCTGGCCGGGATGCTGCTCGACGACCGCGCGCGGATGGTCGACTGCTACGACAAGCTCAAGCCGTTCGCCGACCGCGTCGCCGGCGCGGGCACGGGCGTCGTGGCGCTCTGGCCCGTGGCGCTGACGCTGGGAGATCTCGCGGTACGGCTCGGCCAGCCCGACGCCGCCCTCGACCACTACCGCAAGGCGCTGGAGGTGGCCGAGCGGGTCGGCGTGGCCCGCTGGGTGGAGGCGGCGCGGCGTTCGGTCAGCAACTCACTTGGAAACGGTCGCTCTTGATCGTCTTCTGACCCTGGACGGCGAACTCGACCCGGTACCAGCCGGGGTTGTCGGCGACCCTGGCCTGCCAGGAGATCGTGCGCCGGGCGGCGCCGAACCCGGAGTGGTCGACCAGGTAGACGCTCCACCGCTTGGTGTACGGGCTCCAGCGCGACAGCTGCCAGCGGTAGAGCACGGTCTGCGCGGGGTCGGGGTTGACCACGACGGTCCTGGCCAGGTAGGCGCGGTCGCAGCCCTGCCCGCCGGACTTGGCGGTGACGGAGATGGCGCCGGGCGCGACGGCGGCGGTCTGTGAGGTGATCGGCACCTCGCGGGCCTGCAGCGTGATCGCCTGCTGGGGCCGCGGGGCCGACCTGGCGGCGTCGTAGGCGGTGACGCCCGCGTACGCGCCGGTGGCGGCCAAGGCGGCGACGAACAGCTTGACGGCGTTGGCCGATCCGGCGGTGAGCGCCGCTGTGGTTGCCTTGCTCATGGTCACCACTCCTTCGTTCTCACCCTCAGGTGTACGCGCGGGGGGTTGAGGGTTGCTTGTCGCGCACTTGCAATCGGGGAAGACTGGCGAGGTGACACGGGCTCGGGGGATCAAATAAGGTAAGCCTGGCCTTATATTCGCTTGGTGGGGTGATGTCTGGAATGCGGTACCTTGCGGGCATCCCTGATCCCACGAGAGCGTCGTTCTTCGGCCTGCCGTACTGGGTCATCGTGCTGGTGGGGGCGATCGCGCTCTTCGGCGCCTTCCAGGCCTACTACTGGATCGGGCACAAGCTCGGCGAGAAGCTCTACGACTCCCGGATCGGCCGGCGGCTGCCGCGCGCGCAGATCGCCCGGGTCGAGAAGGTCGTGGAGAAGTGGGGGGCGCTGGCCGTCTACGGGTGCTTCTGGGTGCCCGTGCTGCGCCACACGCTGCCATGGGTCGCGGGCGTGCTGCGCATCTCCTACCCCTGGTACGTCGTGGCCAGCGCGCTGGGGTGTCTCACGTGGGTGCCGGTGACGTCGTTCGCGCTGTACGGGGTGATCTGGGGCTGGTTCCAGCTCGCCACCCACTCCCCCATCACGGCGCTGGTCGTGGCGGTGGTGGCGGTGGCGGTGATCGTGTTCCTGGTCGTCAGACGCAGGCGGCGCAAGGCGGACAAGGCCCTGGCCGCCTGACGGCCCGGCTGTTCAGACGGCGGCTACTAGACGGCGGTTTTTCAGACGGCGGTTTTTCAGACGGCGGCGAGCGACTGGTCGTCGATCTCGGCCGTGGCGGCGTTCCTGCGTACGGACTCGATGCCGTTCACGCAGGCCGCCTTGGTCGTGTAGCCCTCGCTGACGGCGATCGTCTGGCCGTTGCCGGCGACCAGCTTGAAGCGGTATTCGTCCCGCTTGTCCTTGGAAATGACGAATTTCCCAGCCATGATGAACCCCCCGGATTGCCCGATGTAACGATCATTTACCCCCATCTAGCTGTTGTTTTCCCGCCATGGAGTCAAGTTCGGCAAACGGACCTTAGATCACCTGTCACCATGGCTGACATGCATATTGGGGGAATCTTCGCCTCTGCCGCGGTAGCCGTACTCGTGGGTCTGACGTCGAGTCCCGCGCACGCGACCGCGAAGCCCGACGTCGGCGCCAAGCAGGCCTACGTCGTCGACTCGGCCGGAACGATCCACTACGGCAAGCGCCAGACCAAGCGGGTCCCGGTGGCCAGCCTGGTCAAGGTGATGACCGCCTACGTGGTGCTGCGCGAGGCCAAGCTGACCGACACCGTCACGATCACCGCCGCCGACGTACGGCACGCCGCCGTGAACGGCGCCACCACGGCCGCCCTGCGCAAGGGCGAGCGGCTGACGGTCCGCGACCTGCTCTACGGCCTCATGCTGCCTTCCGGCGCCGACGCGTCCAATGCGCTGGCCAGGGTCTACGGACCGGGCAAGAAGGCCTTCATCGCCAAGATGAACGCCACCGCGCGCGGTCTGGGCCTGGCCGACACCCGCTACACCAACGCCGACGGCCTGCCGACCCCCGCGAACGGCGGCCACTCGACCGCCGTCGACCAGGTCAAGCTCGCCCAGATCGCGCTGAAGAACCCCGTCTTCACCCAGGTCGCCTCGGCCAAGGTGCACAAGGTCGCCAAGTCCGGCGCGCACCGCGCCCACACCTGGCGCAACACCAACAAGCTGCTGGAGCGCACCGACGGCGTGCTCGGCATCAAGACCGGCTACACCCGCGCGGCCGGGTTCTGCCTGGTCTTCGCCGCGGAGCGCCACGGCAGGCAGGTGGTCGGCGTGCTGCTCGGCGACACCAACGAGCGCCGGTTCACGCAGGCGGAGGAACTGCTCGACTACGCCGGGGAGCAGATCGCCGCGGGCTAGGCGTCCCTGCGCATCAGTCCATGGCAGGCGATGGCCGCCGCCGCGACCACGTTCAGCGAGTCGACCCCGGCGGCCATCGCCTGCGCGCTCATCGGGATGCAGACCGCCTCGTCGGCCTCGCGCAGCCAGCGCGAGGACAGGCCGTCGCCCTCCGAGCCGAGCAGCAGCGCCACCCGATCACCCATCTTCACCGCGTCCAGCGGGACCGCCGACTGGTCGGGCGTCAGCGCCAGCGAACGGAACCCCAGCTCACGCAGCCGGGCCAGCCCGTCGAACCAGTTGCCCATCCGCGCGTACGGGATCGAGAACACCGACCCCATCGAGACCTTGACCGAGCGCCGGTAGAGCGGGTCGGCGCACCGGGGCGACAACACGATCGCGTCCACCCCGAGCGCCGCCGCGCACCGGAAGATCGCGCCGATGTTGGAGTGGTCGACCAGGTCCTCCAGCACCACGACCCGCGAGGCGCCGGCGAGCACCTCCTCCACCGGCGGCAGCGGCAGGCGCTCCATGGAGGCCAGCGCGCCCCGGTGCACGGGGAACCCGGCGACACCCGTCATGATCTCGTCGCTCACCACGTAGACCAGCGCGTCGCCGAGCACGTCGGCCAGCGCCGGCAGCCACCGCTCGGTGGTCAGCACCGACCGCACCGGATACCCGGCGCCGACCGCCCGCCTGATCACCTTCTCGCCCTCGGCCAGGAACAACCCGCGCTCGGCCTCCAGGCTCTTGCGCAGCCCGACGTCACGCAGACCGGTGTAGTCGGCCAGCCGGGGGTCGGCCGCGTCGCTCACGTACTCAAGCACCTTCAGATGGTACGCACCCCGCGCCGCCTGACCTGCCAGACGACCGAGTAGCCGGTGAGCACGAGGCCGAGCCCGATCAGGGTGCCCGCGCCGATCCTGGTGAACAGGCTGGCCAGGCTGCCGTGGTCGGGGTGGTCGAGGAACGGCCAGAGCGCCCCGCCCGCCACGACGCCCGCGGCGCAGGCCCACAGGACGGCCCGCCGTACCGGCTGGGGGGTGTGCAGATGGTCCGGTACGGCGACCGCCGCCATCCTGGACAGCCCGCGCACCGCCCACCACGCGACGATCGCCAGCCCGGCGGCCGAGGACAGGTACTGCAGCACGCGGAAGACGGTGGTCACGCCGAGCACCCGCGCGTCGAAGAAACTCCAGCCCCACACGTCCACGCTGTAGGAGTGGGTGAAGGAGTCCCAGAACACGTGCGTGGCCGCGCCGAGGAGCGCTCCAAGGACGATGGGCAGCAGGCGGTAGGACGGCTTGAGCGTCGCGGCCCGCCCGCTCAGCGCCGGGGGCAGCAGCGCGATCAGCGGCTCCCTGAACACCCGGTGGAAGACGAACACGAGCACGACCACGGAGAGCAGGTCGAGGGTGAGGATGCCCTGCCAGGAGTGCCAGTCGGCGTAGGCCGGAAGAAAGGGCAGGAAGATCGGCAGGTCGGGCACCATCGTCCCGATCGCCAGCGCCCACGGGTCCAGCCAGGCGCGCAGCCGGGCGGACGAGATCAGGGGCAGCACGGCGGCCACGTGAGCGGGGGTGAACGGCACCGGGACACCCTACCCGGCGAATCTTGACCTTTCTTTGCGCAAACCCCCTAAGGTGACCTTGAGTAGTGGGTATGTTACGGATCGCTGTCGGCGGCCGGACGTGGGATCTCGGGGGTTAAGGTGCCTGACCAGCTGGTTCATGCGCATCCGGCCGCGTCAGTCGACTGGCTGCGCGACGCGCGGCGGGCCCGCCTGCTCAGCCTGGTCACGCTGGCATGGCTGGCGGCGGAGAGCTCGCTCGGACTGGCGGCGGGGTTCTCCGCGCACTCGGTGGCGCTGATCGGCTGGGGGCTGTCGGCCCTGGCCGAGGCGGGCGCCAGCCTGATCGTGCTGTGGCGCTTCACCGGCTCGCGCACGCTGTCGCCCTCGGCCGAGCACACCGCGCGCCGGGCGATCGCGGTGAGCTTCTGGGTACTGGCCCCCTACCTCGTGGTGCACGTGGCCCACGACCTCGACGCCGGCCACCGGGCCGCGCCCAGCGCCCTCGGCATCGCGGTGACGGCGGTGAGCCTGGTCACGATGCCGGCTCTGGCGGCGCTCAAGCGGCGCCTGGCCCGGCGGCTGGGCTCCGGCGCGACCGCGGGCGAGGCGGCGCAGAACCTCATCTGCGCGGTGATGGCCGCGGGGGTGCTGCTCGGATTGTGGGCCAACACGCTGGGCTGGTGGTGGGTGGATCCGGCCGTCGCTCTGGTGCTCGCGGCGCTCGCCGTACGCGAAGGAGTGCGCGCGTGGCGCGGTCACGCATGCTGCCACTGACGCACACGCAGGGTCATCATCACACCAAAAGAGCTGTTTTGTTGCGCCAAGTCCACCGAGTATCGTTCCCGGAGTATTAAAGGAGCATCTACCGCCAGGATCTCCGAAAGGTCTCGACACACCGAAGAGGACATCGTGGGGCGACATCGCACAGACGAACTCGATGACGGGTATCGAGGCCAGGATCCGGGCCCGCGCCGGCGCAGCCGTGGCAGCGGGCGTGGCAAGGTACTGGTCCCGCTGGCAGGTGCGGTGGCACTCGCGGTGCTCCTGGGCGTGGCCGCGTTCGTCATCTTCAACCGCGACCACGACTGCTCCGGCGGCAAGCTGCCGCTGAACGTGGTGGCCGCCCCCGACATCCAGCCCGCGCTGCAGAAGATCGCCGGCGACTACAACAAGTCGCTGCAGTCGATCGACAGCAAATGCGTCGAGGTGAAGGTCACCAAGGAGAACCCGTTCAAGGCGGCCAACAACATGGCCTCCGGCAAGCTGACCCCCGACGTGTGGATCGCCGACTCCAGCCTGATGGTCTCCGAGGTACGCGCCAGCACGGCGGGCGCGGCGATGCCGGAGCCGTCGGGTTCCGTGGCCAGGTCCCCGATCGTGCTGGCCGCGGCCAAGTCGATGGCCGGCAAGCTCTCCGGCAGCCTGCAGCCGAGCTGGGCCGGAATGATCTCGGCCGCCAACGTGGCCAACCCCGACGGCCCCGGCCGCAAGGTCCGCGTGCTGGCCCTGGACCCGAAGAAGAACTCCGCCGGGCTGGGCGCGCTGCTGGCCGCCTCGGGCGCCGCCAAGGAGGCCGAGCTCGACGACAAGGCCATGGTCGGCGCGCTCAAGGAGCTGTCGGACCAGGTGGTCCCGAGCCCCGACGCGCTGCTGGCCAGCCTCGCGGTGAAGTCGGGCAGCAAGGTGCCGGTCGGCGTCGCCCCCGAGCAGGCCATCTACGCCCACAACCAGAAGAAGCCGGACTCGCTCATCGTCCCGCTCTATCCGGAAGAGGGCACGCTCAGCCTCGACTACCCGATCGTGATCACCACCAAGAGCCCGGACGTCCGCAAGGCCGCCGACGCCTTCAAGGCCGAGCTGGCCGGGCAGTCGGCCCAGAAGACCCTGCGCGAGCACGGCTTCCGCAGCCCCGACGGCAAGGCCGGCGACGTCCTGACCAAGGACAAGGGCTTCGACCCCAAGAACCCCGAGGCGCTCAAGGCGCCGGACGCCAAGACCATCGCCGCCATGGCGCAGTCGTGGTCCCGGCTCAGCCTCGGAACCCGGATGCTGGCCCTGCTGGACGTCTCCGGCACCATGGCCTACCCGGTGGCCGGCGCCGGCATGACCCGTATGCAGGCCATCACCAAGATCGCCAGCGAAGGGCTCGGCCTGTTCGAGGCCGACTCGGAGATCGGCGTGTGGGCCTTCTCCACCCACCTGCAGGGCACGCAGGACTGGCGCGAGCTGATCTCGGTCGGCCCGCTGAGCGAGTCGGTCAACGGCGTGCTGCGCAAGGACGCCTTCTCCACCCAGCTCGGCAGCATCCAGGCCAAGCCGACGGGCAACACCGGCCTGAACGACACCCTGAAGGCCGCCTACGCCCAGATGACCAAGGAATACGCCGACGACAAGATCAACACCGTCCTGATCCTGACCGACGGAGCCGGCAACGACGACCCCGAGGGCGGCATCAGCAACGCCGAGATCCTGAGCTACCTGAAGAAGACCTACAACCCCAAGCGCCCGGTGAGCATCCTGCTGATCGCCTTCGGCCCCGACGCCCCGAAGGGCCGGGCCGAGATGGACACGCTCGCCAAGGCCACCGGCGGCGAGGCGTACATCGCCAAGAACATCCTCCAGGTGCGCGACTTCTTCGCCCAGGGGATGGCCCGGCGCCTGTGCGCGCCGCGCTGCGACGGCTGACCTCGCCCGTCACACCTTTCCCACCTCATGCCGGATCGGCATGAGGTGGCAACCCCTCCCTGAAAGGCGGCGTCCTCCACCCGGGACTTGCACCTGCGGGGAGGGTTTGTGGCTGGATGGCCTAACGTCGATCGCGCCGACGACCATGAGCTGGCGCAGGGGTTGCGTCGCGGCGACACCGACGCTCCCGCGAAGCTCTACGACGCCTACGCCGAACGGCTGCACGACTACGCCTGCTCGCTGACCGGCGACCGCGACAGCGCGGCGGACTCGGTGCACGACGCGCTGGTCACCGCCCAGGGCGGCGCGGCACGGCTGCAGGAGGCCGCCAAGCTGCGCGCCTGGCTCTACGCGCTGACCCGCTTCCAGGCGGCGGCCAGGATGGCGCGCAAGGACGGCGCGCCCGCCGGCCCGCCGCCGCCGGTGCTCGAAGAGCCGGAGGACCCCGAGCTGACGGCGCTGGTGTACGAGGTGCTGGGCGAGCTCAGCAAGAACGAGCGGGAGGTCCTGGAGCTGTCGTCGCGGCACGGGCTGACGCCCGCGGAGGTCGGCTCGGTGCTGGGGCTGACCTCGCGGCAGTCGGCGACGCGGCTGGGGCGGGCGCGCGACCATCTGGAGAACGCGGCGGCCGCCGTACTGCTGGCCAGGACGGGCCGGGCGCACTGCCCTGACCTGTCGGCGATGGTGGACTCGTGGGAGGGTCCGCTCACGCTCATGCTGCGCCGGAGGCTGTCGGGGCACATCGGCGGCTGCGAGGTCTGCACCGAGGGGCGCCACCGGCAGGTGGCCGCGGCGAAGCTGCTGGACATGGTGCCGGTCGCCTACCCGCCGATCTCGCTGCGCCGCCGGGTCGTCGACACCTGCGTCAACCCCGAGCTCGACCACGCGCGCACGCTGATCATGGAGCGGGGCGACAGCTTCGACCGCACCGGGTTCCCGGTCGAGCAGCGCGGCGGGCGCGGTTCGCGGCGGCGGCGCCCGCGCAGGCTCGCCCCGGTCGTGCTGGCCGGGGTCGCGGTGCTGGCGGGCACGGGCGCGATGGCGCTGATGAACGGCGAGAGCGGCGCCCCGGCTGCGGCCATGCCGACGTCCTCCCCCTCGCAGTCGCGGGCGCCGATGTCGGTGCCGACCGACGAGCCGGTGGACGAGGAGTTCACCGAGGAGCCGGCCCCGGACCCGACCACACCGGAGCCCACGCGTTCCGGCCCGGCGCCCCGGGTGACGCCCACCGGCCGGCCGGCCCCGCCGGCCACCAAGCCGGCGAGCGAGCCGACCAGGACACGCCGGCCCGCCCCGGGCGCCCGGCTGACGGTGAGCTGCCCCGGTTCGATCAGCGGCGCCGCGAAGGTCGGACTGACCGCGCGGAACGCGAGCGTGTCCTGGACGTCCGGGCCGTCGGAGGGATTGGGCGTCTTCCCCGCGAGCGGGACGATCAAGGCGGGCGCGTCGGCGTCCATCTGGGTGACGGTGGACGATCCCGAGGCCGCCGGCTCGGGCACGGTCACCTTCAGCTCGAACGGCGGCGCCGCCACCTGCGCCCTTTCCTGGCGGGGACGGCAGGCGCCCACCCAGGAGCCCACCCCCTCCGAGGAGCCGACTCCGACCGGCGAACCCACCGAAACACCTGGAGAAGCCCCAGAGTGACATTTAGGTGATGTTCAGGGATATATCCGGCCCTAGGTCGAACTTCCCCTCCGTGATAGGGCATCCTGGGAGGCTTGGGGCGCGTATCGGGACCAAGGCTCACATTTCTCGCACTCTCCAGCGCATGCGAGAAACCTGGTGGCCAGGGTAAACCGGCACGGGCCACCAGGCGTCGCCATTGACGCGCCCACAGCACGATTGGTCCCATGAATGGGCGATCAATCGTGCCATCACCGTTTTTAGAGCCAGGAGAGACGAGCCAAGATGCCCGATCACGCCTCTGGGACGCGGCTGACAAGCCATCCCGTTGCGGCTACCGTCGGTCTGTTGCGTGATCGTGATCTATTCGCCGCTCTATCAGGAGGAGCCGGGGCAACTGTCGGGGGAAGACCGTGCTGACCGAAGTGGGGGCCAGGTGAACATCACCGTCGTTCGCCCGGGAGACCTCGGCGAGACCGAAAGGTCGCGCTGGCGGGAGTTGCAGAAGGCCGACCCGAGCCTGGACAACCCCTTCCTCTCGGTGGAGTTCGCCCTGGCGATGGACGGTCTGCGCGACTACGTCAGGACGGCGGTCGTGGAGGACGCCGGCGAGATCGTCGGATTCTTCCCCTACGAACGCCACCACTTCGGCATCGGCAAGCCTCTCGGCGGCTTCCTCACCACCTGCCACGGCCTCATCGGCGTGCGGGAGGTCAAGGTCGAGGCCAAGGCGCTGCTGCGCGCGTGCGGGCTCAACGTCTTCGCCTTCGACCACATGGTCGCCGGCCAGCCGACGTTCGCCCCGTACGAGAGCGACGTGCGCCCGGCCGCGGTCATGGACTTCACCGCGGGCTACGAGGCCTGGCTCGCCCAGGTGAAGGAGAACTCCGCCAAGAACCTGAAGACCTGGCGCTACAAGGAACGCAAGCTCGCCAGGGAACACGGCGAGCTGCGCCTGTCCTGGGCGTCCACCGACCACGGCGAGCTGCGCCAGCTGCTCGCCTGGAAATCCGACCAGTACCGCAGGACGGGCCGGGTCGACCGGTTCGCGCAGCCGTGGATCGTCGAGCTGACCGAGCAGATGCACGCCGAGCGCTCCCCCGGCTTCGCCGGCGTGCTCACCATGCTCTACGCCGGCGACGTCCCCGTGGCCGGGCACTTCGGCCTGCGCACCGCCACGACCCTTGTGGGCTGGTTCCCCGCCTACGACTCCGAATTCGGGAAGTACTCGCCCGGCATCGTCCACCATCTCCGCATGGCGGAGGCGGCCGCCGGCGCGGGCCTGCACACGGTCGACATGGGCAAGGGTGGCAAGGATTACAAGCACTGGCTGAAGAGCGGCACGCTCCACGTCTCGGAGGGCCGCATCTCGCGGCCGTCCGCGGCGGCCGCCGCCCACTGGATCGGCAGAGTTCCCTTCAACAAGGCGCGAACAATTGTCACCGATTCGCCGTCTCTCTATAGAGCGGCGGACCTTGTGTTGAAGGGCTTTGGGCGTATGCGTAGTACTCGAGGCCAGGAGTCAGACGTCAAAGAACCATCGGGAGCGCTCTAAGCGCTCCCATCCCCTCGGCAGCACAACACCAGCACCCTCACTCCCACTGGACCGGCAATGCATCGTTTACCGCTTTCGGCACCCCCACAGCACCCGGGTATGGCCGAGCGTGGCCTGCGGCGGGTGGTCCCGGAAGGATTGTTCCCGAAATGAGTCCCGAGAACATCAGGCACAACGGCAAGGCGCAGGTGACCTCACTGCGGTCCATGCCGCCGCTTGAGCGTTTCACCCCTGTGACACCCCACCTGGCGATATCGCCCAGAGTCAGCGTGGTGGTGCCGGCGATGAACGAGGCGGAGAACCTGCCGCATCTGTTCGCCACCTTGCCCCAATGGATCGACGAGGTCGTGCTCGTCGACGGCAACTCCGTTGACGAGACCGTCGCCGTGGCCAGACGCCTGCGCCCCAACCTGAGGATCATCACGCAGCCCGGCAAGGGCAAGGGCAACGCCCTGGCCGCCGGTTTCGCCGCCTGCACGGGCGACATCATCGTGATGATCGACGCCGACGGCTCCATGGACGGGAGGGAGATCATCACGTTCGTGGGCGCGCTGGTGACCGGAGCCGACTTCGTCAAGGGCTCGCGCTACGCCACCGGCGGCGGCAGCGACGACCTGACCTTCGGCCGCAGCGTCGGCAACAAGGCCCTCACCGCGCTGGTCAACCTCATGTACGGCACGCGCTACACCGACCTGTGCTACGGCTACAACGCCTTCTGGGCCCACCACCTCGACGTGCTCGACCTGGACTGCGACGGGTTCGAGGTGGAGACCCTGATGAACGTGCGCGCCGCCAAGGCCGGGCTGACGATCCACGAGGTGCCCAGCCACGAACGGCACCGCATCCACGGGCAGAGCAACCTGCGCACCTTCCGCGACGGGTTCAGGGTGCTCAGCACCATCCTGCGGGAATGGCGGCGGCCACCCGGCCTCCAGCTGCCCGAACCCACTGCCGCACCCGCCGCCGACCGGGGCGTCGCTTAGCCACGAAGGCCCACCCGTGCTTACATCCGTCGTCATCTGTGTCTACACCGAGGAGCGCTGGGAGGACATCAGGCAGGCAGTGGAGTCGATCGAGAACCAGCGCCGCAGGGCACACGAGCTGATCCTCGTCGTCGACCACAACCCCGGCCTGCACCTCAAGCTCTCCCGGGCCTACCCGAAGGCCGTCGTCGTGGAGAACTCCCACGAGCAGGGCCTGTCGGGCGGCAAGAACACCGGTGCCGGTGTCGCCAGTGGTGACGTCGTCGCCTACCTCGACGACGACGCGGTGGCCGATCCCGGCTGGCTGGAGGCTTTGGAGGAGGGCTTCCAGGAACCGGGGGTGGTCGGCGTCGGCGGGCGTACGGATCCGCTGTGGGCGTCCGAGCGACGTCCGCGGTGGTTCCCGCACGAGTTCGACTGGACCGTCGGCTGCAGCTACCGGGGCATGCCGGCGGTCCGGGCTCCGGTCCGCAACGTCATGGGCGGCAACGCCGCCTTCCTACGCGAGGCCGTCACCGGAGTCGGCGGCTTCCACAGCGGCATCGGCCGCAGCGTCCAGGGGCGCAAGAGCCGGCCGCTGGGCTGCGAGGAGACCGAGTTCTGCATCCGGCTGACCCAGCGCAGGCCCGGGTCGGTCATGTTGTTCGAGCCGCGGGCGCTGATCGGCCACAAGGTGCCGAGGCAGCGCGAGACGTTCTCCTACTTCCGTTCCCGCTGCTACGCGGAAGGGCTGTCCAAGGCGCTGGTCACCCGCGAGGTGGGCGCGCAGGACGGCCTGTCAAGCGAGCGCGCCCACGCGCTCAAGGCGCTGCCCAAGGGCGCCCTGCGCGGCCTGGGCGAGGCGCTGCGCGGCGACCCGGGCGGGCTCGGCCGGGCCGGGGCGATCGTCATCGGGCTGGCCTGGACCGCGTGGGGCTACGCCGTCGGCTCCTGGAGGCTGCGATGATCCGGGTGCCGATCCTGATGTACCACTCCGTCACCGACCGGCCCAACGAGGCGACCAGGCCGCTGGCCGTACGACCCGGTGACTTCGCCGAGCAGGTGGCGTACCTGGCCGACGGCGGGTACACGCCGATGACCTTCGCCGACCTCGTCGCGGCGCTCAACCACAACCAGGTGCCCCAGAAGGCGGTCGTGATCACCTTCGACGACGGGTACGCCGACTTCCACTCCCACGCGCTGCCCGTCCTGGAGCGGCGCCGGATGCCCGCCACGATCTTCGTCACCAGCGGCTGGCTGGCCGACGCCGGCAAGGACGCGGCGGGCCGCCCGCTGGACGACATGCTCACCTGGGGACAGGCCCGCGAGGCCGCCGCCAGCGGCATCGAGATCGGCGGGCACAGCCACAGCCATCCGCAGCTCGACCAGCTTGCCGACGCCGAGCTCCGCCAGGAGCTGCGCAGGAACAAGGGCCTGCTGGAGGACAAGGTGGGCACGCCCGTCGTGACCATGGCATACCCCTACGGCTACTCCAGCGCGCGGGTGCGCCGCGAGGTGCGCAAGGCCGGATACTTCGCCGCCTGCGCGGTCAGCAACGCCATCGCCGCCGACCGGCACGACGTGCTGGCCGTGCCGCGGCTGACCGTGGCCAGGCGCACCAGCATGGACCGCTTCCGCCGCGCCGTCGAGGGCCGCGGCGTGCCGCTCATCTACCTGAGGGAACGTACGCTGACCAAGGGCTACGCGATCGTCCGCCGCGCGCGTTACGCGATGCGCCAGGTGTCCCCCGGTGACTGAGCGCGGCCTGAAGAGGTTCCTGCCCGCCGACCTCAACGACCCGCTGCTGCGCAGCGCCTACTCCCTCATGCTCAACGCCGGCGCGGGCGCCGTCATCGGGCTGGCCTACTGGACCGTGACCGCGCGCGTCTTCGACGAGAAGGACGTCGGCGTCGGCATGGCCATCCTGGCCGCGATGAGGTTCCTGGCCGCGATCACCTCCTTCGGCTTCGTCGGTACGGTCGCCCGCTTCGTCCCCGAGGCCGGCCGGCACACCGCCCGCTTCGTCGGCACCGTCTACGGCGCCGCCACCGGCCTGGCCGTCGCCGGCTGCGCGATCTTCCTGCTCACGCTGACGAGCTGGGGCGAGACCTACAGCCTGCTGTCCGGCTGGACCGCCGGGCTGGTCTTCACGGTCATGGTGATCGTCTGGAGCATCTGCACGCTGCAGGACGTGGTGCTGACCGGGCTGCGCAAGGCCCCCTGGGTGCCGGTGGCCAACCTGATCTTCTGGGTGGTCCGCTTCGGCGTTCTGGCCGTGTGCGCCGTGCTGCTGGGCAACTCGGCCGGCGTCTCGGTCTCCTGGGCGGTCTTCCTGGCCTGGATCGCTCCCGGCCTGGTCGTCTCCCTGTGCCTCAACACGGCTGTCTTCCGCAAGCTGATCCCCCAGCACGCCCGGCTCACCGCGGACAAGAGGCTGCCGCCCCCGCGCCAGATCGGCCGCTTCCTGGCCGGCGACTACGCCGGCTCGATCTTCACGCTGCTGTTCAACTACGGCGTGCCCGTGCTGGTCGCGGCCCAGGTCTCCAAGGAGATGAACGCCTACTACGGGCTGACCATCACCCTCGGCGCCATGCTGGAGATGCTCAGCTACACGATGGCCTCCTCGCTGACCGTGGAGGGCGCCTTCGACAAGGCGACGCTGGCCGACAACTGCCGCAGGGCGCTGCGGCGCACGTTCCTCATCCTGACGCCGCTGGTCGTCGTGGCGACGCTGCTGGCGCCGGTGGCGCTGCTGCTGTTCGGCGAGGGGTACGCGCAGCACGCCACCGACCTCATGCGGCTGATCGCGCTGGCGGCGCTGCCCCGCGCCGTGGTCGAGCTCTACCTGGGCGCGCTGCGGGCGCTGCGGCGGGCGGGGATGATCGTGTTCGTGCAGTTCGGGATGGCCGTGATGGCGATCGGCGGGGCGCAACTGCTCCTGCCCGTCTACGGGATCACCGGGGTGGGCCTCGCCATTCTGGCCAGCCAGACGATCACCGCGCTGGCGGTGCTGCCGGGGCTGTGGCGGGTCGCCTCAGGGCGCGCCCAGGCCGCGCGCCTCCATCCGCCGGACGACCCAGGTGGGGCTCAGGCGTAGCAGGGCGATGGCGGCGACGCCGTACGACCTGATCTCGCGCGGGTCGGTGGTGAAGGCCCGCATCGACCAGCGCAGGGCCTCCGAGCGGCGGCCCACGGCGACGCGGGTGAAGGCGACCTGCCCGGCCAGGCGGGAGTAGCCCTTGCGGGAGGTCTTGATCTCCGGGTAGCGCTCCAGCAGCCATTGCAGGGCCTCGGCGATGACGTCCCAGCGGCCGGCGAAGTGCGACTGGGCGTGCATGCGCACGTGGAGGTGCTCCTCCGGCACGTGCACGATGGGCGCGCACCTGGCGGCGCGCAGGAGCATCTCGTAGTCCTCGCCGTAGCCGCTGGGGATCGTCTCGGAGAACAGGCCGACGGCCTCGCCGGTCAGGGCGGAGCGGCGGGCGAGGAAGCCCGAGGGGTGCATGGCGGGCTGGCGCCCGTCGAGCAGGTCGGCGAAGGGGACCCGCTCCTTCTCCAGGTGGATGTGGCGGGTCCAGTCGTCGTGGACGATGAGCGAGCCGCAGGTGGCGAAGACGGCGTCGGGGTGCTTCTGGACCGCGCGGACCTGCGCGGTGATCTTCGTGGGCAGCCAGGTGTCGTCGTCGTCGCAGAAGGCGACCCACTCGACGCTTCCGGCGTGGGCGAGGATGCCGCTGTTGCGGGCGGCGGGCAGGCCGCGCGAGCGCTCGTTCCTGACCAGCCGCACCGGGCGGGACGGGTCGTCGGAGGCGAGCTCGGGATCGGGGTCGCCGCCGTCGAACACGACGACGGTGGTGACCCGGCCCGGATAGTCCTGGGAGGTGATGCCCTTGAGTGTGTCTCTGATCATCTCCGGCCGGTCACCGCGCGTACACACCACGACGCCCACTTCGGGCCACGTGCCAGACTCCATGGATAGACCGCCTTGGGAGACAAGACCTGCGATCGCTGAAGTTACAGCGTATCGTTCCAGGAGTGCCGAAGAACCAGGGAAAACGGGACGATGTCCTGATCGCGCCGCTGGTTCAGCGGACCGGTCTGCACGGCGTGTACCTGCCCTCCGCCAGGCTCGGGCTCTACCTCGCGTTCCGCGCTCTCGTGGAGCGCGGGCAGCGGGTGCTGATGTCCCCGGTCAACTGCGAGACCGTGCTCTTCGCCGCGGTCGCCGCCGGGCTGCGCCCGGTCATGGCGCCCGTCTCGCCGGACGACGCGACCATCGACGCCGACCACGTCGACTGGACCGGGATCGGCGCGGTCGTCGCCACGCACATGTACGGCCTGCCGGGCCAGATCGACCGCCTGGCCGCCGAGTGCGCGGCCAGAGGCGTGGTCCTGGTCGAGGATTGCGCCCACGCCTTCCAGACCCGGCTCGGCGAGCGGCACGTGGGCACGTTCGGCGCGGCGGCGGCCTTCAGCCTGTCCAAGCACGCGCGGGCGGGCTCCGGCGGCGTTCTGCTGCTGCGCGAGGCCGAGGCCGCCCGGCGGGCCGCGGACCTGCGCGACCGGCTGCTGCTCGCCCCCTCCACCACGGGTGAGCTGCGGGCCGTCGCCGCTCCTCTCCTGCGCGACGCCGTCTACGCGCTGCGCCTGAGCACCCCGGCCTGGCGGCTGGCCCGCGCGCTCGGCATCGAGGCCACCTACGTCAGCGACGACTCGCGCGCCCGCGACCTGGCCGCCGTAGGCGCCGAGGACCTGCCCGCCTTCGACCGCTGGATGTCCGTCGGCTCCGGCGGCTACCGCAACGCCCACGGCGCCGTGCAGCGCCGGTTCGCCGCCGCCCGCCAGCGCACCGCCGAGCGTGAGCGGGCCGGGCGCGTGGCGGGTGTGCGGATGCTGGCCGGGCTGCCGGTGACCGCCCCGCCGGTGCGGGAACTGGCCGACCAGCCGCTCTTCCGCGTACCGCTGCTGGTGGAGGAGCGTGACGCGGCGATCCGCGCGCTGGAACGGCGCGGCGTGATCACCACCGCGCTGTACACGCCGCCGCTGGACGAGGACTTCGGCGCGCCGCTGACCGAGCCCGGTCCCACCCCCGAGGTGGCCTCCTGGTGGACCCGCCACGTGCTGCCCGTCGACCCGCTCCAGGCGGCCCGCGCGCTGCCCGTGCTGCGCACCCTCGCCGCGCCGGTACGGCCGGCCGTCAGTACAGCCGATTGAAGGCGGTCCTCCCTACACTGGAGGCCGATTCACGCATCATCCGTACGGAGCCCCCATGCCTCAGGAATCGGCGGGAAAACACGCCGTGCCCCGCAAGAGCCGCCGGGTCCTGTGGAGTATGGTCGTCGGCCTCGCCGTCCTCGCCACCGGGACCGTCGTGTTCGTCACGTCCTACTCCGACCCGGACGCGGGCGCCGACGGCGGCCGCCCGTGCAGTTCCCCCGCCACGCTCAAGCAGGGCCCCGCGTGCGGTGCCTGGTGGGGCATCTACACCCCGCCGGCCAGCGGCGGCCTGCTCAACTCGGTCACCACGCTGGAACGCCAGGTCGGCAGGAAGTTCGACGTCGTGTTCGCCTACCACGACATGTCCGAGACGCCCAACGGCCGGATGCTGCGCGACGACGAGCCCCAGCTCGGCCGCGACCGGCTCCTGCTGCTCGGCTGGGAGTCCGAACGCTGGAACACCTCCGACAACATCCCCTGGGCCAGCATCGCCCGCGGCGAGGCCGACCACAGCGTCATCGACCCCCAGGCGCGGCGCATCAAGGAGTACGGCAAGCCCGTCCTGCTGGGCTTCGACGGCGAGATGGAGATGCGCAAGAACGCGGGCGCCCCTGCCGACTACGTGGCCGCGTACCGGCACATCGTCGACCGCTTCCGCACCCTCGGCGTCACCAACGTGGCCTGGGTGTGGGGCGTGACCGGCTACTACCCGTTCCGGCACCGGTGGAAGGCCTTCTACCCGGGTGACGACTACGTCGACTGGGTCAGCTACGACCCCTACAACTTCGCCCGCTGCCGCAACGCCGAGTGGCAGGACTTCAGGACGACGATCAAGCCGACCTACGACTGGTTCGTGAGCAACGGGTTCGGCAAGAAGCCGTTCATCCTGAGCGAGTACGGCAGCGAGCACAACGTGCGCGACGACCGGGCCCGCGGGCGCTGGTACGCCGACGTGCCCGGCGTGCTGGAGGACCTGCCCAACATCAAGGCGGTCGTCCAGTGGAACGCCGTGGACGCCGACGGGTGCGACTTCACGCTCACCGGGCCGGGCACGCTGACCGAGTTCGGGCAGGCGGGGAAGGCGGCCTACGTACGGCAGAGCCTGCCCACCGCCGTCACCCTGCCGGGGTCTTAGCCGGACGTGGGTTCTTGGCCGGACGTGGGTTCTTAGCCGGACGTCGCCCAGGACGGGCGTTCCACGGGCTCGAAGCGGAAGATCTGGTCGCGTTTGCCGGTGCAGGCGAGCTGGGCTATCTCGGCGCCGGGGTGGATGTCGGCTTCGCCGTACAGGGAACCGAGGCATTTGCCGCTGTGGACGGGACGCAGCCGGAACCCGTTGCGATCGCGCTCCAGCAGGAAGCGCTGGTGGGCGGCGGCGATGCAGTCGCTGGGGGCGAGCAGGGCCTCGTCGCCGAGGTAGGCGTCGTCCACGCTCAGGCAGCCGACGCCCTGCCTGGGGTGGTGCCACTGGATCTCGTAGACGCCGGGGCCGAGGGTTCTGAGGTAGGTGGCCGGGCCCTCGGCGGCGCAGGAGGTCTGGACGGCCAGCGGGCGGTCGGTCCTGCCCGAGCGTTCGCGGCCCTCGCTCACGCACAGGCCGCGGTCGGCGACGTGGGAGGGGACGATCCGGTGCCAGCCGTCCTGCGGGGCCTGGGCGGTGGCGCTCTGGCTGGCCGCGGCGCGGCCTTCCAGCATGTCGCCCATGCCTCGGATGAGCGTCGGGGCGAACAGGAGCGCGACCGCGAGACCGGCGGCCGCGGCGATCGCCGGCCACCACCGTCGCGCCAGGGACCGTCGTTGCAGGGACCGGCGCGGCGGGACGGGCTCCGCCGGATCCGGTGCCGGGCTCACGACTGTCTCCGCGTCGGGGTCGACCTCGCCCGCGCCAGGATCCTCGCCGGTGCCGGCCTCCCCCGCGCCAGCCTGCCCCGAAATGCCCTGCCCCGGACCGGGCTGCTCGCCTGTGCCGGATGCCAGGTTTCTGCGGGCGCGGATCCAGCGGTCGGTCTCCGCCTCGTCCAGGCCGCAGGCGGCGGTGAAGGCCGCAACGAAGTCCTCCCTGGGCAGGGTCGTCCTGCCCAGGACGCCCGCCACCGTGCTCACGGGGAGCGCGCCGCCCGACGCGCTCGCCAGCCGCCGGTAGGTGAGGCCGCTCCAGCGGCGTAATCGGGCCAGCGCGGCGACGTACTCGGCGGCCGTGGTGGCTTGCGCCGGGTCGGGGGGACCGTCCTCGTCCAACGCTGCTTCTTCCGCTCGGAGCCCACTCCCGGCTCGGGCGGTCATGTTAACAAAGGATCTTTACGCGGGTCATCCCCCTGCCTTGGCGAGGGAAGTGGAGGCAGGGGGATGCTCGATCGGGCCCGTCAGCAGCAGATGTCGGCTCCGCGTAGAGCCTTGCCGCGCGGCTCCCGCCTCAGCCAGAGCCGAAGCCGATGCCCCTGTTTCCGGCTTCGTGCTTCCTGACCGCCCCGGAACGGACACGGACGTGGGATGCGCATCGGGCGACCTCCGTCGGGAAGGTTTCAAGGACCACCCAGAAGCTCGCCCACCCGGCCGCCCGCTGCCAAGATCGAACAACGTTCCGAACTGTTCGGAACACTCTGATCGAGACGACGATCAGGCGATTCGGACCGAGTAAAGTCACGGGTAGCCGTCGTTCAGCTCTGGGTCGGGAAAGGTACACACAGTGGAGGGCAGGCAAGCCGACGAGGCGCTCGATGACGAGACGACACGTCAGCTGAAACGGCCCGCCACCGATGATGCGGCCTTACCTGACGACGACGCGACGAAGGTCGCCCGGCTGCCCAGGCCGCGTACGGACGACGAGGACGACGCGCCCACCGGCGTGCTGGTCTGGGACGCGCGCAAGCTGCTCGACCCGGAGGACGAGGACGACGCCACCAGCACCCGTCCGATCCCGAAGATCACGGCCGAGCCGCCGCCCCCGATCGACGAGAAGGCGGTGCCCACGCTCTCGGTGGTCGTCGTCACCGGCGAGGTCGGCGCCTGGCACCAGCTACGCGTCACGATCGCCTCCCTGCGCGCCCAGCTGGAGCCGCCCGAGCAGATCATCGTGGTCGTCGACCACTGCCCCGAGCTGGCCGACCTGGCCCGCGGCGGGCTGGACGACGTCGTGGTGCTGCACAACGAGGGGCAGCGCGGCGTGGCCGCCGCCCGCAACCTCGGCCTGACGGCCGCGACCGGTGACGTCGTGGCCTTCCACGACGACGAGACCGCCGCCGAGCCCGACTGGTCCACCTGCCTGCTGCGCGCCTTCGACGAGCGGCGGGTGCTGGCCGTGCGGAGCAACCTGACGCTGCGGTGGGTGGCGGGGCGGCCGAGATGGTTCCCCGAGGAACTCGCCTGGATCATGGGCGGCTCGTGCACCGGCTCGCCCGAGGAGGCCGGGCCGATCGACGACCTCTACGGCGCCGGGGTGGCCTTCCGCCGTGCCGCGCTGGCCGAGGCGGGCGGCTTCCCCGCCGACCTCGACCACCAGGCGGGCGACGTGCTCGCCGAGCCGCCGGGGGGCGTGAAGGCCGAGCTGTTCCACCTGCTCAAGGAGCTCAACCCCAACGGCAGGGTCCACTACGAACCCTCCGCGCACCTGCGCGCCGGCATCTCCGCCCGGCGGGCCACGCGCGCGTACGTGATCTCCCGCTGCGTCGCCGAGGGCAAGTCGCTGGCGGCGGTCCCCCACCGCGGGCGGGGGCGGCGGGCGCTCAGCGTGCACCTGGCGCAGGTGAAGTCCTCGCTGCCGCGCACGACCTTCCAGGCGATCACCGTCACCGGGCCCGGCAACGTCCGGCCGGGGCAGGCGCTGATCACCCGGCTGCTGGCGATGATCGCCACCGTCATCGGCTACATGAGCGGCCGCATGGACTCCACGCGCGCCGACCTGATCCCCGCCGCCGGGAACCTGACCTGGTTCGTGGCCCGCACCGCGCTGCCGGTCTCCACGATCCTGTGGGGGCTGTCGCTGCGCCGGGTCAACCTCGACCAGATGACCGACCTCGGACTGCTCACGGTCCTGCCCGCGACGTTCTGGATCGCGATCGTGGTCATGATCGTCGGGTTCGTGGCGCTGCTCAACGACCGGCACGCGCTGGAGCTGTGGCACGCCGGGTACGCGCTCATCCTCATCGCGGTCCTGCACGCCACGCCCAGCCTGCTCTATCCCACGCTGCGCTATCCGTGGGCGTGGAAGCACGTCTCGGTCATCGACTACCTGATCAGGCACGGCGCCACCGACCCGGCCGCGGGCTCGCTGTCGGCCTACCACCAGTGGCCGGGCTTCTTCTCCTTCTTCGCGCTCATGACCGAGGCGGCGGGGCTGGAGAACGCGCTCGACATCGCCAAGTGGGGCCCGCTGGTCTTCAACGTGGCCACTCTGCTGCCGCTGCTGTTGCTGTTCAGGACCGTGACCCGCAACAGGCAGCTCATCTGGGGCGGCATCTGGGTGTACTTCTCCTGCTCGTGGGTCGGGCAGGACTACTTCTCGCCGCAGGCCACCACGCTGGTGCTCTACCTCATCGTGCTGGCCGTGGTCGTACGGAGGTTCAGACGCGGGCCCATCCGGGCCGGTGACGACCCGCACGGGCTGGCCGCCGAGCCGCCGCCCATGACCACGACGTACGCGCGGCTCACCTGGACGCTGCTGCTGATCATCCCGATCGCCGCGATCGCCTCCTCCCACCAGCTCACGCCGCTCATGCTGGTGGCCACGCTCGGCCTGCTGTTCATCCTGCGCCGCTACCGCAACTTCGGCATCCTCATGGTGAGCGCGGCGCTGGCGGCCGGCTGGGCCATGGGCATCGCCTGGCAGGTGCTCGAAAGCAAGATCAACTTCATCGTCGGCTCGCTCGGCGACGCCGGCGGCAATCTCGACGCCGGGCTCGTCGCACTCGGCGACGTCGCCCCCGGCCAGGTGATCGTCGCCTACGCCGACCGCGCCCTGTCCGTCGGCCTGTGGCTGCTGGCCATCGCCGGCGCCGTGCTGCGCCGCCAGTGGCTGCGCCGCCCCGGCCTGCCGTTGCTGATGATCGGGCTGGCGCCGCTGGTCTTCTTCGCCGCGGGAAGCTACGGCGGCGAGATCCTCTTCCGCGTCTACCTGTTCACGCTGCCGATGACCGCGTTCCTGGCCGCCGCCGTCTTCCTGCCCAGCAAGCGCGCCTTCGTACGGCTGGCCATCCTGCCCGTCGTCCTGCTGCTGATGGTCGCCGGCTTCTTCTTCGGCAACTACGGCAAGGAACAGGGCAACTACTTCACCCTCGACGAGGTCGAGCTGGTCAAGGAACTCCACCGGATCGCGCCCGTCAACTCGCTCATCGTCGCGCCCACCTTCTTCCTGCCCGGCGCCTACGACCAGTACGAACGCTTCGACCAGAGCTGGCTCGACGAACTTCCGCCCTCGCGCGAGGCCCTGCCCAACCTGCCCGCGTACGTGCCGACGCTCGCCGAGTTCGTCAAGAAGCCGGCGCCGTCGCTGATCAACCTCATGTCCAAGCTCCCGCCCGGCGCCAAGGGCTACCTCGTGCTCAACCGCACCCAGCGCCCCGCGACCGAGACGCCCGGCATCCTGCCCAAGGGCACCATCGACCGGCTCAAACGGGAGGTGGAGGCGTCGAAGCGGTTCAAGAAGGTGCTGAGCAATCCCGGTGGGGACGTCTACGAACTGCTGCCGGAGAAATCATGACGTTCTCGCGGGTGTCGTTGTTGTTGCTGGGACTGTCCGGGTGGGTCGCCGTCCTGGTCGGCCATCTGGCGGCGGGGTCGGCCGTGCGGGTGGTGGTGACGATCCTGTTCCTGGTGCTGTGCCCGGGGGCGGCGGTGCTGGGGCTGGTCCGGCCACTGCTGGGGCGGCGTGACCACACGGGTGACGCGATGGAGAGCGGGGCGCTGGCGTTCGCGATCAGCGTGGGGCTGGGGATGCTGGTCAGCGAGGCGTACTTCCTCACCTCGACGTTCACCATGGACCGCGCCCTGATCACCCTCGCCGCCATCACCTCCGCCGCCGCGCTCGCCGCCCTCATCACCACCTCCCGCGCGCGCCGCGAGGGCATCCGTCGTCGGCTGTGATCGTCTTCTTCTCTCCTATCCGTTACGGCAAGCCGGGTGGGCGCCTCCCGCCGTCGCGGGCTCGCACCCGTGCGAGGCCGGCCGGCAGTCGGACGGGGTTGCTCGCCGTTACGCCGCATGTTTGACCACTGCCCGTGGCCCACGCCGCCCGCCGCGACAACGCGCCGGACACCACCGTCCCCCGTCCCGCCGTCTCGGCGCGGGGACAAGCCCAGGAAAAGCCCCCTCAACCTCCCGGCTCCCCGCCCTTCAACCTCCCGGCCTCTCAACCTCCCGGCCTCCCGGCCCTCAACCTCGGCCTTCCGGCCTCGCGGCCTTCCTGCCTCGCGGTCCCCCGGCCTCGCGGTCCCCCGGCCTCTCGGTCCCCCGGCCTCTCGGCCTCTCGGTCCCCCGGTCCCCCGGTCCCCCGGTCCCCCGGTCCTAGCGTCCCGCGGTCAGCCCCGCGCGAGCCTCCTCCTGGGGCCTCCCCCGCCCTCTGGGGACCTCCTCCCTTTGAGCGCCGCTCCCCAAGCCATCGGTCCCCCGGGTTTCGGGTAGTCCCCCGGGTTTTCGGGTCTCGGGGGAACCCTCGGCTTCCTCGGGGCTGGCTCTCCGGGGTGCGCTGGTCGGTTGGGGTTAGTGGCGGGAGCGGATGTGGGTGGGGGGCTGGGTGGTGGGGTCCAGGACCGGGTCGGGGATGGGGGTGCCGTAGGTCGTGACCACGGGGAGGACGCCGGCCCAGATCGGGAGGGCGTAGTCGTAGTCCTCGTCGCTCGGGGGGCCGGTGCGGAGCTTTACCGAGGCTTCGGTCAGGCTCAGGGCCAGGACCGACGTGGCGGCCAGTTCCTTGCGGCTGGGCTGGCGGGCGTAGTCCCACTGGCCGGGGGCCAGGTGGTCGGTGAGGGCGCGGAGGCCGGCCATGCGTTCGTCGGGGTCGGTGACCAGGCGGGCGGTGCCGTAGATCATGGCGCTGCGGTAGTTGAACGAGTGGTTGAAGACCGAGCGCGCCAGGACGACGCCGTCCACGTGCGTCACCGTCACGCAGATCTCCGTGTCCTGGCCGGAGCGCAGCGACTTGGCACCCGTGGAGCCGTGGAGGTACAGGGTGTCGTCGATGCGGCCGTAACCGGTCGGGACGACCATCGGGTGCCCGTTGTGCACCACGCCCAGGTGGCAGATCAGCCCGGTGTCGAGCACCTCGTACAGGTCGGCGCGGTCGGTGCTGGCGCGGTGCTTCTCGCGGCCGAGCGTGGTGCGGGGTGTGGTGGAGAGCATGCGGTCCATACTGCTCGGAAGTGGACTTGTAGATTAGGGCCACTAAATGCCGATTCATGGAGACCACTTCCTGTGCGCAGCCTTGTTGACCTGCCCGTCGCTCTTTCCCGAGGTTCGGCGGAGCCGCTTGCCGCCCAGCTGACCGCCTGGCTGCGGGAGGCCATGCGGGGCGGGACGCTCGCTCCGGGTGAGCGGCTGCCGTCCAGCCGGGGGCTGGCGGCGCAGCTTGGCGTGAGCCGTACCGTGGTGACGGAGGCCTACCAGCAGCTTTACGCGGAGGGATGGCTGGACGGGCGGCACGGGTCGGGGACGTTCGTGGCCCAGTTGTACGCGCCTCCGCCGGCCGTCGACGCCCCCATGACCACCATGGCCCCGCCACCCGCCGCCGCCGCGAAACCGGTGATCGATCTGGCGCCGGGTGAGCCCTGGGTGCGGGACTTCGACCGTGCCGCGTGGAAGCGGGCCTGGCGCAAGGCGGCCGATCTGCCACCGGGCGACGACCCCGACCCGTACGGCCTGCCGTACCTGCGAGAACTGCTCGCCGCGCACCTCAGACGGACCAGGGCCGTGGCGGTCGGGCCCGAGAACGTCCTTGTCACCCGCGGCACCGCCAACGGCCTGGACCTCGTCACGCTCGCGCTGCTCGGGCGGGGCGGACGGGCGGGGGTGGAGGATCCGGGCTATCGGGTCACGCGGAACGTCTTCGCCGGGCGCGGCGTCGAGGTGGTGCCGTGCCCGGTGGACAGCGACGGCGTGATCGTGGAGGGGCTGCCGGAGGATCTGAGTGTGCTGTACACGACCCCGGCGCACCAGTACCCGTTGGGCGGGCGGCTGCCGATCCCGCGCAGGGAGCGGCTGCTGGCGTGGGCCAGGCGGACCGGCGCGATGATCCTGGAGGACGACTACGACGCCGAGTTCCGCTACGACGTGGCGCCGCTGCCCGCGCTCTACGGGCTCGATCCGTCGCGGGTGGTGCTGCTGGGGACGTTGTCGAAGTCGCTCGCCCCGGACGTCGGCGTCGGCTGGCTGGTCGGGCCGCGGGACCTTCTGGCCAGGATCGCGGGCATCAGGAAGGATCTGGGCGACCGTACCAGCGGGCCGGTGCAGCAGGCGGTCGGGACGTTGCTGGAGCACGGCGACCTCGACCGGCACCTGCGGCGGATGCGCCTGGAGTACGCGCGCCGCCGGGCCGCCGTGGTCGAGATCCTGGGCCCGGTGTGCCGCCTGCACGGCGACACGGCGGGCCTGCACGTCCTGGCCGAACTGCCCGAGGACGTGGTGCCGGAGATCATGCGCGAGGCCGCCGCGCGCGGCGTGCGCCTGGACTCGGTGGAGCGCCACCACCACGGCGCGCCGCGGGTGCACGGACTGGTCATCGGGTACGGCTCCGCGTCGCTGGCCGACGTCCGCAAGGGCTGCGCGATTGTCGCGGACCTCATTGCGCCGCCGACCAGAGCAAGGTTCTAATGTGGTCCCATGACCGTTCCCGGCTTGGACTGGCCCCGACTGACCGACTGGATCGCCACCCACGTGCCCGGCGCGGGTGAGGCGCTCTCGGCATCGCTGATCTCCGGCGGCAAGTCGAACCTCACCTACCTCGTCGAATGCCGCGACAGGCCGGTCGTGCTGCGCCGCCCGCCGCTCGGGCACGTGCTGCCGACCGCGCACGACATGCGCCGCGAGTGGCGGGTGATCTCCGCGCTGAACGGCACGCCGGTTCCGGTGCCGGAGGCGCTCGCCTTCTGCGCCGACGAGGCGGTCATCGGGGCGCCCTTCTACGTGATGGGGCAGGTGGACGGCGCCGCCGTACGCACCCGGGCGGAGCTCGGCGACCCGCCGCCCGAGCAGGCGCGACGGCTGTCGGAACGGCTCGCGGAGATCCTCGCCGCCATCCACGACGTCGACTACCGGCAGGTGGGGCTGGGCGACTTCGGGCGGCCGGAGGGGTACCTGGCCAGGCAGCTGAACCGGTGGGAACAACAGTGGGAGCGATCGAAGGCGGCCGACCTTCCCGAGTACGACCGGCTGGTGGGGCGGCTGCGCGAACGCATGCCGTCGCGCTCGGAGAGCACGCTCGTGCATGGCGACTACCGGCTGGACAACACGCTGGTCAGGCGGGATCCGCCGGAGATCCTGGCGGTGGTCGACTGGGAGATGTCCACGCTCGGCGATCCGCTGGCCGATCTGGGGCTGACGCTCACGTACTGGCAGGATCCGGGCGACGCGGAACGTGCGAGCGTGCCCGTGGCGGGGGATGTCACGCTGGCGCCGGGGTTTCTGAACGCGGCCGAGTTCGCCGCGTGCTACGCCAAGGTGTCCGGGCGCGATATCTCCGACATCAATTACTACGTGGCGTTCGGCAACTTCAAGCTGGCCGTCATCGTCGAGGGTATCCATGCCCGGTTCCGGCAGGGTAAGACCGTGGGAGAGGGCTTCGACGGCATCGGCGCCGCCGTACCCACGCTGATCGCCCGCGCCCACCGCATGCTCGACCAGGAGGCCCCATGAGTACGGTCGCGTTGATCACCGGAGCCGCCAGCGGGATCGGCGCGGCCGTCGCCAGGCGGCTGGCCCGCGGCGGCGCCCGCTGCGTGCTCGTCGACGTCGACGCGGACGGCGCGGAACGGCTGGCCAAAGAGCTCGGCGGCACCGCGGTGGCGGGCGACGTCACCGACCGCGAGACCTCCGCGCGGGCCGTCGCCACGGCCGAGCGCGCGTACGGCCGGCTCGACCTCGTCCACCTCAACGCCGGCATCTCCAGCGGCGTGGACCTGACCGCGTTCGACCCCGACCAGTACCGCAAGGCCGTCGGCGTCAACATCGACGGCGTCGTGTACGGCGTGGCCGAATCCCTGCCCGCCCTCACCCGCGGGGGCGGCGGCGCGATCGTGGTCACCTCGTCGCTGGCCGGGCTCGTCGCCTATGACGGGGACCCGGTGTACACGATGACCAAGCACGCGGTGGTGGGGCTGGTCAGAGGGCTGGCCAAGCCTCTTGCCGCGTCCGGGGTGCGGATCGGGGCGGTGTGCCCCGGCTTCACCGACACGCCGTTGGTGGCCGGGATGCGGGACGTGTTCCTGGGGGCCGGGTTCCCGCTGCTGGACGCGGAGGACGTGGCGGCGGCGGTGGAGTCGGCCTTCTACTCCGAGGAACCCGGCGCCATCCTGGTCGTCCAGCCAGGGCGCGCCCCCGTCCCTTACCGGTTCGCCGGCGTACCGGGCCCGGCAGGCGGCGAACGCCCGCCCACCCCACCCGCTACCTCACTCCGCGGCTGACGGGATCCAGGAACCTTGGAGAACCCCGGAGCCGTGGGGAGCCCGTGCCTTGCGGGCCGGGACGCGAGGAGCCCGGGTGGGCGAGCGGGGGCGTCACGGAAAGCCTGGGTGCCCGTGCGGAGGGTGACCGGGGCGGGGTGGGGTTGGGCCTGGTCAGGGGGGTGGGTGGGCGGACCGGTTAGAGAAGGTATCGGTAAAGCCGTTCACATCCGGAGATGGCAGTAGTTTCATGAAAACCTGACCGCTAGATCGCACGTCCAATCTGGTGGGCCGCCTCCTGATGGGAGTTGGCGATGGAGTGGAGTGCCCCCGGGTACACCGAGATCCGACAGCTCGGTACGGGCGGAAGTGGCCGGGTCGTCTTGGCCGAGCATGACGACACCGGTGTCAAAGTCGCGATCAAGTATTTGGCCGAACGGCTCAGACAGAATCCGGCCGCGCTGGCCAGGTTCCAGTCGGAGGCGCGGCTGCTCACCACGTTACGCGATCAGCACATCGCGACCATGTGGGAGTACATCCAGGAGCCCAGCGGCGCCGCCATCGTGATGGAGCTGGTCAACGGCGTGTCACTGCGCGCCCTGCTCCGCGAGAACGGCACCACGAGCCCCGAGGCGGCCCTGGTCGTGCTGAAGGGTTCGCTGCTGGGGCTGGCCCGTGCGCACACGATCGGGCTGGTGCACCGGGACTACAAGCCGGAGAACGTGGTCGTCCGCGAGGACGGGGTCAGCAAGCTGGTCGACTTCGGCATCGCCGTACGGGAGGGGACGGCCGCCCATCCCGAGGGCACGCCGCCCTACATGGCGCCGGAGATGTGGGCGGGCGGGCCCGCCTCCCCCGCCACCGACGTCTACGCGGCGACGGCGGTCTTCTTCGAGTGCCTGACCGGGCACCGGCCCTACCGTTCGACCGAGCCGAGCGTGCTGGGCTATCAGCATCTGCACGCGCCGATCCCGGTCCACGACGCGCCGGAGCCCGTACGCGACCTCGTGACCCGAGGCATGGCCAAGCATCCCGACCAGCGCCCGGCCAGCGCGGCGGACTTCGTGGCCGAGCTGGAGGAGGCCGCGAGGGCGGGCTACGGCGAGGACTGGGAGGAACGCGGCAAACGCCGCCTGGCCGCGCTGGTGGCCCTGCTGGCGGCGCTCTGGCCGGTCCCGCAACCGGTGGCGATGCCTGAGGTGGGCACGTCCGTGACGCGGACGGTCTTCAAGGCGATGCGGCACAACGCGGTCAGGATGGGCGTGGGCACGGGCCTGGCGGTCGCGGTGGCGGTCGCCGCGGTGGTGATCCTGAGCTCGCGCGGCCCGTCGACCACTCCGGTGGACGTGGTCGCGGCCTCGCAGACTCCGGCGCCGCTCAGCCCGGCCCAGCTGGGCACGCCGCCGACGACCACGCTCCCGGAAACGCCCGAGGTGGTCGATCCGAGCGCGGTGGCCTCCGTGCCGATAGCGGTGATCCCGTCGGCGTCCGGCCCATCCAGCCCGGACGCCACCGAACCCGCCGAGACCACCGAACCCACCACGAACACCCCCACCACCACCAAGCCAACGACCAAACCGACCACCAAGACGCCCACCCCGAAACCCACGAAGACGCCCACTCCCCCGGCGACGGTCTCGGGCATCGGCCTGGGCAAGCTGACGCTCTCCTCCTCGAACGGGAACGCGGCCGCGGGAACGGCCACCGTACGGGCCACGAGCAAGGGCCCGGTCACGCTGACGGCCCGCTTCACCGTGGGCGGCGCGGTCGTCAAGACCACGACGGCCCGCCTCAGCGGCGCGCTCAGCTACACCCGCTCCTTCAGCCACACCCTGGACGACGGCGCGTGCGGCGAGACGGTCACGCTGACCGTCTCCACCTCGCCCGCCGCGACGGGCGGGGCGAAGAGCGCGAGCGTGAACGTCCCCGACTGCCCCACGGACGTCACCCGCCTGCGCGTGGCGCTGTCGGTGGCCGAGTCCCCCGGCCGTTCGGTGAGCATGCGGATCTCGGCCGCGGCCAGCGGAACGGCCGCGATCCCGATGCGCGCCAGCCTCTCCCTGAACGGCGAGCCGGTCCTGACCCGGGAGACGACGCTGTCCGGCGACACGTCCTACACCCGCGCCTACAGCCACAGCTTCGCCAAGCGCCCCTGCGGCGGCACGCTGACCGTCACCGTGACCGCGGGCGACCGGCAGGCCTCCTCACGGGCGGCGGTCGGCTGTCCGGCGGGCGTGCAGCGCATCAGCGTGCTGCGCGCCGCGCTCGGCGCGCGCGGCCTGGCGAGCGCGACGGTCGCCGTCACCACACTCAACGAGCAGGCGGTACGGCTGAGCGTCACGTTCACCGTGGCCGGACGGACCATCGGCAGCGACGCCATGGACCTGGCCGGTGAGACCGCCTACACCAGAACAGTCTCGTTCGCGGCCGGGAAGACGCCCTGCGGGTCCCGGTGGTCGGTGACGGCGTCGGCCGGAGGCAAGGCGGACAGCGCGAGCGGACAAACCCCCGCCTGCCCCTCCGAACCCTCCGAAAGCCCGTCGGAGACGCCAACAGAACAGAAACCCGCCGAGAAGACGTCGGAAACCCCCAAACCGGAACGATGAAATATCCGACTTCTCTGGAGTAAGACGGGTTACACTGCCGAGCGTCTGCTGTGGGTGGGGGCCCTGACGACTCCAGAGAAGAGGCGTTATGTATGGGCATTGGGGGGTTCCCGGCTACACCGAGGTACGCGAACTCGGGGCCGGTGCGTCGGGACGCGTAGTCCTGGCCACGCGGGACCATGACGGCGAGCAGGTCGCCATCAAGTACCTGTCGGACGAGCTGCGCGCCGACGTCACGTTCGTCGCGCGGTTCCGCCATGAGGCCCGGCTGCTGGGCACCATGCGCAGCCCGTACAACGCCCGGCTGATCGACTACGTCGAGACCGGCGAGGGCGCCGCCATCATCATGGACCTGGTCAACGGCGTCTCCCTGCGCGAGGTCCTCAGCTCGGAGGGTCCCACGGGGCCCGAGGCCGCGCTGACGGTGCTCAAGGGCTCGCTGCTCGGCCTGTCCGAGGCCCACGCGGTCGGCGTGGTCCACCGGGACTTCAAGCCCGAGAACGTGATCGTCCAGGGCGACGGCACCAGCAAGCTGGTCGACTTCGGCATCGCCGTACGGGCCGGGCAAGGGGCGAACACGTCGGGCACGCCGCCGTACATGGCGCCCGAGCAGTGGTCGGGCGCGCCCGCGTCCCCCACGACCGACGTGTACGCGGCCACGATCGTCTTCTTCGAATGCCTGACCGGCGCCCGGCCCTACCGGGCGACCAACCTGGCCGCGCTGGCCCGCCAGCACCACAGCACGCCGCCACCGGTCGAGGAGGTTCCCGAGCCGCTTCGGGGACTGGTCGAGCGGGGGCTGGCCAAGCATCCCGCCGAGCGTCCCGAGACGGCCGACGCGCTGCTGGCGGAGCTGGAGGCGGTGGCGGTCGAGGCGTACGGGCCGGGCTGGGAGGAGCGCGGGCACCGGCGTCTGGCCAGGCTGGCCGGGCTGCTGCTGCTCATGTTCCCGACCCCGCCCGAGGAGGTGGCGGAGGTCGCGACGTCGATGGCGCGCACCGACCTCGCGACTCCGGCGGCCAAGCTCATGAGCAAGCTGGGGGCGAAGGTCGCGATCGGCGCGGTCTGCACCGGTGTCCTCGTGGCCGTCGCGATCGTGGTGGTCAACTCCTCCGACGACGAGCCCACCCTCCAGGCGGCACGCAGTACGCCCACCGCCAGCGTGTCATCGCTCGACGTGCCGCTCCCCGAGGAGACCACCGAGGAACCGACACCCGAGGTGACCACGCCCGAGCCGACGCCGGAGCCGTCCGACACGGTGACCGCGGCGCCGCCGCCCGTGGCGCAGACGACGAAGCCGCCCACCAAGACACCCACCCCGAAGCCCACACCCACGCCCAAGCCGACGCCGACCAAGACGAAGAAGCCGACCAAGACGCCGTCGCCGAGCGAGACACCGGACGAGGGCATCACGGGACGTTCCAGCGCCGACGAGACCTCGCCGCCGCCCAGTTCGTCGCCCCCGGCCACTTCGGCCCCGCCGACCACCCGGCCGCCCACGAGCCAGCCGCCCACCGGCCGCCCGTCCACCACCCCACCGGCCACGACCCAGCCGCCTGAGGGCGAACCGACCCGCGGCGAGAAGGGCGACGCCCAGCAGGACACGAGCTCCCAGCGGGACACGGACTCCCAGCAGGCCGGCTCCCAGGCGCAGCCGGCGCCCCGGGCCGCCGCCCAGGAGGACGGCACGTCGCGGGACGGTGACGCGGCCCTGGAGGGGGTCGCCTCGGAAGGGTTCGACGGAGGAGGTGTGGCGGCGGTGCTGGCCTTCGAGCTGGTGACGTCCGGCGCGGTTCCCGTCACACTTGCGGTGAAGCGCCGCATGTCCGGCAGGCACCGCAGGAGGCGCTAGGAGACCCCGGGGGTTACGACGGCGATGAGCAACGCGAGCGAGTCCATCGCCGGTTACCGGCTCACGGACCACACCCGCATCACCGAGCTCGGCACCTGGTTCGACGCGATCACGCCGTCCGGCCGCAGAGCGGGCGCGCTGCGGTTCGACAGCGGCGTGGTCGGCCTGCCCGGCGTGCGCGAGCGCGTCGTGGCCACGGTGGTGGCCGACCGGCCGCTGACGCAGAACGGGCTGAGCGGCCTGGTGCAGGTGGCCGACGTGGTGGCGGCGGGCGAGGAGGTGTGGCTGCTCACGGCCGGACCGGTCAGCCCGTCGCTGGGCGACCTCATGGCGGCGCGGGCGGTGGATCCGCCGGGGGCGGCGGCCGTACTCGTGGAGACGGCGCAGACGCTGCAGGCCCTGCACGCGTCGGGACTGGCGCACGGCGCCCTGCACCCGGGCACGATCGTGATCGGGGACGACGGCTCCGCGGTGCTGATCGAGCGCGGCCTGGCCGACGCGATCAGAGGGCTGCGGGCCGAGCCGGACCGCGACGTGGCGGCGTGGGCGTCGCTGGCCAGGGCGCTGGGCGCGGACTGCCCGGCGCCGTCCGCGCAACTGCTCGACCGGGCGGCGGCCACGGCCACGCTCCACGGGCTGGCGGCGGCCAGGGACGTGCTGCTCGGCCAGCGCGAGGTCCTGCCCGGCGGCCAGATCACCCGCGACCGGCTGGCCCAGGAGGTGCGTAACCGGACGACGCTGGAGATCGGCGTCAACCCGATCCCGGACCGCGACGAGGGCGAGATCGTCACGCTGCTGCACGTTCCGGCGCTGGAGCAGCAGCACTTCGGGCCCGGGGTGTCGCCGTCCCTGGGCACCACGGCGGAGCGGATCTGGCGGGAGGGCCGGGCCGACGCCGCCGGGACACCGGGCAAGCGGCGCGGGCGGGCCGCGCGGGCCCGGCGGCGGCGGACGATCCTGGCCGCCGCGGTGTTCGCGGTGATCGTGGCGGGGGCGTTGCTGGCGTGGTTCCGGCTGAGCGGGCCATCGACGCCGCTGGCGGTGACCTCGGTCGACGTGACGGCGCCGAAGAAGGCGCAGGGCTGCGACGCGGACGTGCTGATCAGCGGCAAGATCGTCACCAATGGCTCCTCAGGGGAGATCGTCTACGAGTGGGCGCAGAGCGACAGGAAGGAGAAGATCCGCCAGACGCAGCGCATCACCTCCGACAAGTCGTCCTACACGGTGCCGCTGAAGTGGAAGGTGTCGGGCAAGAGCACGGCCAAGCTCACGGCGACGCTGACGGTCGTCTCGCCGCAGCGTCTGCAGGACAAGGCGAGCTTCACCTACAAGTGCTGACAATGCATCTCATAGCAGTTCTTACTACTCTGGCGACATGACCTCGCAGACCCCGGCGGGCTGGTACCCCGACCCCTACGGATCGCCCCAACTCCGCTGGTGGGACGGCAACCAGTGGACCGATGCCACACACGCGCAGGAACAGCCGCCCCCGACCCTTGTCGAGGGCGGCACGGACTGGTCGGCCCACCCGGCCAACCCCACGCTGCAGTTCGGCCAGCCCACGCAGGGCCAGAGCCAGTACGGCCAGCCGGACCCCCAGGCGTCGTCCGGCCCGAACCCGCAGCCGCCCCCCGGGTCCACGCCTTTCGCCCAGCCGTCATCCGGCGCGAACGCCTACGAACAGCCGCCTTCCGGCGGAAACGCGTACGGCCAGCCGTCCTCGGGCGCCAACCCGTACGGCCAGCCCCCGTCCGGCGCGAACCAGTACGCGCAGCCGTCACACGCCGAGAACCCCTACGCCCAGCAACAGCCGGGCCAATACGCCCAACAGCCCGGCCAGTACGCCCAGCAGCCCGGCCAGTACGCCCAGCAGCCGGGCCAGTACGGCCAACAGCCCGGCCAGTACGGCCAGCAACCCCCCTACGGCCAGCAGCCCACCGCCCAGTACGGGCAGTACGGCCAGCTCCCCGGCCCCACCGCCTACGGCCAGCCGCCGAAGAAGTCCGGCGGCCCCCTGCCCTGGATCCTCGGCGGAGTGGGCGTGCTGGTCGTGGTGGCGCTGATCGTGGTGGCCGCGGTCGTCGTGGTCAACAGGACCGGCGGCACGACCGCCCAGGAGTCCCCGCCGCCCTCCTCGGACATCTTCCCGAGCCCCACCGAGACCGAGGACCCGGGCACCACGCCCACCCCGGACCCGGTGCCTTCGCAGATGCCCGGCATCCAGGACGGCCGCATCACCGACCCCCAGGCGGGCGTGTCCTTCGAGGCGCCCGAGGGCTGGACCGTCCCCCCGGCCGACCGGGTCAACGGCACCGACCCGACGCAGCAGAGGTGGAGCAGCGCGGTCGAGGCGGTCTCGCACGAGAAGTACAACGGCGAGTCCAACTGGATCGGCAACGTCTACACCGGCGCGCTGAACGAGCTCTACCCCTATGAGAACGGGCAGAGCCTGCAGACGGCGGCCGGAGCGGTGCTGGCCTCGTTCAGCAACTACTACCAGCTCACGCACACCCGCAAGATCGTCAAGAACGAGGCGCTCAAGATCGGCGACAAGGACGCTTGGGTGTTGCAGTTCGAGCTCGACTTCTCCAAGATCTCCGCGGAGAAGAAGTACAAGTGGAAGAAGGAGAACGGCGCGGTGGTGCTCATGGACCGGGGTCCGGGCGAGCGTCCTGCGCTGATTTACATCTCCGTTCCCGACAATCTGGGCACCGATGTGGTGGACAAGGTTATCGGCTCGCTCAAGCCCGCCTGAGCAGGGGCACTAGGCTGAGCCCATGAGTGACTTGCTCGTATGGATCGACTGCGAGATGACCGGCCTCGACCTGGGTCGTGACGCGCTCGTCGAAGTGGCGTGCGTCATCACCGACAGCGAGCTCAACCAGGTGGACGAGGGCGTCGACGTGGTCATCAAGCCCCCGCCAGAGTCGCTGGAGCAGATGTCGCAGGTGGTGCGCGAGATGCACACGGCCTCGGGCCTGCTGCCACAGCTCGCCGGCGGGGTCACGCTGGCCGAGGCCGAGTCGCTCGTGCTGGAGTACATCCGCCGCCACGTGCCGGAGTCGAAGAAGGCGCCGCTGTGCGGCAACTCGATCGGCACCGACCGCACGTTCATCTCGCGTGACATGCCCGCGGTCGACGCGTACCTGCACTACCGGATGATCGACGTGTCGTCGATCAAGGAGCTGGTGCGCCGCTGGTACCCGCGGGTCTACTTCGCCGCGCCGGAGAAGCAGGGCGGCCATCGGGCGCTCGCGGACATCACCGAGTCGATCAGGGAACTGCGCTACTATCGGGCGGCGGTGTTCGTCGGCCAGCCCGGTCCCGATTCGGTGACGGCCCGTGGACTCGCCGAACGTGTCAGCGGTTAATCGGGTGGCGTAAAGACTCCCGAACACCGCTACACTTTTCCTGTGCCGCCGCGATGTGGCACGCATGGTGGGTGTAGCTCAGTTGGTAGAGCGCCAGGTTGTGGTCCTGGATGTCGCGGGTTCAAGTCCCGTCACTCACCCTTGGTGACATGGCCGGTCCTGAGGGACCGGCCATCGTCGTTTTCTCCGGCATCGTCCCCAAACCAAGACTTTGCGAGTTATGCTCGCTGTCTACCGCTAGCGCCGGAAGCACGGGGGTCCCTCGGCGATCAGACTGACATCGTGCCCACGGAGGCCGGATGAGAGTCGACGACACCGCCTTCGGCGGAGTGTTCACATCCTTAAGCAAGCGCGAGGCAGAGGTCATGGATCTGATAGCCACAGGTCAGTCCAATGGCCAGATAGCGCAGCGCTTGTTCCTGAGCGAGAAGACCGTGAAGAACCACGTCAATCGCATCTACGCCAAACTCGGCGTGGATTCCCGCGTCACCGCCATAGGCCTGTGGAACTCAAGGTCTGACGACTAGTCCCCCGTACGGCAGAGCCGCCCCCACCCCAAACCGCCACAAGGGCTGGGGGCCCTCCAGGCTGACGCTCCTCCGCCGCACCGCCTGACCGCCGTGACGCGCGCCCGCGCACCGGCCGGGTGGTCACCCCATGCCCACCTTCAGATAGCCGGTCGCCTCGGCGATCAGACCGTCGCGCAGCCGCATGAGGTTGAGGCCTCTGGTGACGGCGCCGCCCGAGGCGAAGCGCCACCGGATGACCGCCTCGTCGCCCAGCACGCTGACGTCCTCGACCGTCCAGGTGAGCGACTCGTCCTCGGCCAGCGCCGACCAGAAGCGCAGCGCCTCGCCCGGCCCCGTGTAGGCGGCGCCGTCCACGTTCTCAAGCGCGCAGTCATCGGCCACCAAAGCGGGCAGGCCGGAGGGGTCGTGGGTGCGGAAGGCGGCGTTGAAACCGTCGATCACGTTCTTCGTCATGCCGACGATCGTGCTCGGCGGCGCGGGGGGCGGCAATTCCCGGCAGGGAATCGTGGCTAGCGCCCGGTTTGGGCTAGAAAGTGCTTGTGGAACGATTCGGAAGCGCGCTGAAGCACTGGCGCGGCGTCCGCCGGGTCAGCCAGCTGGAGCTGGCCGGGCGCGCGGGCACGACGCAGCGGCACCTCAGCTTCATGGAGAGCGGGCGCTCTCGGCCCGGCAGGGAGATCGTGGTCCGCCTGTCCGACTCGCTCGGGCTGTCGCCGCGCGAGCGCAACGGGCTCCTGCTGGCCGCTGGATACGCTCCGGCCTTCCCGGAGTCCAGCCTGGACGATCCCGCGCTGGAGCCGGTCAGAGAGGCGCTGGAGCGCGTGCTGGAGGGGCACCTGCCGTACCCGGCCGTGGTGGTTCGGCCCTACGGCGAGCTGCTCGCCGCCAACGCGGCCTTCGAGGTCCTCGCCGAGGGCGCGGCGCCGGAGCTGCTGGAGCCACCGGTCAACCTGTTCCGGCTGGCGCTGCATCCGCGGGGCATGGGCGCGCGGGTGGCCAACCTGGCCGACTGGGGGCGGCACGTGGTGGAGAACCTGCGGGCCCAGCTGCTGCGCAGCCCGGATCCGCGGCTGGACGTCTACATCGGGGAGCTGGAGTCGTACCTGCCCGTGGCGGCGCCGGGGCCCGAGCACCTGGGCTTCGCCGTCCCGCTGCGGCTGCGTTCACGGGACGGCGAGCTACGTCTGCTGACCACGATCACCTCGTTCGCCACCGCGATGGACGTGACCGTCGCCGAGCTGCACCTGGAGGCGTTCCTGCCGGCCGACGCGGCCACCGCGACAGCCCTCCGCGAGCGGGCCCTCAAACCAGAGCACGGGCGGGCGCTCAAACCAGGGCTATAGCGGGCGCTCAGGTCAGGGCTCGTGCGATCGCCTTGAGGCCGTGGTCCAGGTCCTCTTCGGGGATGTTCAGGGCGGGGCGCAGGCGTACCGACCGCTCGCCGCACGGCAGGACCAGGACGCCCTCGTCCTCCCTCAGCCGGCCGACCAGGGCGTCGCGCCGGGCCGGGTCGGGCAGGTCGAAGGCGATCATGAAGCCGCGGCCGCGGGCGTTGGACATCAGGTCGGGGTGCTCGGCCTGGATCTTGGTGAGGCCTTCGAGTGCCTGTTCGCCGAGCGTGGCGGCGCGGGCGATGAGGTCGTCGCGCTCGATGATCTCCAGGAGCGCGCGGGAGCGGACCATGTCGACCAGGCCGCCGCCCCAGGTGGAGTTGATCCGGCTGCTGACGCGGAAGACGTTGTCGGCGACCTCGTCCACCCTGCGCCCGGCCATGATGCCGCCCACCTGGACCTTCTTGGCGAAGGCCACGATGTCCGGTTCGAGGCCGAGCTGCTGGTAGGCCCAGGGGGTGCCGGTGGTCCCGGCGCCGGTCTGCACCTCGTCCAGGACGAACAGCGCGTCGTACTCGTGGCACAGGTGCTGCATCGCCCGCAGAAACTCCGGGCGCATGTGGTTGTCGCCGCCCTCGCCCTGGATGGGCTCGGCGATGAAGCAGGCGATGTCGTGCGGGTGGGCCTCGAACGCGGCGCGGGCCTGGGCGAGTGCGCGTGCCTCCGCGGCCTCCACATCGCCGTGGTGGATCGCGGGGACCTCGACGCGCGGCCAGCCGAAGGTGGGGAAGCGGTCGGTCTTGGCCGGGTCGGTGTTGGTGAGGCTGAGTGTGTAGCCGCTGCGGCCGTGGAAGGCGCGGGTCAGGTGCAGGACCTTGGTCCCGAGGGTACGGCCGCGCCCGGCCGCCTCGTTGCGCCGGCTCTTCCAGTCGAAGGCGGTCTTGAGCGCGTTCTCGACGGCCAGCGCCCCGCCCTCGACGAAGAACAGGTGGGGCAGTTCCGGGTCGCCGAGCACGCGGCTGAAGGTGTCGGCGAAGTCGGCCAGGTGCTCGGTGTACATGTCCGGGTTGGCGGGCTTGTTACGCGCCACCTCGCCCAGGAGCCGGGCCGTTTCCGCGTCGAACGGGGGGTTCACGCCCAGCGGAGCCGAGGCGAAGAACGTGTAGAAGTCCAGGTACCTGCGGCCGGTGCGCAGGTCGGTGAGCCAGGAGCCCTGGCTGCGTTCGAGGTCGAGCACCAGCCGGTAGCCGTCGACGAGGAGATGGCGGGCGAGGCGGTCGAGTACATCCATGTCTTCCTCCCGGGTGAGCCAGACACGACATACCTTCCCTATAGATGCCGTAAATACCCGTAAACTTTCCGTGCCCACCGCTTCACGGCGCCAGCTTCTTCACCTTGAAGGACAGGATGACCATCGCGATGCCGTAGATGATCGCGAAGATGCCGAGCAGCCAGGTCAGCGTGAGCATCCCGGTGGCCGGCCAGATGATGAGCAGGATGCCGAAGAGCACCGAGAGCGCGCCGCCCAGGATGAGCATCCACTCGTTGTCGATCTCCTTGCGGAGCGCGATGCCGGCGACGATCTCGGCGATGCCGGTGAAGATCGCCCAGAAGGCGATGACGTAGAGCAGGGCGAGCGCGGTGATCCCCGGCCAGGCGAAGGCCACGATGCCGGCCAGGATGCCGATGATGCCGGAGATGATGAGCCAGGCCCTCGACTGCACGTTGTGGCCGAAGGCCGCGAAGAGCGAGAAGAGGCCGCTGACGATCGCGTAGGCGCCGAAGAAGATCACCAGGACGTACAGCGTGATCCCCGGCCAGACCAGCGCGAGGATGCCGAAGATGATGGCGCAGATGCCTCGGATGAGTACGAGCCACCACGTGCGCGCGATTTGCTCCATGCCCCGATGCTTTCCAGAAAGATCACTCATGGAGACCCTGATGGGGTCAAATATCGGTGATCCGGATGGCAAGAGTTCCGGTGGCGCCCCTTCTGAGCCGGCTGCCCAGCAGGGTGATCCGCCCGATCAGGCCGTACTTGCGCCGCAGCAGGCCGCGCACCCGCTCGGTCTCCCCGGCCGGGAGGATCTCCGCCTTGCCGTCCACGGCCGGGCCGCTCACCTTGCCGCGCAGGTCGCACGGGGCGACGGTCACGCGCGGGTTGGCGCGGATGCGCTTGACCTTCCACGAGTCGGCGACCGTCCAGATCACGACCGCCTCGCCGTCGCGGGCGCACCAGACCGGGGTGGCTACGGGGGTGCCGTCGCGCTTGAAGGAGGTCACCGACACGTACTGCTCATCACCGAGGTTCACACGTGGGAGTACACCACGATCGAGACGGCGATGTACTGGACCAGGTACGCGGCGAGGGTGAAGGCGTGGAAGACCTCGTGGAAACCGAACCACGCGGGTGACGGGTCCGGGCGGCGCAGGCCGTACACGATGGCTCCGGCGCTGTAGAAGACGCCGCCCACGGCCACCAGCACGACGGCGGCGAGGCCCGCGCCCTCCAGCAGCTGGGGCATCACGAAGATGGCGGCCCAGCCGAGCGCCAGGTAGAGGACGGTGTAGAGCCAGCGCGGCGCCCCCATCCAGAAGACGCGGAACAGCACGCCCATCAGCGCTCCGCCCCAGATGACCGAGACGACCGCGATGCGGGCGGCGCCGGACAGGGCGAGCAGGGCGAAGGGCGTGTAGGTGCCGGCGATGATCAGGTAGATGTTGGCGTGGTCGAACCGGCGCAGCACCTCCGCCAGCCTGGGGCCGAGCGTGCCGCGGTGATAGGTGGCCGAGATGCCGAAGAGCAGCCCCGAGGTGACGGCGTAGATCGCCGAGGCCAGCCGTGCCTGCAGCGTCGGGCCCAGTGCCACGAGCGCGAATCCCGCGACGAGCGTCACGGGCAGCGCCCCCGTGTGCAACCAGCCGCGCAGCCTGGGCTTCACGAAAGCGGTCGTCATATAACCTACGGTACCGTAGGTTAGGTACCCCTTAGCAACCCCTACAGTCCTTGCAGGAACCGCGCCGCGATGGGGACCGCGGCCGAGCGGCCCGAGCCGCCGTTGCGGACGAACACGCAGAAGGCCAGGTCGTCCCGGTAGCCGATGAACCAGCCGTGCTCGTTCTCCGTGTCCACCTCGGCCGTGCCGGTCTTGCCCGCCACGCCCTCGGGCAGGCCGGCGCCGGCGGCGGTGCCGTACTCGACCACGGCCCGCATCATCTCCCGCAGCCCCTCGGCCACGCCGGCGTCCAGCTCGATGTCGCGCAGGGGCGGGCCCTCCAGGTCGGCCGCCTCGTCGGCGGGCAGCAGCCGGGGCGAGCGCCACACGCCGCTCTCGACCGCGGCGGCGACGGCGGCCATGCACAGCGGCGTGGCCTGCACGCTCGCCTGGCCGATGACGGCCTCGCCGAACCAGTCCAGGTTCATCTTCTCCGGCTCGGGGATCTGACCGCAGGAGCCGCCCGCGCCGGTGGGCAGCCGCAGGCCGCGAAAGCCCCAGGGCGCGGCCGCCTCGATCAGGTCACCGGGCTCCATGCGGGTGGTGGCCTCCTCGACGAAGGTGGTGTTGCAGGAGTGCGCGAACGCCTCGGTGAAGCTGATCGTGCCCCGGTCGGCGGCGGCGGCGTTCCTGAAGGACCTGAAGCCGGGGATCTGATAGGTGGCCGGGCACTCGACCTGCGACGATCCGGACAGCCCCGTCCCCATCAGCGCCGCGGCCACCACGGTCTTGAACGTCGAGCCGGGCGGGAAGAACGACGTGAACGCCTTGTTGCCGCCCTCCAGCCGGTCGGCCACGCCCACGATCTCGCCGGTGCTCGACCGGATCGCCACGATGGCCGCGTCCGAGACGCCGTCCAGGGCCCGCGCGGCGGCGGCCTGCACGGCGCGCGAGAGCGTGGTCTTCTGCGCCTTGGGCTTCGACACCTTGCTGATCAGCGTCTGGGTGCTGTCGTCCGGCAGGATCGCCTGGAGCGCGGTGCCCTTCTTGTGCGGGTACGCGTCGGCCAGCTTCTCCAGGTAGTACTCGGCGTAGCTGTTCTCGGGGAAGCGCTCGCCCTCGCTGGTGACCAGCTCGACCGAGGGCGCCTGCACCGAGGCCAGCTCCAGGATGCCGTTGTCCTTGAGCAGCGGGTGCAGGGTCTCCGGGGCCCAGAGGACGTGCCACCCCTTCTCGCGTACGGCCAGCCTCAGCGTGCCCTGGAACTCCCACCAGCCGAGCTCGCGTAATTTCCGTCGCCCGGTGAACGGCACCTCGGCGCTCTCCTCACCGGTCATCGTGAGGGTGCCGGGGGTCAGCTCGATGGCGTCCACGCGCAGCGAACTGGACAGGGACAGGTGCCGTGCCATGAAATCGTCGGGCACCTGGAAGACGAGCCTGCTCATGGCCTGCACGTCGCCGCGGCGCCAGGCGGTGAAGTACGACTCGGCCGTCTTCTCCGGGCTTCCGTGCGTGCTGTTGGCCGCGAGGACCGCGAAGGCTCCCGCCCCCATCACCGCCAGAAGCGCAATAAGGAGGACAATCAGCCTTCGTCGTCGCATACCGTTTCTCCCAGGAAAGGGGACAGAAAGTGGCACGTGGACAGCGGGAGCCGATGCCCGGCCGGTACCCGGTGACGTTCGGTGAAGTCGAGCTTCTCCGGGATCTGGACAGGCAGGATGGCTGGGTGCTGTCCAAGGATGGCGTACCTCAGTCATATATCGACCTACAAGACCCCACATTCCTGGAATTTGAATATGTGCGGCTTATGGCCGATGTGATCGACGTCATGGACGACGGGCCGATCAGCTGTCTGCACGTCGGCGGCGGCGCGTGCTCCATCCCCCGCTACGTCTCCGCCACCCGCCCCGGCTCCCGCCACATCGTCCTCGAGCCCGACGGCCTGCTGGTCAACCTCGTGCGCGAGCAACTCGACCTGCGCTCGATCCCCAAGCTCAAGGTGATCGTCGCCGGGGGCAGGGAGGGCACCCAGAAGGTCTGGGACGAGAGCGCCGACCTGGTCGTGCTCGACGCCTTCACCGCCGCCACGATGCCGGTCGAACTGGCCACCGCCGAGTACCTGGCCGACCTGGCGCGCGTCCTGCGTCCCACCGGGACGCTGCTGATCAACATCGCGGACGGCAAGGGCCTGTCCTTCGCCCGCCGCCTGCTGGCCACCGTCACCGCCGCCTACGGCCACGTCGCGCTGCTGGCCGAGCCCGCCATCATGCGCGGGCGCCGCTTCGGCAACCTCATCGTCGCCGCCTCCCGCACCTCCCTGCCCGTCGACCTGCTCACCCGCCGCGCGGCCGGCGGCCTCACCCAGGCCAGATGCGTGTACGGCGAGGCCCTCACGAACTTCGTCGCCGGCGCCGCCCCCATCCGCGACGGCGACCCGGTCCTCGCCCCGGTGCCGCCGCCTTCTGTTTTCGGATGAAGCGACTTCGGATGAGGCCTCAACCCTCCAGATAGGCCAGCACCGCGGCCACCCGCCGGTTGACGTCGCCGGTGTTCTCCAGCCCGAGCTTGGAGAAGATCACGTTGACGTTCTTCTCCACCGACGACAGCGACAGGTGCAGCGCCCGCCCGATCGCCGGGTTGGACCGCCCCCGCGCCATCTCCCGCAGCACCTCGCGCTCCCGCCCGGTCAGCGAGCCGAGCGGCGAGTCGCCCCCGCCGCGCACCTCCCGCCGCGACATCAGCCCCTCGACCACCTTGGGGTCGATCACCGAGCCGCCCTCGGCCACGGCGGTGATCGCGCCGAGCAGCTCGTCGAGGTCGCCGACCCGGTCCTTCAGCAGGTACGCGAAGCCCTCGGTGCCCTTCTTGAACAGCTCGAAGGCGTACAGGGCGTCGCCGAACTGCGACAGCACCACCACCCCGACCCCGGGATGCGCCGACCGGACGGCGTGGGCCGCGTCGATGCCCTCGAACCCGGCCCGCCAGCCGCCGCCCGGCATCCTGATGTCGGTGACCACCACGTCGGGCGCGAACCTGCGGACCGCGTCGAGCAGCTCGTCGGCGTTGCCCACAGCGGCCACCACCTCCACCCGTCCCGACGTCTCCAGCAGCCGCCTGGCGCCCTCGCGCACCAGGTAGTGGTCGTCGGCCACGACCGTACGCAGCGGCTCAGCCATGTGCCGGCACCCAGGCGCTCACCGTGGTCCCCTTTCCGATCGTGCTCGACACCTCCAGGCCGCCGCCGAGCGCGCTCAGCCGGTCGGCCAGGGCGCCCAGAGCGGTGGCGGACGGCTCGAACCCCCTGCCGTCGTCGCGGACCGAGGCCCGCAGCCGGCCGTCGTGGTGCGACAGCCGTACCTCTATCTTTCCAGCGGCGGCGTGCTTGAGCGCGTTGGCCAGCGCCTCGCTGACGGTGAAGTACAGCGCGCCCTCGATCTCGTCGGCGAAGCGGGCCGCGCGCAGATCCGGGCCGGCCAGCACGGTCGTCGCCACCGGCAGGCGGGCGCAGCGCGATTCCACCGCCTCCACCAGGCCGCCCTGCGCCAGCACGGAGGGGTGGATGCCGGCGGCCAGCTCCCGCAGGTCGTCGAGGGTCTGGCGGGCCTGCTCGCGCAGCGGCGGCAGCATCTCGGGTGCGCCGCCGGAGGCGCGGGCCAGCTCCAGCCCGGCGATGAGCGCGACGAGTTGCTGCTGGACGCCGTCGTGGATGTTGCGCTCCAGCCGCCGCCGCTCGGCCTCCTGGGCGTTGACCAGCCGCCCGGCCAGCGCGGCGCTGCGGATGGCCAGCCCGACCGGCACCGCGAAGGCGTGCAGCAGCCGCCGGTCCTCCGCGGTGAAGCGCCCCTGGTTCTTCTCCCCCACGGCCAGTTCCCCGAGCCCGCCGGCCACGCGCTCGCGCACGGTCGCCTCGCCCTGCCTGCCGCCCGCGGTGAACCGCGCGCCGCCCGTGAGCGACACCTCCGCCCACCGCACGTCCAGCCCCTCCCGTACGGCCCGCGCCAGCCCGGCCAGCTGCTCCCCCGGCTCGGCGTCCTGGAGCTCCGGCGACAGCTCCGACAGCAGTTCGCTCACCGTGGGCCGCATGTCGAAGACGAGCGAGAGCCTGGAGCCCCGGACGCCGAACCGGATGTCGAGCAGCCGGTGCCGTACCAGCGCGACACCGATCGCCCCCGGCACCGCGGCCAGCACGGTCATGGTGCCGATGCTCACGATCGCCAGGTGGCCGACGGCCAGGTAGGCCAGCACCACCGCGAACCCGATGACGCCGAGCGCGCTCCCGCAGAGCATCCACAGGTACTGCGGCCGCTCCTGCGCCCCCGCGCGCCGCCACCGCGCGACCAGCCCGAAGAGCACGACGATCGCCATGATGTACACGACCATCTGCGCCAGGCCGCTGAGCACCGAGGCCAGCAGGTCGACCGGGCCGGACATGACGGGCGGCCCCTCCCTGAGCGGGTCCAGGGACGACAGGGTCGTCGCCACCGCGTGCACGACGATCGCCACTCCGGCGATCCAGGCGACCGGCCGCCAGCGCCGTGAGGGCAACCGGCCGTCGGGGAACAGCAGCGGCAGGAAGACCCACACCAGCCCGTAGAAGACCGCGAAGGAGGCGGTGGACCCCTTGCCCAGAACGTCCGCGCCGGCGTGCCTGGCCAGAGCGCTGCCCAGCGTGCCCACACCGAGAGCGCAGGCGGTGGCCAGCAGCAGCCAGCCGTACGGGATCTCGGGGCGGCGCAGCGTGATCAGCCAGCCGAGCACGGGGGTGAGCAGGCCGATCAGCACGTAGAGCCACTGGCCGGCCCCGGTGCCGTCCATCAAGGAGCCGATGATCAGGCTCGCCCCGGACAGCGCCGCCAGGGCGCTCGCGAACGCTCTCATGGGTGTCCATCCTGCTCAGAGGGCATGCGCCACGTCTATGCGGTTGACCGCATACCGGTGTGCGGTCAACTTGGTGGGTACGGCGGGCCCGCGTCACCAGAGTGGAGACATGGTCCCTCGAATGACATCGAAGTCCCTGCTGGCCCTGGCCGTCGCCGCGACGCTGCTGGTCGGATCCGGCGTCGCGACCGCCGCCAGTGCCGCGGCCGGCCCGTCGCCCACGCCCACCGATTCGCCCGGCGCGGAGATCCCCGCGACGCCCGCCGGGCAGCAGTTGCGCTGGGTGCTCGACGCCGTCGGGCGCGCGCCGGTCCCGGAGAGCGAGATCAAGGAGCACATCGCCCCCTCCCTCCTCAGCCAGGTGCCGCCGGCCGAGATGAACGCGCTCCTGGTGCAGCTGAAAGGCCTGACGCTGAGCAGCGTCGACGGATCCGGCCCGAACTCGATCAGGGCCGTCGGCGTCGTGTCGGGCCAGAAGTTCGACGTCACGCTGGCCCTCGACGGCACCGGCAAGATCGCCACCCTGGGCTTCGCGCCGATCCTGCCCCTGCCTCCCGAGCCCAAGACGTGGAAGGAGCTGGACGAGCGCCTCGCCAAGGCGGCGCCCCAGCACGGCTTCCTGGCGGCGGAGATCAAGGGGAACCGGATCCGCCCGATCCACGCGATCGACCAGAACACCGACCGGCCGCTGGGCTCGATGTTCAAGTTGTACATTCTCGGCACGATCGCCGAGCAGATCCGCCAGGGCAAGCTCTCCTGGAACACGAAGCTCACGATCACGCCGGAGCTGAAGAGCCTGCCCAGCGGCGAGCTGCAGGACCGTCCCGACGGCAGCAAGGTCAGCGTCTTCGAGGCGGCCAAGCTGATGATCTCCATCAGCGACAACACCGGCACCGACATGCTCCTGCACAAGGCGGGCAAGAAGGCCGTCGAGAAGACGATGCGGGCCTGGGGCGCCCGGGACAAGCGGAACTTCCCGGTCCTCAGCACCCGGGAGTTGTTCACGCTCAAGGGCGCCGACTATCCCAAGCACGCCAAGGCCTACCTCGCGCTCGGCACGCCGGCCAAGCGCGCCTACCTGCGCGCCACGATCGGCAAGCTGCCGCTCACCTCGATCACGCCCTGGCTGAAGCCCCGCGAGCTCCACACCATCGAATGGTTCGCCTCGCCGGCCGACGTCGCCCGCGCCCACGCCGAGCTGCGCGGGATCAGCGATCCGAAGGTCGGCGAGGTGATGTCGGCCAACCCCGGCGGCCTGGCGCAGGGTGCCTGGTTCAAGGGCGGCTCGGAGCCCGGCCTGAGCGACGTCGGCTACTCCTACCGGGCGCCGAACGGGAAGGTCTACTTCATCACCGCGATGGGGACCAACCCGGCCGCGCCGTTCCCGTCCAGCGCCGAAACCGAGTTCGTGGTGCTCGCGAGGGGCGCGGTCAAGCTGGCGAAGTGATCGCGAGATCCAGGAAGAGGGCGGCCGACCAGCCGAAGCCGGTGGTCGCCCGCTTCGCCTTCCTGCCCGTCTCCGGGTTCCAGTACTCGTAGAGGCCGCCGCCGTCGCGGACCATCGCCAGCGTCCTGGCCACCAGGGCGTCGGCGGCCTCGCCGTACCCGGAACGGCGCAGCCCGTCGGCGAGCAGGTAGTTGACGTTCAGCCAGACCGGTCCGCGCCACATGGCGTCGGGGTCGTGGCGGGGGTCGTCGAAGGCCACGGTGGGCACCGGGCGCTCGCCCCAGAAGGAGGGCGAGCGGAGGTCGGCCACCAGACGGTCGGCGACCTCCTTGGGCAGCCGGCCCGTGAACAGCGGCATCAGGTCCAGCGGGGTCCTGACCTCGGCCACGACCTCGCCGACCAGGGTGCGGAAGCGGGCGCCCGTCCAGCGCCGCTCGACCATGAGGTCGGTGAGCGCCTGTGCCCTGGCCCGCCAGTCCGCGGCCTCGGGGCGGCCGAGCTCGGTGGCGATGTCGGCCAGCCGGTCGTACTGCAGGGCCAGGTAGGAGTTGAGGTCCGGGGGCTCGGCGCGGGGGCCGTGGTCCCAGATCGGGCTGTCGTCCAGGCCGGAGGAGTACGGGTGCAGGTACTCGGCCAGGCCGTCGCCGTCCGGGTCGGAGCGCTCGAACCACCACTCCTGCGAGCGGACCAGCTTCGGGTAGACCTCTTCCAGGAAGCCGCGGTCGGGGGCGGCTTCGTGGATCTTCCAGACGGCCCACGCGGTCAGCGGGGGCTTGGTGACCGGCACGACCTCCCTGATCGGCTCGCCGCCGACGTGCTCGGCCAGGCGGGCCAGGTCGGAGCGGGGCAGGTCGGTGGTCTCGGCCAGCGATCCGTGGTCGTGCACGACGTCGGGGATCAGCCCGTCCTCGCGCTGGTTGTCCAGCAGGATGCGGATCTGCTCGCGGGCCAGCTCCGGGTCGGCGTGCCGCAGGGCGATGGCGTGGAAGTAGGAGTCCCAGTTCCACAGGCCGACGTAGCCGTACTTGGAGGGCACGAGCGACTCGCGGCCCCTGATGTCGATCAGGTTGACCGCGAGCGTCCACCAGGCCATCTGGGCGCGCTCACGCAGATCCTCGCGGACGGCGGGCAGCTTGGCGAACCACGCCGCCCACCTGGCGGCCGCCTTCTCCAGGACGTCCTCGTGGACGCCCTCGCCGACGAGGGTGAACGTCCCTTCCACGGCCGCCTCGCCCTGGTCCCAGACCGCGCGGGCGCCGGTCCCGGCGAGGACGAGGGTGTCCGGGCCGGCGAAGGCCAGGCTCACGCCGTCCTCGAAGTCGATCCGGTCGGGGAGCGCCTGCCGTACCCGCAGCTCGTGGTCGCCGCGGAAGAGGCGCAGGCCCGTCAGGACGGTCGTCTCACTGAGGCGGGTCTCGTACTGGGCGCGGGCGATCCACAGGGAACCGTCGTCGGCGGCCATCACCAGCAGGCGGGAACCGCGGTCGGTGAAGGGGCGCTCGCGCAGGTCGAGGGTGAACAAGGTCAGCGTCCTCCGAGGCCGGATGCGGCCATCGAGTTGATGATCTTCCGTTGGCCGATCAGGAAGGCGATCAGCGTGGGCACGACCGCGATCGAGGAGGCGGCCAGGATGAGGCCGTAGTCGATCGCGCCGAACTGCTTGGCGTAGGTGGCCAGGAGCAGCGGCACCGTGAACAGCTCTGGCGTGTTGAGGAAGATCAGCGGGAAGAAGTAGGAGTTCCAGGCGGCGAGGAAGGCGATGATGCCCATGGCGCCGAGGCCCGGCTTGATGTTGGGCAGGACCACGCGCCAGAAGATGGTCCAGCGGTTGGCGCCGTCGATCCTGGCCGCCTCCTCCAGTTCCATGGGCACCGCCCGGATGAACTGGCGCAGCAGGAAGACGGCGAACGGGTTGACGATCGTGGGCACGATCAGCGCCAGGTGCGAGTCGACCCAGCCGACCTTGGCCAGCATGAGGTACAGCGCGGTGATCGTCACCTGCGGCGGCACCATCTGCGTGGCCAGGAAGAGCACGAACAGCGCGCCAGAGCCCCTGAACTTGATCCGCGCGAAGGCGTAGGCGGCCATCGCCGAGGTCAGCAGCGTGAGCGCGACGTTGATGACGGCGATGTAGAAGCTGTTCCAGTACGCGGGAAGGATCGTGCTCTCGCCGAGCACCTCGCCGTAGTTCTGCGGCTGCCAGGGGCTGGGCAGCCAGTCGGTCGGGTTGTTGAGCATCTGGTGCGTGCCCTTGAAGGATGTCAGCAGCATCCAGACGAAGGGGAACAGCATCAGGAGCCCGCCGACGGTCAGCGAGACGTGCAGGGCGACCTGCCTGGTTCGCATGGCGGATCCCTTAGGAGTCGTAGTGGACGAAGCGCTTCTGCGCCATGAACTGGACCAGCGTGACGATCAGCGTCAGCACCAGCAGCAGGACGCCCGCGGCGCTGCTCATGCCGAACTCGAACTTCTTGAAGCCGAGGTCGAAGAGGTGGTAGACGATCGTCTGCGCGCCCTCGTTGTCCTTCGGGTCGACCAGCACGTAGATCAGGTCGAACGCCTGCAGGGAGCTGATGACGGCGACCACGGTGGAGAAGAAGATCGTCGGTGACAGCAGCGGCAGCGTGACCCGGCGGAACGTCTGGAAGGCCGTCGCGCCGTCGATCCTGGACGCCTCGAAGATCGCCGGCGGGATCGTCTGCAGCCCGGCCATGAAGATGACCACGTTGAGCCCGAGCGAGGACCAGATGGTCACGGCCGCGATCGAGACGATCACCCAGGCGGGGCTGCCCAGCCAGTCGGGGCCCGTGATGCCGAACAGGTTCTGCAGCGTGGTGTTCAGCACGCCGTTCTCGTCGTTGGCCAGGATGACCTGCCAGATCAGCGCGACCGCGACCGAGCTGGTGACGACGGGCATGAAGTACAGCACGCGGTAGACGTTGCTGCCCTTGAGGTTGTTGAGCCCCACCGCGACCAGCACGGCCAGGGTCAGGCCCACGGGCACGGTGATCAGCGCGATCGCGACCGTGTTCCAGACGGCCCTGCCGAAGTCCGGGCTGCTCAGCTGGGCGGCGAAGTTGTCGAAGCCGACCCACTCCGTGGCGCCGAGACCGTCCCACTTCATGAACGCCAGGACCACGGCGAACAGCAGCGGCACGATGAGGAACAACACCAGGCCGAGCACCTGCGGCGCGAGGAAGAAGGCGGCCCACAGGCCGTCCCGGTTCCGGACCTTCTTGGCGGAGGTCCGGGCCGGGGCGGCCGTGGGGCGGGTGAGCGTCGCCACTAGCCGAGCTTGCCTTCGACGAGCTTCTGCAGCTCGGTCATGCCCTGCTCGACGGGGACCTTGCCCTGCCAGACCTTCAGCAGGTGGTCGTTGATGTCCTTGGTCAGGCCCGGCACGGCGACCTCCTCCGGGTAGTTGGCGAAGCCGTTGTCACGCACGTCGATCAGGGTCTGCGCGTGCTCGGGGTAGCCGTCCAGGACGACCGACTCAGCGCCCTTGACCGACGGCACGGCGCCGCCGCCCTTCATGCGGGTGATCTGGCCTTCCTTGCTGACGAAGTTCGTGAAGAACTGGAAGGCCTCCTTCGCGTGCGGAGTGTCCTTGTTGATCGCCAGGTAGGAGGCGGCCACGGCGCCCGACATCGGCTTCCCGTCCGGGGAGGGGAAGGGGACGATGTCGTAGTTGGCCTTGTCGCCGCCCTTCTTGAGGATGTCGATCACCCAGCGGCCGCCGGCGTAGAAGCCGGCCTTGTGCTTGAGGAACTGCGTGTTGCCGCCGTTGCTGGCCGGGAGCAGGTCGATCGAGACGAACGTCTTGTCCTGGTAGCCCTTGGCCAGCGTCTGCAGCGCCTCGCGGGACTTGGGGTCGGTCGTCGCGGTGAACTTGCCGCCGTCCCACGCCTTGCCGCCGAAGCCGTGGATCATGCTGTACGTGGAGCCGTACCAGTTCCAGAACAGGGAACCGGACTTGCCGGCCTTGACCAGCTTCTGGCCCATCTCCAGGTACTTGGGCATCGTCCACTGGCCGGCGGCGTACAGCTCGGCCGGGTTCTCGGTGATGCCGGCGTCCTTGAGGGCCTGCTTGTCGAACCAGAGGACCTCGGGGTTGACGTCGTTCGGGACGCCGTAGATCTGGCCGTCCTTCTTGGCGCCGCCGTACACGCCGTCGAAGAAGTCCTCGGGCTTGCTCTTGGAGTCGGCGCCGGCGAGCTTGTCGTTGAGCGGGGTCAGGACACCGGCCTGGACGAACTTGCCGATGTTGTCGTCGCCCACGAAGAACACGTCGGGCGCGGTCTTGCTGGTCAGCTGGGTGAGGAGCTTGGGGTGGTAGTCGTCGTACTTGGCCACCGGCTCAAGCTTGAGCTTGATGTTGGGGTTCTTGCTCTCGAACTCCTTGATCAGGGGCTCGTAGAGCTTCATGTCCTCCGCCGACCCCCAGGCCGACCAGCGAATGGTCACCGGGCCGCCGGCGGCGTCCTTGCCGCCGGAGCCGGGGACGCCCGGTGCGCCGCCGCCGCCACTGCATGCCGTGGCAGCGATCGCGAGGATGCCGATGACGGCCGCCGCACGCTTCATGTCTTACTCCTGAGGGGTGTTACGCGAGCCCGCCGCCGTCGACGACGAGCGCTGATCCGGTGATGTAACTGGCGGCGTCACTCGCCAGGAAGAGCACGGCCTGAGCGATCTCCTCGGGGGTTCCCGAGCGACCCATCGGCCGGTCGGCGGCGTCCTTCTCGAACGCCGCCCAGTCCTCGTTGAGCTGCTTGGCCTCGTCGCGCAGCATCGGGGTGTTGGTGTCGCCGGGATTGACGGAGTTGACGCGGATCCCGGCCTTGGCGTGGTCGATCGCCAGCGCCCTGGTCATGTTGACCACGGCCGCCTTGGAGGCGCAGTAGGAGATCGCGTTGCCGCCGCCCTTGAGGCCCCAGCCAGAACCGGTGTTGACGATCGAGCCGCCTTCGGTCATGGCCGGGATGGCGTACTTGCTCATGAGGAACACCGAGCGCACGTTGACCGCCATGACCCGGTCCCACTCCTCGACGTCGAGGTCGAGCGCGGTGGTGCGGCGGATGATGCCGGCGTTGTTGAACAGCACGTGCAGGCCGCCGTAAGTCTCGACCGCCGTGCGGACGATCAGCTCGCAGTCCTTCGGCTGCGACACGTCGGCCGGTACGGCGGTGCCGCCGACCTCTTCTGCCACGGCCCGCGCCCCCGCGGCGTCGACGTCGGCCACGACGACCTTCGCGCCCTCCTTGGCGAACAGGATCGCGGTCGCGCGGCCGATGCCCGAGGCACCGCCGGTGACGATCGCTACCTTGCCGTCGAGCGTGCTCATATCTGGAACTCCTCACTTGCCGGACAGATCCGGTAGATCGTGCTTTCGCGGTAACCGGTGATCACCCGGACGTGCCCGCTGAGCTTGCTGTCTGTCTCGTCGTCGCCGGTGTCGGCCAGCAGCGGCCGGCCGTTGAGCGCGGCCAGCTTCTGCTGGGTGGCCAGCACGAACAGCTCCCCTCCGCCGTCCCTGACCGCGTCGAGCACCCGGGGCGAGACCTGCTGGTTGCCGCGGCCGAGCACGAAGCCCTGCCCGCCGATCACCGACAGGACCAGCGCCGACCGCTCGCCGTTCACCAGCTCGAACAACTCGGGCTCCGAGACGTCCGCACCGACCACGACACCACCGACGCCGCCGAATCCCGAGCCGCCACGCTCGACCACGTCCACGCCCAGCAGCGTCGTGGCCAGCCCCAGCTCCCTGCCCACGGCCAGCGTGGTCGCGCCGGGGCCCAGGACGTAGCGGACACCGGGGCGCATCGTGGCCACGACCTCGCGGGCGATGCCCTCGACGGTCCCCTCGGCCGTCGCGGACGAGCCCGCCTTCCTGCCCGACAGCGCCGCACGGGCCGCGGGGACCCTGAGCGAGCCGTACAGGCGGGGACTGACCGCGCCACGGCGGTAGAGCTCCTCGTCGAGATCCACCACCTCGGCCTCGGCCGTCGTGCCGTCGAACCCGGCGGCCACGAACCCGGCCGTGGCCGGGCTGAGGGCGAAGCAGCCCGAGTAGACCTTGACACCCGCCGGGATCCCGAGGACCGGAGGGGCCGCCTCACCCAGCTCCCGGACGGCGTCCAGGACGTCGCGCGCGGTGCCGTCGCCGCCGGCGAACAGCAGCAGGTCGACATCGGCCAGCGCGACCAGCGCGGCCACCGCCGCCCTGGTGTCCGCCGCCGTCGTCAGCCCCACCCCGCCGGCGATCCTGCCGGGCTCCGGGTGGTGGGGGGCCGGTGGCCGTACCAGCTCGTGGGCGCCTTCGACGCCCATCGGGCCGGGGACGGTGGCGATCCGGACGCCGGGACGGCGGGCGAGCAGCGTGCGGACGGCCTGCGCCGCCCGCTCCCCCGCCCGCGGCCGGGCGCCCCTGGCCAGGGCCTCGCGCTGGACGTCCGTCCCGTCGCTGCCCTTGAGCCCGGCCGAGCCGCCGAGCCCGGCCACCGGATTGACCACCAACCCCACAGTGAACATGGCTCAGTCCTGACCCTGCAGGTGCTTGCGGACGTAGGCGCGCCAGGTGGGCGCCCACTGCTTCGGGTCGTCGAGCGACGTCATGTCGATCTTGTGGATCGTCTGGTTGTACGGCGCGCCCTTGACGAACTCCGGATCCCGGCGCGCCTCGTCGGCGACGTGGGCCAGGATCGCGGCGTACTCGTCGAGGTCCTCCTTGGCGTAGGACTCGGTGGGCTCCAGCGTGAAGGGCTCGGGCACCAGGTAGGGGTGGTGCGAGGTCCAGTAGTGGACGCCGAAGTCCGCGGCGCGGGTGCCGATCTCCTCCGAGTGCACGCCGGTCTCCTCCGACAGCTGCTGCCAGGAGTAGCGGGCCTGCTCGACGTGGCGGCTGTTCCATGGGACGGAGGCGCCGGGAATCTGGAGGATCTTGTGCATGAGGTAGTTGTTGTTGAGCACCGCGGTCTCGGCGACCTGACGGAGCCCTTCCGCGCCCAGCGACATGATCCATGCGTAGGCCCGGACGACGTTCGGGGTGACGCCGAGGAACGGGCGGATCTTGCCAACGGACTTTTCCGGATATTTCAGCACAAAACGCTCAGTGCCGTCGAATTCAGTACCGTCGAATTCCACCCGGTCGACGGTCGGCTCGGGCAGGAACGGCTCCAGCGCGGGCGAGACGCCACAGGCGCCCGCCGCCGGACCGCCGCAGGAGTGCGGGGTGGAGAACGTCTTGTGCAGGTTGAAGTGGCACAGGTCGAAACCGACGTCGCGCGCCCGGGTGATGCCCAGGATGCCGTTGGCGTTGGCCTGGTCGTAGCAGGCCAGGCCGCCCACCGAGTGCACCAGGTCCACGAACTCCTTGATGCGCGAGTTGAAGACGCCCGTGTCCTCGGGGTTGGTGATCATCAGCGCGGCGGTACGCGGGCCGATGGCCGCCTTCAGCGCCTCGATGTCCGGCAGGCCCTCGGCGTCCGGCATCAGCGTGATGACCTCGTACCCGGCGGTCTTGGCGCAGGCCGCGTTGGACGGGTGCGAGAACATCGTGGTGATGACCTGGTCGCGGCCCTCACCGCCGTTGGCGGCGTGGTAGGCGCGGATCATCGCGATGTTGGCGTAGATCGCCGCCGACCCCGAGCCCGGCTGCAGCGAGACCCGGGACATCCCCGAGATCTCCGCCAGCATCCGCTCCATGCGCCAGTAGATCTCCAGCACGCCCTGCACGGTGTCCTCGTGCTGGTGCGGGTGGAGCGGGTTGGTCGCCTTGGCGAACAGGTCGTTGACCTTGGGGCTGTACTTCATCGTGCAGGTGCCCTGGCCGACGTCGATGTTGAGGTCGAAGCCCAGGTTCTCCTGCGACAGCCGCAGGTAGTGCCGCAGCACGTGCAGCTGCGACATCTCGGGCAGCTTCGGCGCGTGCTCCCGACGCACCGACGCGGGCAGCTCCACCGCGGGCCCCTCGGCCTTGGGCACGGCGATGCCGCGCCGTCCCGGGTGCGAGAGCTCGAAGATGATCGGCTCGTCCCACCGGGCCTGGTGGAAGCGGCGCAGCGGCGGCTTCGGCGCCACCGGCAGCTCGGCGAACGACTCTCCGTGACCGCTCATGCGCCCAGAACCTCCTTGACGGCCGCTGCGAGCCGGTCGATGTCGTCGGTGGAGTGGCACTCGGTCACGCACACGAGCACCGTGCGGTCGTCGAGGGCGACGCCGCCGAAGATCCCCTTGTCGCGCAGCCCGTCCAGGAGCGCGCCGGACGAGGGCACCTCGATCGCGAACTCGCGGAAGTGCACGGCGTCCTTGTGCCGCACGGTGACGTGCCGGCCCAGGGCGTCCATGGCGTAGCGGGTACGCGACAGGATCGTCTCCCCGACCTCCTTCATGCCCTCCGGGCCCATGAGCGCCAGGTAGACACCGGCCGTGATGCCCCACAGGGCGGCGGCCGTACCCACCCATTCCTTGCCCTCTTCGCGGTGGGCGAAGGAGGTGCGGTCGTAGTAGACGTCGCCGAAGCCGTACTCGCCGGGGACCTTCGTCGGCGCGATGCCGAACAGGCGCGAGGGGAACTCCGCGACCAGCGGCTCGTGGTCCTGGGTGGCGATGTAGCCGGCGTGGCCGCCGCCGTAGCCCGGGTGCATGCCGAGCGGCTGGATGTCGCCGCAGGCGATGTCGGCGCCGTAGGCGGCCGGGGGCGCGAGGACGCCGAGGGAGATCGGGTCGGCGCTGACGACGAGCAGCGCGCCGTTGGCGTGCGCCAGGTCGGCCAGCTCCTTGCCCCGGGTCTCGACCACGCCGTAGACGTTGGGGGTCTCCAGGTAGATCGCGCCGAAGGTGTCGTCGATCGCGACCTCGCCGATCTCGCCGTTGGCGGCGACCGGGGCGAAGACCATCTCGATGTCGTGGGCGAGGAAGTCACGCAGCTTGCTCAGCTTTTCGGCGGCGATGGCGCCGCTGAGCAGGACCTTGGGCCGGCCGGTGTAGCGGCAGGCCATGCGGATGGCGGTGCCGGACGCCTGGTAGCCGTCGTAGGTGGGGACGTTGACCACGTCCATCTCGAGCAGCTCGCCCATCATGCTCACGTACTCGAACAGGGCCTGGAAACGCCCGTGGTCCTCGTACGGCTCGCCGGCGTAGGCGGTGAGGAACTCACTGCGGGAGTTGACCTCGTCGCAGACCGCAGGGACGTAGTGCGCGTAGCTGCCGTGCCCGAGGAAGCTCAGCCCCGCCACGTTCTTGGCGAACAGGCCCTCCATGTGGCGCACGAGATCCTGCTCGGCCACCAGCGGCGCGGGCAGGTCGAGGGGGCGGTTCAGCCGGAGCTCGGCCGGGATGTCGGCATAGAACTCCTCGACGCTCCGCGCGCCGACGGCGGCCAGCATCTCGGCCCTGACACCAGGCTCGGTGTTCGGGATATACGGGTGTGTCAACGGATCTCCTTCAACACGATGGCGTCTCGGGGGGCGAGCTCGATCTCGCCGTCGAGGGTGGTCTGGGTGAGCAGGTCCTCGCCGCGGTGCGGGAGCGCGACCCGCCGGGTCTCGGCGGTGTGGTTGAGCAGGAAGAGGTACGCGCCCCTCCGCACGGCCTCCACCCCCTCGGGAACCTCGATGCCACGGACGCCCGCGCGGGCGAGCACGTCGTCGAGAACCGGCGTCACGTCGTCAAGAAGGCAGCTCAGGTAGGTGGCCCGGCCCTTGCGGGTGATCGCGGGCCGCCCGTCGAGGTCGCCGCCCCGGTAGCGGGCCAGCACCTCGGCGTCGATCGGCCGCAGCCACTCCGCCCACGTGTGCGCGCTGCCACCCTCCACGGGCTGGCGGACGCCGTCGGGCAGCGGCCACCACTCGTCCACGGCCACGCCGAGCAGCTCGCGCAGCGGTCCCGGCGCGCCGCCGTCGTGCACCTGGTCGTTGGCGTCGACCACGCCGCTGAACGGCCCCACGACCAGCTCTCCCCGGTACGCCGCGAGCTCGTCACCGGCGAGGTAGAGGTTGGGGGCGATCACCAGCTTGTAGCCGGACAGGTCCCGGCCGGGCGGCGTCAGGTCCACGGCGATGCCGCGCGCGTGCAGCGGCGCGTACCAGGCCAGCAGGAGGTCCTTGAGCTTGAGCCGGTTGGACGGCATCGACTCGGGCGCCTCCAGGCCCCACCAGCTGTCCCAGTCGAGGACCAGGGCGACCTCGGCCTCGCTGTGGGAGCCGGCGACCTCGCCGAGCCTGCGCAGGTCCGCGCCCAGGCGCAGGGTGTCCTGCCAGCCGCGGGTGGCGGTGCCGCCGTGCGGGAGCATCGCGGAGTGGAACTTCTCGGGGCCGTACTTGGCCTGGCGCCACTGGAAGAACATGACGCCGTCGGAGCCGTGGGCGAGCGCCTGCAGGCTGTGCAGGCGCATCATGCCGGGCGGCTTGGGCGCGTTGACCTCGCGCCACGACACGGCGCTCGGGGCCGACTCCAGCAGCAGCCACGGCTGCCGCTTCAGCGAGCGCATGAGGTCGTAGCTGAGGGCCACGGCCACGTGCGAGCGCGGGTCGGCGGGGTCGGGGTAGGCGTCGTCGCTGACGAGGTCCTCGGCGGCGGCCCACTTCCAGTAGTCCAGGCCGTGCAGGATGCTCATGAAGTTCGTGGTGACCTTGACCTCGGGGGTCACCCGGCGCAGCACGGCCTTCTCGGCCTCGAAGAGCTCCAGGAGGGCGTCGCTGCAGAAGCGGCGCCAGTCGAGGAGCTGCGCGGGGTTGACCGGGCCGGGGGCGGTGCGGGGCGGCTCGACCTGGGCCAGGTCGGTGTAGTGCTGGCCCCAGCAGGAGGTGCCCCAGGCGGCGTTGAGCCCGTCGGCGTCCTTGTAGCGCTCGGCCAGCCAGCGGCGGAAGTGCCGGGCCGACTCCTCGCAGAAACATTCGAGGGTGTGGTCGGCGTACTCGTTGCCGATGTGCCACATGGCCAGGGCCGGGTGGTCCTTGTAGCGCTCGGCCATCGCCTCGGCCAGCCGTACGACGTGGTCCTTGAAGACCGGAGAGCTGGGGCAGTAGCCCTGCCGGGAGCCGAACTCCAGGCGCACGCCGTCGGCGCTCACCGGCATCACCGAGGGGTGCTCGCGCACCAGCCACGGCGGCGGGGTGGCGGTCGCGGTGGCCAGGTCGGCGGCGATCCCGTGCTCGTGCAGGAGGTCGAGGACGCGGTCGAGCCAGCCGAAGTCGTACTCGCCCCGCCTCGGCTCCAGCCGCGACCACGAGAACACGGCGACGGTGGCCATGTTCACGCCGGCCTCGGCCATCAGACTCATGTCCTCGGCCCAGACCTCCTCGGGCCACTGCTCGGGGTTGTAGTCCCCGCCGAACAGCAACCCCGGCACCCGGGTCAGCCCCACTCTTACTCCTCTTGTGCTGTGTACTATTTTGTACACAGAATTCATAGTGCAGTATTTTGCATCACGTCAAGCGCTACGCTGAACAGGGAAGATCACACCGAAGGAGTGCCATGCCGATCGAGCGGCGACCACTGCGCGAGCAGATCAGGGACGAGCTCTTGAGAAGGCTCGATCGCGGCGACTTTTCCGCGGGCACGGACATCAACGAGGCGGCGCTGGCGGGCGAGCTCGGCGTCAGCCGTACTCCCCTGCGTGAGGCGCTCATCACACTCGCGGGCGAGGGCGTGCTGGAGAGCTCCCAGGGCAGGGGCTTCCGGTTCGCGCCGGTGAGCAAGAGGGAGTTCAGGGAGCTGTGCGAGATCGTCGCCGCCCTGGAGTCACTCGCGCTGGAGACCTCCGACCCCGGCTACCTGCGCAAGATCGCCCCTGAGCTGCTACGGCTGGCGCGCGACTTCCCCGACCCGGTCGCCGAGCAGCAGATCATAGAACGGCACGACGACGAGTGGCACGACCTGCTGCTGAGCGGCTGCCAGAACGAGCGGCTGCTCGACCTGATCACCAGCGTCAAGGCCGGCATGCGGCGCTACGCCCACCTGATCGCCGGCGACGACGCCCCCCTGGAACGCGAGGCGGCCGAGCACTGCGAGGTGGCCGAACTGCTCATGGCCGGCCACCTCGACAAGGCGACGGAGGCGCTGCGCGACAACTGGGTGAACGGGATGGAACGCATGATGTCCCGCATCCCCTCCGCTTAGGCTTGGAATAGTTGAAAGATAAACTGGGTTAGGCCCTGCAGACACCGCAGGAAGGAGCCCGACATGCCCGCCGTAACCGTCGAGAACCCGCTCACCCTCCCGCGCATCCCGGCCCACACCGGTCCGCAGCGCAAGGTGCTGGCGGTCGAGACCGCGCCCACCGGCTTCGAGGGCGAGGGCTTCCCCGTACGCAAGGCGCTGGCCGCCATCAAGCCGCAGTACCTCGACCCGTTCGTCATGATGGACCAGATGGGCGAGGTCGACTACGCCGCCGGCGAGCCCAAGGGCACCCCGTGGCACCCGCACCGCGGCTTCGAGACCGTCACGTACATGATCGACGGAGTCATCGACCACCTCGACTCCAACGGCGGCGGCGGCACGATCACCAACGGCGACACCCAGTGGATGACGGCCGGCGCCGGCATCCTGCACAAGGAGGCGCCGCCGGAGTGGCTCGTCCAGAAGGGCGGCCTCTTCCACGGCATCCAGCTCTGGGTCAACCTCCCCGGGTCCAAGAAGATGATCGCTCCCCGCTACCAGGACATCGGCAGCTCCAGCGTCGTCCTGCTCAGCAGCGACGACGGCGGCGCGCTGGTGCGCCTGATCGCCGGCGACCTGGGCGGGCACGCCGGGCCCGGCTCCACCCAGACGCCCATCACGCTGCTGCACGCCTCGCTCAGCCCCGGCGCGCGCCTGACGCTGCCGTGGCGCAAGGACTTCAACGCGCTCGCGTACGCGCTGTCCGGGAACGGCAGCGCCGGTACGGAGAAGACGGCGTTCGGCAGCGGGCAACTGGCGGTGTTCGAGGGGTTCGGCAACCGGCCCGGACTGGCCACCTCGGGTGAGGCGATCACGCTCACCGCGGCGCCGCGTTCGGCGCTGGAGGTGATCGTCCTGGGCGGCGAGCCCATCGGGGAGCCGGTGGCGCACTACGGTCCGTTCGTCATGAACACGCGGGCCGAGCTGGTTCAGGCCTTCGAGGACTACCAGGCGGGCAAGCTGGGCGTCATCCCGGCCGAACACGCCTGACCCCGACCGGCTTCGACGGGCCCGCGTCGCGCGGGCCCGTTTCGCCTTCCCAGGGCCGGTTCGCGTTTCGTTCTAGCTGGTTTGCGTTTCGTGAAAGCCGGCGCGCTTTCGTGCTAGCTAGTGTGCTTTGGTGCTAGCTGGTGTGCTTTTGTGACTCTGCTGCCGCCCAGGCGAAGACGCTTCTGGCCATCAGCGACTGTTCGCCCGCCGCCCTGGCCGCGAAGACTTCGGCCCGGACCCGGTGCACGCCCGGGTCGCCGGGGGCGGCCAGTGCGGCCATCTCGGCCAGGTGCCCGGCCAGGCGCTCGTCACCCTCGCCCAGAGCCTTCAGCGCGGCGTCGGCCAGCACCGAGGCGCCGCCGGCCAGCCCGGCGACCGCCGCGGCCACGGCGGCGTCCGGGGCGGGCTTGAGGGTGGCGGGGTTGCCGTCGTACCAGCCGCCGTACAGCCGCCAGAGGTTCCTGACCACGAACTCGGGCTCGTCGTAGCGGGCACGCAGGTACGGCCGGTCGGCCAGGTGGGCCGGCGGGCGTACCGTGTGCATGATCTCGTCCAGGCGGGCGCCGGCGTTGAGGAGGCCGAGCGCCTGGGTGACCAGGGACTCCAGCCATTCCGCCGTCTCCAGGAGCGCCGTGCGGATGCGGTCGCGGCCGAAGACGGGCGCGCCGTGGCTGGGGAGCATGATCTCGGCGTCCAGGGCGGCCATGCGGCGCAGGGCGTGGACCCACTCGCGCGGGTAGCGCTGGACCTTCTGCGGGTTGCCGCAGTTCGGGGTGACCCAGATGAACAGGTCGCCGGGCAGCAGGAGCTTGTGTTCCGGGACGTAGCAGACGCTCGCGTCGTCGGTCTCGCCCTTCGCGTGGAAGAGGTCGAAGGTGAGGCCGCCGCGCCGTACCGTCAGGGAGTCGTCGAAGGTGACGTCGGGGTGACGGTAGTCCGTGGGCCAGCGCAGGTTCGGGGCCTGGAACTGGCGCTGGTTGATGATCGCGTTGTAGCCGTTCGTCAGCACGTAGCGGTGGAAACGGGCTACAACTGCCTTGTGGGCGTAGATCGTCGCGCGGGGACCGGACTCCTCGAAGGGCGCGGTGCCGAAAACGTGGTCGATGTGGCCATGCGAGTAGAATGCCGTGGTCAGCGGGGCCTTCGACCAGGCGCGTACGTCGGTGTGGAGCTGCGCGGCCGAGAAGGGGCTGCTGGTGTCGAAGAGGACCAGTTCGCCCTCGGTCTCGAAGGTGATCACGTTGCCGAAGCCCGGCCACCACCCGAGCCCGTCCGCGATCGGCTGGACGCCCTTGCCGTCCATGCCCGTGTCCACGATGCTGTCGTCCGACTCACCGTTCCAGATACGGTCCGCGTACTCCTCAATCATGGGCACCACCTTGTTCTAGAACACGATTCTAGACAAGGGGTCACGGAAGCGCCTCACAAGGTCACGGGTCGATTGCGCCCTCTTGACGGGAGTCACCGGACATTCGTACGTTCGGCAAAACGTTTAGGAAACTTTCCTAATTGATCCCCTTCAGGAGAGATCCGTATGTCCCACCCGGGAGAGATCACACGGCGCCAGCTGCTGCGCCGGATCGGCCTGACCGCGTTCGTCGCCGGCCCCGGGGTGGGCCTGCTCTCAGCCTGCGCCACCGGCGGCACCGCGGCTCCGTCCGCCTCCGCCCCCGCCCCTGCCTCCAGCGCCGGCACCGACCCGAAGAACCCCTTCGGCGTCGACGCCAAGAAGGGCCTCGAGGTCGTCATCTTCACCGGCGGCTTCAAGGACGACTACGCCAAGCTCGTCCACGAGGCGATGTACACCAAGTCCTTCGCCGGCGTCTCCATCAAGCACACCGGCACCCAGAACGTCGGCACCATGCTGCGCCCGCGCTTCCTGGCCGGCGACGCGCCCGACGTCGTCAACAACTCCGGCCCCGAGGCCATGGACGTGGCCGCGCTGGCCGCCGAGGGCCACGTCGCCGACCTGGGCCCGCTCTGGGACGCCCCGGCGCTCGACGACCCGGGCAAGAAGGTCCGCGACACCGTCACCCCGGCCGCGCTCGAGGAGGGCAAGCTCAACGGCAAGGACATGACGCTCAACTACGTCGTGTCCCACCGCGGGCTCTGGTACAACAGCAAGCTCTTCGAGAAGGAGGGCTGGACGCTCCCGCAGACCCTCGATGAGTTCAAGGCGCTGGGCGACAAGGCCAAGGCCAAGGGCATGCACCTGTTCGCCTACCCGGGCCAGAAGGGCCCGTACTACATGCTGTGGAACATGCTCTACCAGGCCGCGAAGATCGGCGGCAACCAGGCCATCATCGACATCGACAACCTGGTGGACAACGCCTGGAAGTCGGAGGCGTTCAAGGCGTCCGTGACCGCCTGGCACGAGATCTTCACGAAGTACAGCGACAAGTCCTACCTCGGCCTGGACCACACCCAGACCCAGATCAAGCACCTGCAGGACAAGTTCCTGTTCTACCCGACCGGCTCCTGGCTGGAAGGTGAGATGGCCAAGGACAAGCCGGACACCTTCGAGTACGCCCTCGCGCCGTTCCCCACCGTCACCGCCAACGACACGATGCCCTACGGCGCCATCCAGGTCGGCACCGGCGAGGTCTTCTTCGCCACCGCCAAGGGCAAGAACCCGCAGGGCGCGCTGGAGTACCTGCGCATCATGCTCTCCAAGGAGGGCGCGAAGGGCTTCGTCCAGCAGACCAAGAGCCTCACCATCGTGAACGGCTCCGCCGAGGGCGTCGACCTGCCCCCGGGCCTGGCCTCGGCCAACAAGGTCCAGACCGCCGCCGGTCAGAGCCTCATCACCTCGGCACGCTTCGAGGGCTGGTACAAGGAGCTGTTCGACTACGCCTGGGCGCAGCAGAACATCCTCATGGGCGGCCGGATGACCGTCGACGAGTTCCTGGACAAGGTCCAGAAGAAGGCCGACGACATCAAGGCCGACTCCTCCATCGCCAAGCAGACCAGGAACGCGTAACTCGATGGAGCGGCTTCGCAAGTACGGTTTCGTCCTGGGATTTCTCGCCGTCCCGGTGACGCTTTACGTAGTCTTCGTGATCAGTCCGTACATCCAGGCTTTTCAGCTCTCGCTGACGAGCTGGAACGGTTACCAGGCGAACCCCGCCTTCGTCGGGTTTGAGAACTTCACCAGGCTCTTCAACGACGAGGTCTTCTGGAACGCCCTGCGGACGCACGGGATCGTCCTGCTTGTGATGCCGCTCGTCGTGCTCGCCCTCGCGCTGGTCTTCGCCTTCCTGCTCAACCTGGGCGGCGGCTCGCGCGGGGCCGGCATGCGGGGCGTGTGGGGCTCGACCTTCTACAAGGTCGTGTTCTTCGCGCCCCAGGTCCTGGCCGTCGCCATCGTCGGCGTGCTCTGGAAGGCGATCTACCGCCCCGACGAGAGCGGCGTGATCAACGGCGCCGTCATGAAAATGGGCGGCGAGCCGATCGGCTGGATGAGCGACCCGAACCTGGCCCTCTGGTCGCTCATCGCGGTCATGGTCTGGCAGGCGGTCGGCTTCTACGTGGTGCTGTTCTCCGCGGGCATGTCGGCCATCCCGAAGGACTACTTCGAGGCCGCCTCCCTCGACGGGGCCGGCCGGTTCACCCTCTTCTTCCGCATCACGCTGCCACTGCTGCGTGACACGATCCAGGTCGGCTGGGTCTACCTGGGCATCGCCGCCTTCGACTGCTTCGCCCTGGTCCAGGTACTCACCCTGGACGCCGGCGGGCCCGACGGCGCCACCACCGTGCTCCCCGTGGAGATCTTCAAGACCGCCTTCTCCTACAGCAAGGTCGGATACGCCTCCGCGATGGGCGTGGCCCTGTTCTTCCTGACGGTCACCTTCGCGGTGCTGACCCTGCGCGTCACCCGGCGCGAGAAGATCGAGATGTGATGGATCCGAGGCGACACGCATCCATCCGTCATCGCTCGGCAAGAGGACTCTGACATGCGAAACAAGCCGAAGCCCAGCGCCCTGAGCGGCCTGTCGCACGTCGCGCTCGCCGTCTGGGCGCTGCTGATCATCCTTCCGCTCCTGTGGACGTTCCTGGCCGCGTTCAAGGACAACACCGAGATCTTCGGCGACGCGCTCCAGTTCCCCGGCGCGGCCCGCTGGGACAACTGGGTCCGGGCCTGGGAGAAGGCCCACGTCGGGCAGTACATGATCAACACGGTGATCGTCGTGTTCTTCAGCACGCTCGGCACGATGTTGTTCGGCTCGATGGCCGCGTACGTGCTGGCCCGCTACAAGTTCGTCGGCAGCAAGCTCATCTACCTGCTGTTCGTCTCCGGCATGGCCTTCCCGGTGTTCCTGGCGATCACCCCGCTGTTCTTCGTGGTGAAGCAGGTCGGGCTGCTCAACTCCTACCTCGGCCTGATCGTCGTCTACATCGCCTACTCGCTGCCCTTCACCGTGTTCTTCCTGGCCGCCTTCTTCCGTACGCTGCCGGAGGCGGTGGCCGAAGCGGCGAAGATCGACGGGGCCTCGCACACCCGTACGTTCTTCCAGGTCATGCTGCCGATGGCCAAGCCCGGCCTGATCAGCATCACCATCTTCAACGTGCTGGGCCAGTGGAACCAGTACCTGCTGCCGCTCGCGCTCGTGCCGGCCGACCGTTCGAAATGGGTCATCACGCAGGGCATCGCCGATATCTCCACCATCGCCGGCTATGAGGCCGACTGGCCTGCTCTGTTCGCCGCCATGAACCTGGCGATCATCCCGGTGCTGATCGTCTACATCATCTTCCAGCGCCAGATCCAGTCCGGGCTCGGCGCGGGAGCCTTGAAGTAACGTTGCCCTCATGAGTGAGTGGACCCGCGAAGGTGAGGAACTCCGGCGCACGATCACCGCGCCGGACTTCCCCACGGCCATCCGCATCGTCGACGAGATCGCGGTCAAGGCCGAGGAGATGAACCACCATCCCGACATCGACATCCGGTGGCGTACCCTCCACCTGGTCCTGACCACGCACGACGCGGGCGGCCTGACCGACCTCGACCACCGGTTGGCGGCCATCATCGACGAAATCGCGGCCAAACACGGAGCGTAAGTAGCCAGTCACTCGCTAGAGTTGGCGGGCCCACAGCCCGTCACTCCGGGGAGAGACCATGCGTCGGCCCGCCATCCTTCTGTCGCTGTTCGTGCCGCTGCTGGCCGCGGGCTGCACGCAGTCCGCCACGCCCGCGGCGGCCCCGTCACCTGCCGCCGCCGTGACGCTCAAGGGCGCCGGCCGCTTCACCGACGCCGACACCGCGGCCATCGCCTACGACCGCAAACTCGCCCCCGCCGGATCCCAGGCCAGCCTGACCGCCGAGTCGATCGGCGGCAGGACGACGTCGTCGCTGGTCGTGGAGGGGCTGCTGCCCAAGCGTGCGTACGGCGCGCACCTGCACACCAACCCGTGCGGCGCCAAGCCCGACGACGCCGGGCCCCACTTCCAGCACCACGGGAAGAGCGCCAGCGCGGCGAACGAGGTGTGGCTCGACCTCACCACCGACGCCGAGGGCACGGGACGCGCGACGGCCCGCAACGACTGGGAACTGGAGCCGGGCCACCTCCCCCGCGCCCTGGTCATCCACGCCCAGCCGACCACCAGCACGGGGCCGTCAGCGGGCACCGCCGGCCCCCGAGTAGCCTGCCTGACCCTCAACTAAACCACCCCTTCCCCCTTTCCCGGGCCACCCCTCTCCCCGCCACCACCCCTCCTGGCCACTCCATTCCCTGGCTGCCCCTCCCAGGGGTCAGCACCGCTAAGCACCGCGCAGCGCCGCTCATGCGGCCATCAGGTGCGAGCTCTCACCCCCCACCGCCCGTTTCGCGCCGCGGCTACCCGCACGCGTTGGCGCCGCTCGCCCTCCCCCGCCACCGCGCTCGGCCTTTGTGCACGCCCCTGCCTTGAAGCCCCGTTGAGCGACGGAGCACCCTCCGCCCCTGTGCCCAGGTCTGGGCGGTCTTGTCGGCTATGGCCCTAAGATGCTTACACAATTACGTCGAAGGGCTTGAAGAATGTCTGAACGCCGGTGGCAGCCGCCCCGCTTAAGGCTTTTCGAGGGTGACCACAGGCGCGCCACCTGGCTGGAACTCCTGTACGACCTCGTGTTCGTCGTGGCCGTGGCGGAGCTCGCCGACGTACTGGCCCATGGAAACGGCCTGGCCTTCGTCGGCCTGTTCGTCCCGCTCTGGTGGGCCTGGGCGGGTTATGTCTTCTACGCCAACCGCTTCGACACCGACGACGTCAGCCACCGCCTGCTCATGCTGCCGCAGATCCTCGCGATCGCCCTCATGGCCGCCAGCGTCGGCGACATCGGCAACCGGTCGGCGTTGTTCGCCGTGTCGTACGTCGTCGTACGTCTGCTGCTCATCGTCGCCTACATCAGGGCGCGCCAGCACGTCCCCGAGGCCCGCGCGCTCACCAGCCGCTACATCCAGGGCTTCGCGATCGCGGCGGCGATCTGGCTGCTGTCGCTGGCGTTCGAGCCGCCGATCCGGTACGTCCTGTGGGGCGTCGCCGTGGCCATCGACCTGGCGACGCCGTTCCTCGCGCGACGCCATCAAGGCTCACTGCCGCCCCAGACGGAACACCTCCCCGAGCGGTTCGGCCTGTTCGTCGTGATCGTCCTGGGCGAAGTCGTCGCGGCGGTCGTCTTCGGCCTCAAGAGTCACGCCGTGACGCCGGGCAGCGTGTTGATCGCGCTGAGCGGGATCGCGGTGGCGATGGCCTTCTGGTGGCTGTACTTCGGTCACCTCGACGAGTCCGTCGTCCTGCGTACGCGGCTGGCTGGGCAGGTATGGGTGTATTCGCACCTGCCGCTCGCGCTCGGGCTGGCCGCGTTCGGCATCGGGGTGGAGCACGCGCTGGCCGACCCGGGATCTTCCGGCTGGTCGGTGGGCATCCCCGCCGCGCTCGTACTGGCAACGCTCGGCCTGCAACACCTGTGCTCCGGCGACCGCCGTTCCTCCACCGTCCGCGCCGCGAGCGCCGGGCTGATCCTCGTGTTCTCGTGGCTCCCGGTGACCGTTGTGCTCCTGTTCGTCCTGCTCCTTGGCGCCGGTCAGGTCGCGTACCTGCTGGCCCGCCCCGTCACCGGAGACGCACAATGATCGAAGACCTCTTCACCCGCCAGCTGAAGGCCATCGCCGACGGCGACCTGGAGGCCATCCTCGCCCAGTACCACGAGGACGCCATGATCGTCCGCCTGGACCGCGTGGCGACGGGCCCCGAGGAGATCCGCGCCTTCTTCGCCGCCTACCTGGCACTCAAGCCCGAGGTAGCGGAGATCAAAGCCCTCCAGGCCGTGAACGACACCATCTTCTACAACGCCGTCATGACGGTGAACAACAACCGGGTCAGCGCCTACGGCACCCTGATCATCCGAAACGGCCAGATCTGGCGCCAAACCGCCGCCGCCATCCCCCTGTAACCCACCCCTCCCTCCGACCGCGCCGCACCGCCTCGTGCGCGGCGCGGCACCTTTTCCGGTACGTCGCCCAGCCCGGCCCCACCACGTCGCATCGCCGTACCCCCGGCCCTCGCCCGCACTTCGAGGCATTGCCCGGTCTGGAGGAGGCCGGGGTCGTCAGCCGAGGTGGGCGCGGGTTTCGGCGAAGGCGGCGTCGGTGCCCTCCAGGGCGCGGGCCACGTCGGCCTCCGTGTGGGCGGCGGACATGAACCAGTTGTGCCACGGATGGATGTACACCCCGTGCCGCAAGCACGCCGAACTCCAATGCATGGCCACCGACAGATCGGCGTCACCCTCGAAGCTCAGCCAGGGAATCGTCACCGGCCCCGTCTGCTTCACGGTGAACCCGTGGGACCTGGCCTGCGCGTACAGCCCTTCGCGCAGTTGGGAGCCGGCCTTCTCCATGGCGGCGATGCCGTTCGTGTCGCGCAGGGTCTCGATCGTGGCCTTGGCCGCGGCCATGGCAACGCCGGAGAACCAGAAGGAGCCGGTCGAGTACAGGGTCTGCGCCGGCCCGCGCAATGCGTCCGTGCCGGTGACCGCGGCGATCGGGTACCCGTTGGCCATCGCCTTGGACCAGGCGGTCAGGTCGGGCCGCACGCCGTACGGCTCCCAAGACCCGCGCAGATCGATCCGGAACCCCGCCCGGACATCGTCGATCACCAGCGCCGCCCCCAGCCGATCGGCCAGCGCCCGCGCACCCCGCGCGAACTCCGGCTCCACGAGCTCCTGATCCTCGAACGAGTCGTGCTTGAACGGCGTCACGATGATCGCCGCCACATCACCCTCGACCGTGGCCGCGGCCTCCTCCAGGCTGGCCGGCGAGTTGTAGGCGAACTCCACGAGATCGGCCCGCTCGTTGGGCGTGGTCCCGGCGAGCGACGGCGTACACCAGGGATCGGCCCCGTGGTAGGCGCCGTGCGCCATCAGCACCTTGTTCCGCCCCGTGGCCGCCCTGGCCACCATCAACGCCTGCGTGGTGGCATCGGTGCCGTTCTTGGAGAACATCGCCCAATCAGCACTGGGCACGGTGTCGACCAGCAGCTCCGCCAGCTCGACCATGACCGCGCCGGGCCCGTTGAGACAGTCACCCTTGGCCAGTTGAGCAGCGGCTGCCGCTTCCACCTCGGGATGCCGGTGCCCGAGCACCACCGGCCCCCAGCTGCACATGAAGTCGACGTACTCCCGACCGTCCACGTCCCACTGCCGGCATCCGTCCCCGCGCTCGAAGAACTGCGGGTAGCCCGGCGCGAAGATGGCGGCGTTGAGATGCCCGTACATCCCGCCCGGCACGACCTTGGCAGCGCGCTGGCGAAGTTCGCTGTCTGTCATCTCAATTCCTTCCGTCGTCCAGGAGGCCGAGGGTGGAGGGGAGGTCGGTGATGCCCGCGTCGGAGCCCAGGCCGGTCGCCACGCGGGCGGCCGCGGCCGTGCCCCAGCGGGCGGCGGTGAGGACGTCCTGGCCGTGCAGGAGGCCGGTGATGAAGCCCGCGCAGTACGCGTCGCCGCAGCCGGTCGTGTCGCTGACCTCGGTTTTCAGGGCGGGCACCACATCGCCGGCCGGCGGGCCTCCGGTGAAGATCTGGCTGCCCTCCGAGCCCATGGTGATCAGGACGGCCTTCGGGCCCTCGGCCAGCAGGGCTTCGGCGGCCTCCTCCAGGGTCGTGGCGCCGGTCATGAGGAGGGCCTGGGACTCGTTGGGGAGAACGTAGTCGACGTGCGGAAGGAACGCCTTTGCCATGCCCAGGAGGTCGGGCATCTCCGAGAGGAGGTCCATGGTGATGATGGTTCCGGCGGCGCGCAGCGTGTCCAGCAGAGCGAAGAACGCGGGGTCGCCCAGGCCGAAGGTCACGTCCACGCCGCCCAGGTGGACGGCCTTCGCCGTACGCAGGATGCCGGGGTCCACGTCGGCGGGGGTGACCGAGAGGTTGGCGCCGGGGACGTGGAAGCTGGGACGGCCGCCGTCCGGGCGGATGGGGAGGATGGAGGCGGCGGTCTGTTCGCCTGGGCGGCGGCGGATGTGGGAGACGTCCACGCCGTGCCGGCCCATGACCATGAGGAGGAAGTCGCCGAGCTCGTCGTCGCCTATGGCGCCAAGGGAGATCACCTGGTTGCCGAGTTTGGCCAGGTCCACGGCGGTGCCGGCGGCGGCGCCCGCGGCGGTGAGGCGGATCTGCTCGACGAGCACGGTGTCCTGGCCCGGAGGGATGTGTTCCACGGGGCGGGTGAGGATGTCGACGATGTGCACGCCGACTGTGACGACCGTCATACCGCGTTAGTAGACAGACGTCCGACTAAAAAGTCAATACAATGCCCGCATGCCGAAGATCGTGGACCACGACGAGCGCCGGCGCGACGTGCTGTCCGCCGCCAGCAGGGTCATCGTGCGGGATGGCATCGACGCGGCCACCACCCGCGCCATCGCCAAGGAGGCCGGGCTCTCCAATGGTGTTCTGTCCCATTACTTCGCCGACAAGGACGAGATCCTGCTGTCGGCGTTGCGGGAGTCGCATCGGCGGATCCGGGAGCGGCTGACCGCCAAGGTCGGCGAGCTCGGGGGGCTTGCGGCCTTGCGGGAGGTATTGCTGGACAACCTTCCGCTCGACGCGGAGCGCACCGAGGAGACCCGGCTGGAGGTCAGCTTCTGGAGCCGGAGTTTGTCGTCGGAAGAGCTGGCCGAGGTGCAGCGGGCGGAGGCGGGTGAGTTGCGCGCCGCCGTACACGGACTGCTGGTCGAGGCTCGGGCGGCGGGAGAGGTACGCGCGGAGGCGGACCTCGACGATGCCACCGAGCATTTGCTCGCCCTGGTCGACGGGCTGAGCCTGCACCTGCTGCTGTATCCGGGGCGGCTGCGGCATGCGGATCTCGAACGGCTCATGGGGGCGGCGATCGACGGATTCGCGACAAGTTAGGGTTGTCGAAGCGGCGTTGACAACTTAGTGTTGTCGGCATGGACAGCCACGCGCTGAACACCCAGGCCATGATCGAGGCGGTGGCCGAGCGGGCCGCCTCGCCGGAGCCTCTGGTACTGCTCGAAGCCGCCATCGCCTACGCCACGCTGGCCGGCGCCGCCGCCGATGGCATGGTCGACCACTACGTCGACGCCGCCCGCACCGCCGGGCTCTCCTGGACCGACATCGGCGACCGGCTCGGCATCAGCAAGCAGGCCGCCCGCCAGCGGTTCGCGCCGAGGCTGGAGGTGAGCGGCGGGCCCGTGGCCGAACCGGCGCCGGTCGCGCCGCGGCTGTCGGTGTGCGTCGAGGTCGCGCAGGCCCTCGCGGACGCGGAGGGCAGCGTGCCGGGCACCCAGCATCTGCTGCTCGGGCTGCTGGAGGTGGGGGTCGCCGCGAGCGTGCTCGACCGGGTGGGGGTGACCAGGGAAGGGATCCGCGAATCGGCCGCGCGGCTGCTCGCGCCGCGTGGGGGCGTGGTGGGGGACGGCGAGGCGTACGACAACGTGATGCGCGCCCGCCGCCTCGCCGCGAGCAGGGGTCAGAACCTGACCCGCACCCAGCACCTGCTGTGGATCCTGGCCATGGATCCCGGCTCGTCGGCGCGGCGCGTCCTGGACGATCTCGGGGTCGACCCCGCGCGGATCAAGAAGGAGCTCAACGACCTCATCCCGCCCCCTCCCCGGCCCGGACGACGCGGCCGGAAACTCGGCAGGCGGGACGTTTCGGCCTGCTCGTTCTGCGGCTGCGTGGATCAAGGACGGGCGATGGTCAACGGGCCGGGCGTGCGGATCTGCGGCGAATGCGTCGGTTTCGCCACGGAGATCATCCACGCCGCCCACGGCGCGGCGACCGCGCCCGGCCGCCGCCTGATCCCCTGACCCGGTCGCGGTACATTGTCCGGCATGCTGCTGGCCGAGCTCAGACAACAGATGTGCGAGTACGGCCGGCGCGCCGTCGACCAGGGCCTGGTCATCGGCTCATCCGGGAACCTGAGCGCCAGGGAAGGCGACCTGGTCGCGGTCACCCCGTCCGGGGTCCAGCTCGACCGGCTGACCGCGGAGGGGTGCCCGGTCGTCGACCTGGACGGGTACCTGGTGGAGGGCGACCTCCAGCCGTCGTCCGAGACCCCGATGCACCTCGCCGTCTACGCCACCACGCCGGCGCGGGCGATCGTGCACACGCACTCGGTGTTCGGGACGGTGGTGGCCACCACGATGACCGAACTGCCTCCGGTGCACTACAACGCGCTCATGCTGGGCGGGGTGGTGCGGGTGGCCGAGTACGCCACGTACGGGACGCCTGAGCTGGCGGCGAACGTCAGGCTGGCCATGGAGGGCAAGCAGGCGGCGTTGCTGGCCAACCACGGCGGGGTGACGATCGGCGCCACGTTGGAGCAGGCGTTCGAGGCTACCCGGCTGCTCGAGTGGCTGTGTGAGGTGTACGTGCGCGGGTTGTCGATCGGGAAGCCCACGGTGCTGACCGACGACCAGTTGGCCGCGGTGATCGACCGCTCCTTCAACCCGCCCACCTTCCCCCGCCGCACCCCCTGACCGGCCTTTGCGGCCCCCGAAGGACTCGGTAGCCACCGGGAGACGCGAAGGGACACAGGCCAAGAGCCCCGAGGCGCCCGGAAGCAGCGGCCCGGAAGGGCGGAAACCCGCAGGGGCCCGGAGGCGCGAGAGCACGCGAGACCGGCGCCCCCGAGGCTCCCGGGGGTGTGGGAGGGCGGAGCCTGCGGGGTTGGAGGGTCGGTGGTGGGGTTAGGTCAGGGCTTTTTCGGCCAGGCCCAGAGGAAGGCCGCCGGAGCCGGCCAGGCGGTCGTGGAAGGACTTGAGGGTGCCCTGGTAGGACTCCCGGATGCGGTCGATCTCGATGGCGCCCGTCAGGTACGACGGGGCCTGCGTAGGCCACGCGCAGTACCGGTTGACCTCCCCCTGCGCCGTCCCCGGCGACAACGACGCCCGCGTGGCCATGAAGGTCTCGGCCTGTTCGATGGTCATGTCCCCGCAGTGCAGCGCCGCGTCCACGACGATGCGGGCGGCGCGGAAGATGCGGCAGTCCAGGTGGGCCAGTTCGGTGGCGGGTGTGTCGAAGTAGCCCTGCTCGTGCAGCATCTTCTCGACGTACAGGGCCCACCCCTCGGTGAAGTACGGCGTGCGGAACACCTTCCTGACCGTCCGGCGGCTCTCGGCGATGTGCGACAGGTGCCAGTGGTGACCCGGGTAGGCCTCGTGGACCGCGATCGACGGCATCTGGGCGCGGGCGTTGGTGCGCAGGCGCTGGCGTATCTGCTCGTCGGTGAAGTCGTCGGGGGTGTAGGGCACGTAGAAGATGCCGGTGCGGGAGGTGCTGAGGGGCGGCGGGGCGAGGTAGTGGGCCACCGCGAGGATGGGGCGCGTGTACTCGGCCGAGGGCAGCACCCTGCACTCCTCCCCCTCGGGGAAGGTGACGAGGTCGCGGTCGCGGACGAACTCGCGGGCCCGCTGGGTCTCGGCCTCGTATTCGGTACGCATGGCTTCGAGGGTGGGCGGGTGGTCGTCCATGAGGGATTCCATGGCGGCGCGCCAGTCTTCGGTGCCGTTGACGCGCTGGGCCACCTCGCGCATGCGGGTGTCGAGGGCGGCCCACTCGTGTTCGCCCTTGGTGTGGAGGTCGGCGGCGCCGTACCCGAGGAGCTCGCGCTCGCGCAGGAGGACGGTGTAGAGCTGTTCGCCCATGCGCCAGGTGCCACCGCACTCGAAGCCGTCGAGGAAGGTGACGAGCTGGTCGAAGGCGTCGGCGGCGGGTTCCGCCGCGGCGGCGAGCTTGGCGCGCAGGTCGGGGTCGTCGACCAGCGACGGCAGCGTGGAGGTGAGGAAGCGGCGGCCGGTGCGGGCCTGGCCGAGTCCGCGCTGGATGAGCAGCGGCGCGGCGATCGTGGGGTCGAGGTTGGCGCGGCAGTCGGCCAGGACGCCGGGGATCTCGGCCAGCCGGGAGACGGCGGCGGCGACCAGTTCGTGCTCGGGCTTGAGCTTCTGCTGGAAGGGCGTGTTCAGGGAGGTGAACACGAGGGCCACGTAGTACGCGGGGTCGCGCCGCCAGGCCGGCCACTGCGCCATGGCGACGGAGCCGCGCAGCTGCGACAGGACGAGGTCGCGATCGATCGCGTCGTCGAGGGTCTGGGGCTCCAGCGCGGACAGGCGGGTGATCCAGCGGCGCTCTTCGTCTTCGACGGCGATCAGCGCGGCGGCGGAGAAGTCGCCGAGCGTGTGGTCGTATCCGTCGGCGCCGAGGTGGTTGGCGAGGATGGGGTGGTTGGTGAAGTACCAGGAGAGAAACTCGTCCACGGATCGCACCATATCCTGATGAAATGCCCCTACAGATCACCGGCGCGCTGGGTGACCCCGACCTGATCCGGCTGCCCTGGGAGACCCCTCTCGCCGAGTGGCCGCAGCACCATCTGGTCGACCTGCCCCGCGGCATCTCGCGGCACGTGGTCCGCTTCGCCCGCCTGTCCGGCAAGGTCTACGCGATCAAGGAGATCAGCGAGAGGTACGCCAAGCGCGAGTACCAGTTGCTCTGGGACCTGGCCAGGCTGGATGCCCCGTCGGTGGAACCGGTCGCCTACGTCACCGGCCGCGACGAGGGCCTGGACGCCGCGCTGATCACCCGGCACCTGCAGTTCTCGCTGCCCTACCGGGCCGTGATGTCCGGCACGCTGCGCCCCGACACGCTGACCAGGCTGCTCGACGCGCTGGCCGTGCTGCTGGTGCGCCTGCATCTCAACGGCTTCTACTGGGGCGACTGCTCGCTGTCGAACACGCTTTTCCGCCGGGACGCCGGCGCGTTCGCCGCGTACCTGGTGGACGCCGAGACCGGCGAGATGCACCCGATGATCAGCGAGGGCCAGCGGCTGGCCGACATCGAGACCGCGCACGTCAACATCTTCGGCGAGATGCTCGACCTGGAGACCGGTGGCCTGCTGCACCCGTCGATCGATCCCATGGAGACGGCAGAGGACATCGTCACCCGCTACCACCGGCTGTGGAGCGAGATCACCCAGGACGAGATCATCGAAGAGGTCGACTGGCACAAGGTCGAGCAGCGTATCCGGCGGCTCAACCTGCTCGGTTTCGACGTGGCCGAGATGATGGTGCGCCGCAAGGTCGGCACCGGGCGGCTGATCGTGCGGCCCAAGGTGGTCGACGCGGGGCACCACCAGCGCCGCCTGCTCCGCCTGACCGGCCTGGACGTGGAGGAGAACCAGGCCCGCAGGCTGCTCAACGACCTGGACGGCTTCCGCGTCGCCAAGGGCCTGCGGCACGAGGACGAGGCGATCGTGGCGCACCGGTGGCTGGCCGAGGCCTTTCAGCCGACGATCGAGGCGATCCCGGCCGACCTGCGCCGCAAGCTCGACACGGCACAGGTGTTCCACGAGGTGCTCGACCACCGGTGGTACCTGTCGGAGGCGGCGGGCAGCGACGTGGGGCTGAGCGCGGCGGTGAAGTCGTACATCGACGAGGTGCTGGTCCACAAGCCGGACGAGAAGGCCCTGCTGCCCGACGAACCCACAATGTGAGGAAATTTCGCTTGTAGCCGGGCATTGCCCCTGGTGATGGCCATATATGCCACCTGGTGGGGATACATTCCGCTGGGGGAACAAAGCCCTTCCCCGCGGCCCGGGGCGGGATGGCCGTCCGGCTCTACGCTGCGTCAGTGCTCGCACTTGACGACTGCCTCCTCAGCGTGATGGACATCCCGGGCGTCCTCGACGCCCTGGTGATGGATCACCTCAGCGGAACCGTGATGGCCTCCGGCGGGCGCGGCGAGGCCGAACGGTCGGCGCCCGCGCTCGGCGAGACGCTGCGCGTCACCATGGACGCCCTCGCCGGCGCCACCCACCGTGGAACGGTCCGCATCGACGACCTGATCGTCATCGCCGACGACGGCTACCACCTGCTCCATCCGGTGGAGATGCCCTTCGACGGCCCGCTGGTGATCTACGTGCGGCTCGACCTCGGCCGCGCCAACCTGGCACTGGCCCGTCACCAGCTCAGCTCGATCACCGGCCGGCTGCGGGGCTGACGCCGTGGCCGCCGTCCATACGCTGCTCACCGGCCTGGCCAGAGAACGCGCCACCGGTTCGCTCAACGTGCTCCCGGCCGGCAAGGCGTACCTGCGCGAAGGGCGGATCACCCACCTGGAGTGCCCGCGCACGCCGTCGGTCGAGCGGCTGCTGACCGCGCGCGGCGGGGCGGGCGCCTACAGCCGGGCCGAGCTGGAGTTCTGCGTTGCCGGCGCGGTGCTGGACGCCGCCTACTTCCTGCTGCCGGCCGAGCTCCCGGCGGCGCGGCCGAAGTTCCGGCCGGGTGAGTGCCCGCGGCCGCACACCCGGCTGGAGTTCGAGCTCGCCTGGCTGGTCGGCGAATGCGCGCGAAGGAGAGCCCAGTTGGCGCAGATCTGGTCCTCGGCCGAACTGGACGACGTCCCGGTGACCCCGGCCGCGCGGCTGCCCGGACATCGGGCGACCGTGAGCGCGCTGGAGTGGGAGATCCTGCTCGGCGCCGACCGGGTGGCGACGCCGGCCGAGCTCGCCGACCGGCTGGGGCAGCCCGCCTACTCGGTGCTGCTCGCGGTCCGGCGCCTGGCCGCCGCGGGACTCCTGGTCGCGCCGCTGATGCCGCGCCGGCGGGGGCGGGCGCTGGATCGGTCGGTGCCGCCGGCCCTGCCGCAGAGCGACCCGGATGTCCTGGCCGCGGTGAAGAGGGCGCTGGAGGAGCTGGCGTGAGGTTCTCCGCGACGAGCCTGCGCCTTCGCGCCCTGCGACGGAACGGAAGGAGGCCCTCCGTGGAACTCCGCGAGCGGGTGCTCGGCGAGATGAGCAGGCTGCGCGAGCGCGTGCCCGAGGTCAGCGGCAGCGTCGCCTGCACCGTGGACGGGCTGCCGATCGCCGGCGACCTGCCCGGTGACCGGTGCGACCAGACCGCCGCGCTCTCGGCGGCGGTGCTGGCGCTCAGCCGGCGCATGGCCGACCTCGCGGGAAAGGGTGTGCTGCAGGAGACGCTGGTGTCGGCCAGCGCCGGGTTCGCCGCCCTTTACGCCGCGGGACCCACCATCGTCCTCACCGTCGTGGCCGAGCCGGGCGCCAATCTCGGCCTGCTGCGGCTGGAGGGGCGCAAGACGGCGGCCGCGCTGGCCGCCATCGCATCGCGACAGCGGTGAACACACACAAGGAGGTACGCATGGCCGGCATCGACGTCTCCCTCAAGGAGATGATGGCCATCGACGGCGCCGTCGGCGCGGCGGTGGTCGATCACGGCAGCGGGATGGCGCTGGGCGCCCTCGGCGGTTCCAAGGACCTCGACCTGCAGGTCGCGGCGGCGGGCAACACCGAGGTGGTCAAGGCGAAGATGCGCACGATGGACTCGCTCGGCCTCAAGGACACCATCGAGGACATCCTCATCACGCTCGGCACCCAGTACCACATCATCCGGCCGATGGCCGGGCGCGGCGGCAAGGGGCTGTTCCTCTACCTGGCGCTCGACCGCGGCCGGGCCAACCTGGCGATGGCCCGCCACCACCTGCGCAACGTGGAGGAGAAGCTGGAGGTCTGAGGGCGTCGCGCGGCCGCCGTGGGGGAACGGCCGCGCGACGCGGGTCACCCGGCCGTGTGTTTCGTGATCTCTTCCACGAACCGCGACCAGAGTGGCTTGGGCAGATCGTGCCCCATTCCGGGGAACGTGACCAGTCTTGCGCGCGGAATTGCCGCAGCGGTTGCGTGGCCGGCGGCGACCGGAATGAGCGCGTCGTCCTCTCCGTGCAGGACAAGCGTGGGTACGGCCAGCCGGGCCAGCCTTTCGGTCCGGTCACCGGAGGCCAGAATGGCGGCCAATTGCCGGGCCGTTCCCGCCGGGTCGTGCGCCCGGTCATAGGCGAGCCCGGCCAGCAGGGCGACCCGCTCGGTGTCCAGGTCGTAGCCGGGCGAGCCGATCACCGCCCAGGTCCGCTGGGCCAACGCGATCGCGGCCGCGCGGTCGGGCGGCGGGGCCGACATCAGGGTCGCGCTCGCCTCCGGCGTGGGCGGCGCGACCTGCGGTCCGGGCGTGGACATGATCGAGGTCAGCGTGCGTACCCGCCCAGGATGGTCGAGCGCGAGCTGCTGGGCGACCATGCCGCCCATCGACGCGCCGACGACGTGCGCGGCGGGCCAGCCGAGCGCGTCGATCAGCCCGGCCGCGTCCCGCGCCATGTCCGCCAGCAGGTACGGCGAAGCGGGCGATCCGAATTCCGGAACGCCCGCCTCGTGAAGATGCGTGGATTCACCGGCGTCGCGGTTGTCGAACCGGACGACATAGTGACCCTGCTCGGCGAGGAGCTCACAGAACTCCTCGTCCCAGTGGATGAGCTGGGCGCCGAGCCCCATGATGAGCAGCAGTGGCCGTGCTTGTGGCGAGCCGAAGCTGTCGTAGACGATCTCGATGCCGTTGACGGCCGCGCGCTGGGTCATGGGAAACAGAATCACATTCTGTTCCCCATGAGTAAAGAGGTCAGCGGTCGAACGCCTTGCGGATGCGGCCGCGGGCCAGGAACATGCCGCCGCTCAGGAGGGCCAGGGCGCTGATGAGGGCGAGGCCGCCCACACCGTTCGACTCGGTCTCGCGGGTGGTGACCGCCGCGGCCAGCTCGGCCTGCGGCGCCTTCTCCCGCTCGGAGGCCTGTGCGGAGGTCTGCTCGGGGGCCTTCTCAGGAGCCTGCTCGGGAGCCTTCTTGGCGACCTGCGCGGGAGCGGCCGGGGTCTCGGGCCTCTCGTCCTTCTTCTCGGTCTTCTCCTCCGCGGTCACGACCGGGGGCGTGGCCGGCTTGGCGTCCTTGCGGGACCAGGCGCCGGTGGAGAAGGCGACGGGGTGGTTCTTCTTGCCCACGCCGGGGCCCCACTTGGTGATGACGTACTCGATCTTGATGTGGCCCTGGCCGCCGACGCCGTCGACGGTCAGCGAGCTGGAGTTGAACTTGCCGCCGGTCAGCGAGGCGAAGGTCTTGGCGTCGAGGTCGAGCATGATGCCCCTGTTCGAGGGGACCCCGGGGCCGCGGTCGCCGACGAAGAACGGCTCCTTCTTGCCCTTGTAGATGACGTAGCCCTCGGTCAGGAGGGGCCAGCTCGGGCTGGCGGCCAGGCCCTTCTGCATGGGCTTGCCGGAGGCGGGAAGACCGGTGTCGCCGTTGCGGCCGGAGGCGTCGTCCCAGTAGTAGGAGGCGGTGGTGGAGCCCTTGAGAAGGGGCTTCTTCTCGGAGAAGTCATCCGCGTGTGCGGTTGCGCCGGTGCTGAGGGTGACCGCGCCGATGACGGCGACGGAGGCGAGCATGGTGAAAGAACGCATGCCAAAGCGGGAAGACATGAAGAAGAGAAGTCCTTTGTGCGGGGACAGGGGAAATGCGCTCGTCAAAGGGGCGTAGCCGGGCACAAAGCCGAACGGACGCTACGCGAAAGCGCGGGGGGAAAGCCTGGGGAAGGGGCCGCTCAGTAGGCGGCGGGTGAAACTACGCGGAATGGGGGTTCATCGCGGTGGTGCATGAAAAGATCAGTCCTCTCCATCGCGCCTACCGGGTTAGCTGACGGGTTCGGGCGTGGAGATGCCCTACCGACGCGTACGTCGGATTCACCCCAAGGAACATTGGTTCCCCGGTTCCCGTGGGTACGGGATTCGGCGCCAGCCGGCCGCCTCTTCCTGGTGAAGGGTCGGGTCGCCAACTGGTAACGCTTAGGACTGTAAGTGCCAAAGACGGCAAAAGCAAAACAATCGCCATGAAACGGGCGAAGATCTACCTAAGAAGGTCAAGAAAAAGGGGGGTACGGCCAAGCCGTACCCCCTCAGAACGCCGGCTCAGCCGCCGCTCTTGCGCCGGAACGAACGCTTGCTGGCAGCAGGGCCGTGTGCGCCGTGGATCTTTGACTGATCCGTGCCCCTGCCACCCGCACCCGAGTCGGAGTGCTGATTGCGCTTACGCTCCAGGGCCTCCCGGAACTTGCGCTTCATCTCGTCCTCGGGAGTTTCGCTGACTTCCGGCTCCGGTGTTTCCGCCATGAGGACCTCCTGGTGTTGGGGACCACAACAGCTTCGCACGACGGCCGACCTGACGCGAAACCGGGCACCGCGTCAGCCCAGCCTGGCCAGCTCCTCCGCGGTGAGCTCCAGGTCGGCGGCGGCCAGCGAGTCGAGGATCGTCGCCGGGCGGCTGGAGCCGGGGATCGGGATCATCACCGGGCTCCTGGCCAGCTCCCACGCCAGGCAGACCCGCTGCGGCGAGACCCCGCGCTCGGCGGCGACCTCCCCGAAGGCGGCGTGGCGGCGGCCGAGGCGGCCGACGTGGTTCATGCCCCCCAGCGGCTCCCACGGCAGGAACGCCACGCCGATCTCCTCGCAGACGTCCACCTCCGGCTCACTGCCCCGGAAGCTCGGCGAGTACTGGTTCTGCACGCTCACCAGCCGCCCGCCGAGGATCTCGTTGGCCTGCCTGATCTGGACCGGGTTGGCGTTGGAGATCCCGGCCATCCGGATCTTCCCGGCGTCGAGCAGGTCCACGAGCGTGCCGATCGACTCCTCGTACGGCACCGCCGGGTCCGGCCGGTGATGCTGGTAAAGCCCGATCGACTCGACGCCCAGCGCCTTGAGCGAGCGGTCGCAGGCCTGCTTCAGGTATTCAGGCCGGCCGTCCACGTCCCAGCGCCCGCGCGGCCGGGTGTGCCCGCCCTTGGTGGCCACCAGCACCGCGTCCTTGTCGCCGCCCCAGCTCGCCAGCGCCTTGGCCACGATGCGCTCGTTGTGCCCGACCTCGGCCTCCGTCGGCGTGTAGGCGTCGGCGGTGTCGATCAGCGTGATCCCGGCGTCCAGGGCCGCGTGGATGGTCCTGATCGACTGCTCCTCGTCGGGCATGTGGCCCTCCACCGACATCGGCATCGCGCCGAGCCCGATGGCGCTCACACTCATCTGACCGATCAGTCGTGTCTGCATGCGTCCATGGTCATACATTCCGGCCGCTGAGTCGCCGTGGTCACCGTGAACAGGCCGACCTTCTCCCGCCTGCTGACGACGTCGGCGTACCCGGCCTCGACGGCCCAGGTGTGCAGCTGCTCGGCCGAGCGGCACTTCATCACCCACAGCCGCCCGTCGCGGTTGGGCAGCACGTTGGCGATGAACTCCAGCTGCGGGTGGCGGGTCTGCGTGGTGAAGATCAGTACGCCGTCGTGGGCGAGCAGGTCGCGCAGCCTGGCCAGGGACTTCCTGATCGTCTCGTCGTCCAGGATCAGCTCGTACAGCCCGCTGACCACGATGATGTCGGCCGGCCGGTCCAGCGGCTCGGGGTCGAAGGCGTCGCCGCGCTCGTAGCGGACGTTCGCCAGGCCGCGTTCCTTGGCCAGTTCCCTGCCCAGGCGCAGGCCGTCGGCGGCCAGGTCACGGCAGACCACTTCGACCTCGGGCTGCTCCCTGGCGACGTCCTGCAGGTAGCGGCCGGGGCCGGCGGCCACGTCGAGGATCAGCGCGCGGCCCGCCCTGGCGGAGACCTCGTCCCTGATGACCTCCTTGAGCAGGTCTCGGCGGGCGCGGATGGCCCGCCAGCCGACCGAGTTCAGGTAGATCCGGTCGAGGGGCCAGCCGTGGGCCTTGTTGACGTAGACGTAGTCGAGCATGGTGCCGCTGTCGAAGCCGTGGCGGTAGCCGATGCGGATGCCGCGGCTGGTACGGCCGGCGGTGCGCATCAGGAGCCGCATAAGTGCCCACTTCATGAAATTTCACCCTTCGGGAGTGGTCGGGAGCTGTCGGGAGCGCAGGAGGTGATGGGCCGTCTCCAGGTCGGACACGGGCGGCAGGAAACGGACCGTCACCGGGGCGCGGCTCAGGCGGCCGTGCACCGGCAGCACCCGGCCGGTCCCCTCCAGCAGGACCGGGACGATCGGAACGCCGGCCGCCTCGGCCAGCCGCGCCGCGCCGCCGTGGAAGTCGCCGACGCGGCCGTCGCGCGAGCGGGTGCCCTCCGGGTAGACGACCAGGACCCGGCCCTGGTCCAGCAGCCGTACGGCTGCCGCCAGGTCCCTGGAGCCGCCGCCGCCCCGCCGTACCGGGAAGCCGGAGACCAGCGTCCGGCAGACCAGCGCCCGCGCCCGGTTGGCGAACCAGTAGTCGGCGGCGGCGGCCACGGACGGACGCAGCCGCGCGGGCAGCGCGGCCAGCAGGGCGGCGGTGTCGGCGTGGGAGCAGTGGTTGGCGACCACGACGCACGGCCCGCCCGGCACCGGCCCCTCGACGGCCAGGCCGCCGCTGCAGGCGAAGGCGGTACGCCACAGCCGCCGCCGCATCGCGGCCCCGAGCCTCACGGCAGCACCACCACGACGGCCAGCGCCACGAGCAGCGAGTCCACGCGGTCCAGCAGGCCGCCGAAGCCGGGCAGCCAGGTGCCCGCGTCCTTGACCCCGGCGCCCCGCTTGAGCATCGACTCCAGCAGGTCGCCGATCGGCGCTCCGATGGCAACGGCCAGCGCGGTGACCGGGGTGAGCTCGCCCAGCAGGAACAGGACCGTCAGGCCGCCCGCGGCGCCGCCGGCGACCCCGCCCCAGGTCTTGGCCGGTGACAGCGGCGACAGCGCGGGCCCGCCCAGGAGCCTGCCGCCGCACCAGGCGCAGACGTCGGCGAGCGCGACGGCCAGGACGAGGGCGAACGCGGTCGCCGGGGCGAGCGTGGCCAGGGCGCTCAGCGGCGCGATCCAGAGCAGTCCGAAGACCGAGTACGCGGCCCGCCTGCCGCCGTCCTCGGCGTCGCCGCCGAGCACCGGGACGAGGACGAGCGCCAGCAGCAGCAACGGGCCCGCGGCGAGCGGCGAGGGCAGGAACGGCAGCACGGCGGCGGCGCCGGCGAGGATCAGGGCCTCCGGCGGGCGCAGCCGGACCAGCCGGGCGTACTCGGCGGCGCACACGACGCCGAGCGCCGCGGCCAGCGCCGCCGCGCCGACCGGACCGGCCAGCAGCGCCAGCGTCACCACCGGGGCGGCCACGGCCCAGGTCAGCCAGCGCTGGACGAGCTCGCGCCGGTGCGAGATCCACACGGCCACGCCGCTGGCGCCGAGCGCGCCGGCCAGGAAGGGAGCGGTCTCGAGTATCACGCCAGTTCCTTTCCGATGCGCGCCAGCCGTACCAGAGCGGTGATCGCCGAGCCGGCGGCGAGCACGATCAGCCACGGCGCCCAGCCCGTGAGGGCGAAGGCGACCAGCAGCACACAGCGCTCGGTCTTGCCCACGGGGCCGCCCTGCGCGCGCCGCGCCCCCGCGGCGGCACCGGCCAGCGCGACCCACGACGGCAGGGTGGCCGCCAGCGCCGCGCTCGCCACGAGCGCGGGCGGGGCCAGGACGAGGCAGCCGGCGAGCACGGCCAGTTCGGCCAGGCGGTCGCCCAGCTCGTTGACGACGGCGCCGAACCGGGTGGCGCGCCCGCTCTCGCGGGCGACGCCGCCGTCGAGGTTGGCGCAGGCCAGCCGGGCGGCCAGGAGCAGCGCGACGGCGAGCGCGGCGAGCGGCCCTGGAGAAGCGGTCGCCAGTACGGCTCCCGCCGCGGCCGCGAAGGCGACCCCGGCGGCGGTGATGGCCCACGGGGGTACCTCGCGGGCGACCAGGAGGGCGCGCACGCCACCCAGCCGGGCGGCGTACCAGGGCTTGAGTGCGTAGAGGCCGTTCATGTGACCAGGTTCTGACCTGGAGGCGGGCCGACACATGGGGCTTTAAGCGCATATGAGGTGAGTAGCCCTACTCAACCCGTCAAAGGATCGAACGTTCTTGAGGTTGTGGTGGAACTTCGCCGGATATGAGGCTCAACATGACCCGCCGACCGATTGGTGCGATATGAACCCCATGCGCATCCTGGGCCAGGATCTGGCGCTGGACCTCGGAGCAGCCAGCACCCAGATCTACGCCAGGAAGCGCGGCATCGTCATCAACGAACCCTCACTCGTCGTCCGCTGCGCCACCACCGGCAAGGTGATCGGCTACGGCGCCGACACCCCGGCGGGCACCGGCCCCGAGCCCGTCGCGATCCGGCCCGTCGTCGGCGGCGTCCCCGCCGACGTGGACCTGACCACGCGCATGATCCGGCACTTCCTGCGCAAGGTGCACGGCCATCCGTTCTCCCGGCCGCGCATGGTCATCGCGCTGCCCGCCGACAGCACGGGCTTCGCCGGCAACGCCCTGCGCGACCTGGCCTTCCAGGCCGAGGCGCGGCGCGTCTACCTCGTCCACCACGGCCTGGCCGCCGCGCTGGGCGCCGGGCTGCCGGTCAGGGAGGCGGCCGGGAACATGATCATCGACATCGGCCGCGACACCACCAGGATCGCCGTCGTCTCGTGCGCCAGCGTCGTGCACGCCGCCACCGTCCAGTCCGGCGGCGCCGACGTCAACCGGGCCATCGTCGCCCAGGTCAAGCACGACCACGGCCTCGACATCACCGAGCAGTCCGCCGAGGTGGCCAAGCGCGGCATCGGCTCGGCCTGGCGGCCCGTGACCCGGACGGCGAGCGTGCGGGGCGTCGACCGCTCCGGCCGGGCCGGCATCGTGGCGATCTCCGCCGGGCAGGTGTACGAGGCCACCCGGCAGACCGTCAGCATGATCGTACGAGCCGCCCGCGAGGTCATCGAGCGCTGCTCCCCCGACCTGGCCGCCGACGTGGCCGACCGGGGCGCGGTGCTGACCGGCGGCGGCGCGCTCATGCGCGGACTGGCGCGGCGGCTGCGGCTCGAACTGGAGGTGCCGGTCCAGCGGGCCGAGCGCCCGGTCGAGACGGTCGCGCTCGGCCTCGGCCGCTGCGTGGACGACATCGGCCGGATCAGCAAGGACACGCTGATGCACCCGTAAGGTCGAAGGATGGACGAAACGCCGCACCTCGGCCTGCTCGGCCCGGTCCGCGCGCGGCGCGGGCCGGTCGAGCTCGACCTGGGCTCGCCCAAGCAGCGGCTGCTGCTGGCCGCCCTGGTCCTGGCCGAGGGCCGCACGCTCGGCCGTGACCAGCTCATCGACGTGCTGTGGGCGGACGACCCGCCCGCCACCGCCCGCAACGTCCTGCGGACCTACGCCTCCCGGCTGCGCGGCGTGCTCGGCCGGGAGGCGCTGGTGTCCGTCGGATCCGGTTACCGGCTCGGCCAGGTCTCCACCGATCTGGCGGAGTTCGAGCGGCTGCGGGACGCCGGGCGGCTGCACGAGGCGCTGGCCCTGTGGCGGGGTGAGGCACTGGCCGACCTGCCCGGCCCTTACGCCGAGGCCAGGCGGGCCGCGCTGGAGGAGGAGCGGCTGGCGGTGCTGGAGCGGCGGCTGGCCGCCGACCTGGAGTCCGGGATGGAGGTGACCGGCGAGCTGAGCGCGCTGGTGGCCGCGTACCCGCTGCGGGAGGGCGTGCGCGCCCTGCTGATGCGGGCGCTGTACCGGGCCGGGCGGCAGTCGGAGGCGATCGGGGTCTTCACCGAGGCGCGCCGCGTCCTGGACGAGGAGCTGGGAGTCGAGCCGTCGTCCGAACTCGCCGACGTCTACCAGCAGGTCATCACGGGCTCACTTCCCACCGGACCGCTTCTTTCCGGTACGGCAGGCCCGCTCCCTGCCCAGTTGCCGGGGGACATTCCCGACTTCACCGGGCGGCGGGCGGCCGTGGAGGCGGTCGAGGAACTCCTGCGGACCGGTGTGGTGGCGATCTCCGGGCTCGGCGGCGTCGGGAAGACGGCGCTGGCCGTCCACGTGGCCCACCGGGTCAGGGAGCGCTACCCCGACGGCCAGCTCCACGTGGACCTGCGCGGCGCCGGCGCGGACCCGGCCGACCCCGCCCTGGTGCTCGAACGTTTCCTCGACGCCCTCGGCGCCGGGCGCGTCCCGCCCGGCCCGGATGAACGGGCCGCCCTGCTGCGCACGCTCACCGTGGACAGGCGGGTGCTGTTCCTGCTGGACAACGCGGCCTCGGCGGCCCAGGTCCGGCCGCTGCTGCCGTCCGGGCCGGGCAGCGGGGTGCTGGTCACCAGCCGCGCCCGGCTGTCCGACCTCATCGGCGCCCGGCACGTGGACCTGGACGTGCTGACGGAACGCGAGGCCGTCGCCCTGTTCACCGCGGTCGCCCGGACTCCTTCCGGGCGGACGGCCGCGCGGGTGGTGGAGGCGTGCGGGTACCTGCCGCTGGCGGTGCGGGTGGCCGGAGCGCGGCTGGCGGCCCGGCCCCGGTGGAGCGTCGAGGACCTGCTGGCCCGGCTGTCCGCGCAGCGGCTGGGTGAGCTGCGGGTGGGGGATCTGGGGGTGGAGGCGTCGTTCGCGCTGAGCTATGACCAGCTCGGGGAGGAGCTGGCCAGGGGGTTTCGGCGGCTGGCCGTACCCGACAGCGCCGAACTGACCGTGGAGCTGGCGGCGGCGGTGCTCGGCCGCGACGCGCGGGATGCCGAGCGGACCTGCGAGGAGCTCGTGGACCTCAGCCTGCTGGAGTCGGCCGCCGCCGGTCGCTACCGCTACCACGACCTGCTGCGGGACTTCGCGCTCGCCCGCACGCCCGAGGCGGAGCGGCGCGCGGCGCTCGCCACCGTGCAGGCGAGCTGGCTGGCGGCCGTCACCGGCGCCGCGGAACGTGCCATGACCGATCCCGGCGCCCGCGACCTGCTGCTGGAGGAGGCGTCGTGCCTGGCCGCCATGGACCGGCGCCACCGCGGCGCGCCCGACCCCGAGCTGACGGTGGGCAGCACGCTCGTGGTGGCCCGCGCGCTGGCCCTGGTGGGGGCGCTCGACCCGCCGCCCGCCGACCCCTTCTCCCCCGCCGACCCCAGGATCGCCTACGCCCGCGGCCTGCTCGCCCTCGGCCTGTCGGAGGCCGGAACGCACGAGGTCGTCCACGGCAAGGCCGCCCTGGAGGCCGCCCTGGCCGCGCTCGGGCGTTGAAGACGGATTCCATCGTTCTTCAACACCCGCCCTCCAGGCTGTTCCCCATGACCGGTATCGAAGGATTCACCTACCAGCGCGTCCCCGTCGACGGGGACGTCTCGCTCAACGTGGCCGTCGGCGGCTCCGGCTCGCCGATCGTGCTCCTGCACGGCTTCCCGCAGACCCATCTCATCTGGCGGCACGTCGCCCCCGCCCTCGCCGCCGGCCATCAGGTGATCGTCCCCGACCTGCGCGGGTACGGCGCCAGCGACAAGCCGGCCGACCTCGACGGGCAGACCTACTCCAAGCGGCGCATGGCTCAGGACGTCGTCAACCTGGCCCGTGCGCTCGGGCACGACCGGTTCGCCCTGGCCGGGCACGACCGGGGCGGGCTCGTCGCCTTCCGCGCAGGGCTGGACCATCCGGACGCGATCACCCATCTGGCGCCGATCGACATGCTGCCCACGCTGGACATGTGGGAGGTCATGAACGGGGTGGCGGCCGCGGTCGGGTTCCACCTCTACCTGATGGCGCAGCCGCCCGGGTTGCCGGAACGGCTGATCGCCGCGGCGCCCGACGAGTTCTTCGGGCACTTTCTCGACACGTGGGTGCTCCGGGCCGAGGCGATCCCCGCCGACGTGCGGGCGGAGTACCTGCGGGCCTCGCGCGAGGCCGTGACCTCGATCGTGGCCGACTACCGGGCCAGCGCCGGGGTCGACCGTGAGCATGATCTGGCCGATCGGGCGGCGGGGCGGCGGCTGGGCATGCCGGTGACCGTACTGCAGCAGGACTGGGGTGCCGTGCTGCCCTACGACGCCGTCGCGCTCTGGGGCGCCTGGGCGCCGGACCTTGAGCATCGCACGATCACCAGCGGGCACTTCGTCGCCGAAGAGGACCCTGAACTGGTGCTCAAGGCCCTCCGCGACCTGTTGTCCCGTCCGTGAGGTGTGCTATCCGGCGCTCGCGGTCCAGGCGGCGGCCTGGGCCGCGGCGAGTGCGGCCAGGCCGCCGCCGTCGACGTTGTAGTCGAGAACGTGCAGGCCCAGGGCCGAGTGGGAGGAACGGATGCCGTCCAGCCCGTCCACCTGCAGCCAGTCGAGCCTGCCCTTGCTGGTGTCGGTGCGCGCGCACCTTCCCGTGGCCAGGTCCGCGTACGCCGCGAAGCCCGTCGGATGCGTGGTCGGCGTGAAGTTGAGCAGCAGGCTGAGCGAACCGGCCGGCGCCAGCAGGTTCCCCCTGAGGAGCTTCTTGGTCGGCATGTAGGGGCGCATGGGTGTGGTCGCGTCGGCGGGTCCACCGGCCAGGACGGCGGCCGGGTTCACGCACAGGACGCGGTGAGCCGGGTCCGGCGCGCGGCCGAAGGCGACCGTCTCCTCATGGCCCGGCTGCAGATCGGCCGAGTTGAACGCCACCACGCAGCCGACCGGCATGGGGGCCTGGCTGCTGGGCCGTTCACACGCCGGCAGGTGCTGGAACGTCGAGACCGGGTCCGAGCCGCCCCCGGACGGCGCATCGACCGGCACCCTGACCTCGGCGCCGACGATGTAGGCGGCTACCAGGCTCTTCGTGTTGGCCGCGTTGCCGTCGAACTCCTCCTGCAGCAGGCGGGCCAGGTGAAAGGCGCCCTGCGAGTGGCCGAGCAGGATGACACCGCGCCGCTTGCCGGTGGCCGGGTCGATGTTGTCGGTGGTCCAGTACTGGCGGAAGGCCTGCTTCAGGTCCTGGTACGCGGTCTCGAAGTGCGGCGGGATGATGGCGCCCAGCAGGTAGCCGGTGAGGGCGACCTGGCGGTAGAGCGGCACGAACACCCGGCAGTTGCTCGTCAGGCGGCCCATCTGCGTCAGCGTGACGGCGGCCTCGCTCTCCCTGGCTACCGGCGGGTTGCCGCCTAGCAGGAGGAGCGGGTTGGCCAGCAGGTTGACGGTGGGGTAGGCGTAGAAGCAGTCCACCTTCGGGGACTGGGGTGGGGGTAGCGGTTCGTTCGTCGTGGTGCCGTCGGGGCGGATGACGGTGGCGTCCAGGCCGACCTGGTGGCCGTCCGGGTACCTGCCGGTGATCACGGGGTCGATGGGGTTGCCGGCGGCATCCTGGCCACAGGGGTTGGCCGCCTTGCCGGGACGGCACAACCACACGGGCTGGGCCAGCGGCCCGGTCAGCAAATCCTTGGCCGCCTCCTCCGCGGCCAGTCCTTCCACGGCCTCGCCGTCCCCGGACGTGCTGCCCGTGGGCGTCCCAGCCCCGGACGTCTCGTTCGCAGGTATGCCGTTCGTGGCCCGGCCGTCCCCTGCCGGTCCGTCTGTGGCCTTGCCCTCCACAGGCGTGCCCCTCACAGGCGTCCCGTTCACAAGCGTGAACTTCACGGGGGTGCCGTTCACAGGGGTGCTGTTCGGGGTTGTGCTGTTCTGGCCAGACAGGGTGAGGGCGGTCCCGGTCTGGTCAGACGAGGCGAGGGTGGTGGTTGAAGGTGGGGTGGTGTGGGCGGCGGCCGGGGTGGTCGCGGTTAAGCACGCTGCCGTGATCAGGCAGGCGGCGGACAGTACGGCGGTGCGTCTGCGCATGCGCTGCTCCAAAAAACCTACCGACTGATTGGTAGCCTCACCGTAGGGCCAGCGAATCACCCCGTCAACGGCCTCGGCAAATGTCTACCAATTGATCGGTAGTTTTTGTTAGCCTCGCCGTACTGCGCGCCCTGACCGCGAAAGGAAACGCATGACAGACAACCCTCTCGACCGGCTCACCCTCGCCGAGCGAGCCGCGCTCACCTCCGGCGAGTCGCTCTGGCGCACCCAGGCGATCGAGCGGGCCGGGATACCGTCGATCACGCTCAGCGACGGGCCGCACGGCGTACGCCGCCAGCCGGACGACGGCGACCATCTGGGAGTCGGGCACAGTACGCCCGCCACCTGCTTCCCGCCCGCCGTGGCGCTCGGCTCCTCCTGGGACCCGGAGCTCGTGCGCAGGGTGGGCGAGGCGCTCGGCCGGGAGTCGCGTGCCATGGACGTGCAGGTACTGCTCGGCCCCGGCGTCAACATCAAGCGCTCCCCGCTGTGCGGCCGCAACTTCGAGTACTTCTCCGAGGACCCGCGCCTGTCCGGCGTGCTCGGCGCCGCGCTCGTCCTCGGCATCCAGTCGCAGGGTGTCGGCGCCGCCGTCAAGCACTTCGCGGCCAACAACCAGGAGACCGACCGCATGCGCGTCAGCGCCGAGGTCGACGAACGCACCCTGCGCGAGATCTACCTCCCCGCCTTCCAGCACGTCGTCACCGTTGCGAAGCCGTGGATGGTGATGAGCGCGTACAACCGGGTCAACGGCGTGTACGCCTCCGAACATCCGTGGCTGCTCACCGAGGTGCTGCGCGAGGAGTGGGGCTTCCGTGGCGTCGTCGTGTCCGACTGGGGCGCGGTCGACGACCGGGTGGCGGCGCTGTGGGCCGGCCTGGACCTGGAGATGCCGACCTCCGGCCGGGCCTCCGACGCTTCGGTGGTCAAGGCGGTCGAGGCCGGCGCGCTCGACCAGGAGCTGCTGGACGCCTCCGCCGCCCGCGTCCTGGCGCTGGTCGCGCGGGCCCAGCCCGGCGAGGGGACGTTCGACGCCGGCGCGCACCACCGGCTGGCGCGGGAGGTGGCCGGTCAGTGCGCCGTGTTGCTGAAGAACGACGGGGTGCTGCCTCTGGGGTTCCAGGATTCGGTGGCGGTGGTGGGCGAACTCGCGCGTACCCCCCGATATCAGGGGGCGGGCAGCTCCCACATCGTGCCCACGCGGCTGGACGACGTGCTCACCGAGATGCGCGCGCTGGCCGGGCGGGAGCTGGAGTACGCGCCCGGATACCGGCTGGGCGACGCCGGCCGTTCCCCCGAGCTGGAGGTGGAGGCGCGGGCCGGCGCGGCGCGCGCCGCGACCACGGTCGTCTGCCTCGGGCTGCCGCCGGAGGACGAGGGTGAGGGATACGACCGTACACATCTGGAGCTTCCGGACAATCAGCGCGCGTTGCTCGACGTCGTGGCCGCCACCGGGACGCGGGTGGTCGTCGTGCTGTCCAACGGCGGCGTGGTCCGGGTCGCGGACTGGGAGGGGGCGGCCTCGGCCGTACTGGAAGGATGGTTGCTCGGACAGGCCGGCGGCGGCGCGATCGCCGACGTCCTCTACGGCGAGGTCAACCCGTCCGGGCGCCTGGCCGAGACCATCCCGCTGCGCTTGGAGGACACCGCCTCCTACCTCGACTTCCCCGGCGAACTCGGCACCGTCCGCTACACCGAGGGCGTCTTCGTCGGCTACCGCTACCACGACGCGCTCGACGCGCCGGTCAGCTACCCGTTCGGGCACGGCCTGTCTTACACCGAGTTCGGCTACTCCGACCTCGATGTCCACACGCGCGGCTCCGGCGAGGAACTCGTCGTCCGCGTCAGCGTCCGCATCACCAACCTCGGCGACCGGGCCGGTCAGGAGGTGGCGCAGGTCTACGTCGCCGCCCCCGGCCACGACGTCCGCCGCCCCGCCCGCGAACTGCGCGCCTTCCGAAAAGTCCCCCTGGAGCCGGGTGCCTCCACGACCGTGCGCTTCTATCTCGCCTTCCGGGACTTCGCCTACTTCCATCCGGTACGGCGCCGCTGGACCATCGACCCGGGCACCGCCACCATCCACGTCGGCGCTTCTTCCCGGGACCTGCGGGTGGCGGCCACGGTGGCGATGGAGGGCACCAAACAGCCTCTACCGGCGGCCATCACGCCTGATTCGCCTTTGGCTGATTGGCTGGCGGCGCCGGGTGGGCTGGATGTGCTGCAGCGGGAGATGCGACCTCCTGCCGAGACCGGGCAGTCGCATTCGCGGTTTCTCACCGAGCCGGCTCTGCGGATGGCGGGGTCGGTGCCGGTACGGCGGCTTGCCCGGTTTCCTGGGGCCTATCTGGATCCGGAGCGGTTGGACAAGCTGGCTGACGAGGTGAATGAGCGGGCGGGCTGGTGAAACCGTTTCCCTGGTGAGGCCCCCGCCCGAAGCCGCACGCACCGTAAGGTCACTGCCTCTGAAGCCGCGCACACCGTGAGACCGCCGCCCCCCAAGGCCGCACACACCGTGAAACCGCCGCCCCGATGCCGCACGGACTTGAGATCGCTGTCCTGGTGGCCGCTCGCCTTTCGAGACCGCTGCATCTACGCGGCTCGATCGGCGAGTCGATGCCCCGGAGCGCAGGCTCCGTGAGATGGCTGCCTCCTTGGCAGCCTGCCCTGCGACATCGCCGCCCCACGACCGCTCGGTCGCCGCCCCACGACCGCTCGGTCGCCGCCCCACGACCGCTCGGTCGGCGACCCACTGCCCGCGAAGTCGCATGCACCCTGAGACAGCTGCCCCCAAGGGCCGCTTGCGTGGTGAGTCCGCTCCTCACACGGCGTTCTCCGCGTGAGCCGGAGCGGCGGCGTGGGTTTGTTCGGCTCGGGCCGGTGCCGCAAAGCGGCCCGACCGGCACGTCCGGAACCGGGTGACCGGGGCCGGGCGGTGAGGGAGCCGGTCGGGCACATACTCGGCGGGGATCACCCGGTAATGGAGTCCAGATAGGCGTCAAGCGCCCCAAGCAGGTCGAAGTCCGACTCGATGAGCCACTGGATCTGCAGACCATCGAGCACGGCGATCAGCAACGGCCCGTTCACCGGCCGGGTGATCTCCCCGTTGGCACGGGCCTTGGCCAGCGTGGCCGAGAACAGCTCCCGGCTCGTCCGGTACCGCTTGACGAAGAAGTCATGCGCGGGATGCCCAGGATCGGTGGCCTCCGCCGAAAGCGTCACAAACAACCGCATAACCCCGGGGTCGGCCATATTCCGCACCATCAACTCGCGAACAGCCAGCCGAAAACTCCCCAGCTCAGCCCACGTCTGCTCGAACCAGGGGACGTCCATGTCGGTCCGCTGCTGAAGCACCTCGGCCAGCAACTCTTCCTTGGACGGAAAGTAGTGCAGCACCCCAGCCAGCGTCAGCCCGACCTCCGCCGCCACATCCCGCATTGACGCGCCCCGGTAACCACGGACGCTGAAGAGCTCTCGGGCCGCCTGAAGGATCTGCATCCTCCGCGCGATCCCCACGGCGTACGGTCGTTTCGACGGCATACTCGCCACCCTAACAAATCAACCAACCGATAGGTCGTTTTTACATCCCAGCACCGCCCACCACAACTCCCGCAGGGCCGGCACGCCCATCTCGGCGAGCACATCCACACGGCCGCACCCAGCCGCCCAGACACCAGAACCCACACCTACGCTCCGGCATGACGCCCAACCGTCACCACCACCGGCGTCACCACCGTCACCGCCGTCACCACCACCGGCGTCACCACCACCGGCGTCACCACCACCGGCGTCACCACCACCGGCGCCCCGAAGCGCAGCCACAGAACCGCGGACCCGCATGCGCGCCCGGGTGGAGACCTGCGGCGGCACGCGAACCCACCAGAAACACGAACCCCCATCAGCGATGCAGGCCCCATGGGTCGCGGAATCACCTCACCCCTGGCGACGGCTATCGCGTAATGCTGTCGAGGTAGGCGTCCAGGGCGGTCAGAAGGTCGAAGTCCGGCTCCAGCAACCACTGCACCTGCAGCCCGTCGAGTACGGCGATCAGCAACGGCCCGCTCGCGCCCTCCACCACCTCGCCCCGCTCCCGAGCCTTGGCCAGCGTGGCCGAGAACAGCTCACGACTGGTCCTGTACCGCTTCGCGAAGAAGTCGTGCGCCGGATGCTGGGCATCGGCAGCCTCGGCCGACAACGTGACGAACAACCGCATGACCCCGGCCCGCCCCATGTTCCGAACCTGAAGCTCCCGCACCGCCAGCCGAAAGCTCCCCAGCTCAGCCCACTTCTCCTCGAACCACGGAATGTCGATGTCATCACGCTGCTGAAGCACCTCAGCCAGCAGATCCTCTTTGGACGGGAAGTAATGCAACACCCCCGCCAGACTGAGCCCCACGCGCGCGGCCACGTCCCGCATGGACCCACCGCGGTAGCCCCTGACGCTGAACACCTCACGAGCGGCCTCGAGAATCTGCTCCCTGCGAGCCACCCCGACGGCATAGCGCCTCTTGGCTACCATGCAACAAACCTTACCAAAAATTACCTATCAGTCGGTAGGTTTTCCATCGCTCAGCTACCAAGCACTCGGTAGCTTTCTCCCGCGCGTCCCCGTCGCCCCCACTTTCCGGGACACCCCTCGAGCCACCCACCCGCCCCCGAGCCGTCTCTGGCCTCCACCCATCTCCGAACAGCGCACAACCCGACCACCGGACGCCGCCTGCCACCAAAGCCGCCGGACCCAACCCGGGGGCCAGACCTTGCCACAGGATCCAACCTGGAGGCCGGACCTTCCTGGGCGCCGCGACACCCCCGACCGAGGTGAGCGAGCCGTCAGCCCAGCGGGCACCACGTGTACCCACCCCCGGGACGAACACTCGGCACCAGTGATGCCGACCGGGTCAGAAGTCCGGCCAGATGTGCATCCCGGACGGGCCGAGGTCTGGAGCCGGGCCAGTTGGAGAAAGCATGGCAGGGCCAGGTGCATCCGTCCCGGCACACCGCACGCAGCCCCTGGATCGGGGTCAGGGCTGGGTGGCGAGGAGTTTGCGATCGGCCAGGTCGGCGGCGGCGCGGGAGGCTATTTCGCGGGTGATCGGGTACGCGGCGAAGGCCAGGGCGCCGACTATGCCGATGGCGGCCGGGATCAGGCTTTGGGCGTACAGGATGCCCTGGATCGCTTCTGGGTCCTGAGCGACGCCGCCGCTGCGGTAGCCGGTGGCGGCCAGCGTGTACGCGAGCAGGCCGCCGCCCACACCACTGCCCGCCTTGGTGGCGAACGAGGTCATGGCGGCGAGGGAGGCTTCGGTGCGGAAGCCGTACTGCCACTCGGTGTAGTCGGCGAGTTCGGCGAGCAGGACCAGACCCAGCGCCACGGCGCCGCCGAAACCGAAGCCCGTCAGCGCGAAGCAGGCGAGCACCGGCAGGGGGGTCGGCGGGACGGCCATCAGCAGGGCGAGGCCGGCGATGGAGACGGCGAGGCTGAGGAGGTACCAGGGTTTGGCGCCGTGCCGCCTGGCCATGACGGGGACCACGATCGCGCCGACGACCATGGGCACGGCCATGACCAGGGCCGCGGCGGAGAGGTAGGCCTGGTCGCCGATGTAGTAGAGGAAGAAGTACGGCATGGCGGCGGTGAGGGAGCCGCTGGCCGCCTGTACCGCCACTTTGGAGGTGAGCAGGATCGGGACGGCGCGGTGGGCGAAGAAGACGCGGCGTACGTCGGACAGGCGGTAGCGCTCCGGCGACAACGGCTTGACGCGCTCGCGCACGCGCACCGCCATGACGGTCACCAGGACGCAGCCCACCAGGGCGATCATGCTGACGTACGTGAGCCAGCCGCCCGTGCCGCCCCCCAGCGCCTTGACGATCGGGAGCGTGGCGCCGGTGCTCAGCGCCGCCGCCAGCAGGCCGGTGAGGCCGACGATGCTCGCGAGCTGACTTCTGGTACGCGCGTCGCCGGCCACCACGGGCAGCAACGACGTCACCGGGATCTGGAACAGATCGAGCAGCAGGCCCCACAGCAGGTAGGTGATCCAGGCGGCGAGCAGGGCGTTCGGGAACCAGGCTGGGGCGGCGAAGAGCGCCACCAGGCAGACGGCGCAGAGGATGCCGCCGATGAGCACGTAGAGGCGGAACCGGCCCCACCGAGTGACTGGTAGGTGGTCGACGAGGTAGCCCATGATCGGGTCGCTCGCGCCGTCGACGATCCTGGCCACCAGCATCAGGGTGCCTACGGCTGCCGCGCCGATGCCGACGACGTCGGTGAGGTACAGCAGGAGGAAGCCGGAGGCCGCGCCCATCAGCGCACCACCCGCGACACCGCCGAAGAAGGCGAGCTTTTCCACCAGACCGGGCCGGTCTTCCATGCGCCCTCCAAAAACCTACCAACTGATTGGTAGCAGACAGGCTAGGTGAGCTATGTCATTCCGGTCAACGCCCCAAAACCACCCATTCTCAAGACCGTCGACGGGGGTACGGCTGCCGCCTGGACGGGCGGCCGTGCCGACCCCTGTTGCCGGTCGGTGCTGTCCGTGGCACGCGAACGAGCCGGAGCAGTGCACAGAGGTGGACGGGACAGCGACGAGCAAGGCGGCGAGCCAGGGTGGAGGCCAGGCACCATGGCCATGCGCCGCGGCCATGAGCCGGGCACAGCGGCCATGCGCCGGGAACCGAGTAGCACCGGGAGCCTTTGAGACGCGGGACAGGGGCACGCGGCAGGCAGCCCGACGCAGCCCGGCGCAGTGATTGTCATCGCCGCTACACGCGTGACCTGCAAGGGCGAAGGATCCCGGGGGCTCAATGCTTCTACACGTCACCCCGGCATGTGTCGTGAGCCTTCCGTGGTGCACCTGGGCGACAGCCCACACCGGGGCTTGGGGCAGAGCCCCAAAAGGGACACAGCCTGAGCCCAAGGCGCGAAGCGCCCCCGTGCGAAGCCCTCGCCCTTAGGCCGGGGCGTGGGGGCCGCGCCCCCACACAAAACAGCCTGAGCCCCCAGCGCGAAGCGCCCCATACGAAGCCCTTGCCCCGAGCGCCCCGTGCAGAGGCCCTCTCTAGTGCGGGTTTGTGCTGTCTGCCGCTGGCCAAGGGGTGGTCCAGTGGTGGGTGCCGGATTGGATGGTGAAGGGGGGTGTGTGGGGGAGGGTGACCAGGGCTGTGGTGTTGGGGGGGATTACGGCGTCTGTGGTCATTGTGTTCTTGGTCAGGGTCCAGGAGAGTTCGGCTCTTCCGTACGGGGTGCGGAGGGTTGCTTGCGCGGACGTCAGGTTCGCGCCTGGGCGGGGGGACAGCAGGATGCGGCGGTAGCCCGGCGCCGCCGGGGCTATTCCGGCCACCACGCGGTGCAGCCAGTCGGCCACCGCGCCGAACGCGTAGTGGTTGAACGATGTCATCTCGCCCGGGTTCACGGTGCCGTCGGGCAGCATGCTGTCCCATCGTTCCCAGATAGTGGTGGCGCCCATCGTCACGGCGTACAGCCAGGACGGGCATTCTCGCTGGAGCAGCAGCCGGTACGCGGCCTCCACCTGCCCGGCCTCGGTCAGGGCGTCGCACACCTCCGGGGTTCCGAGGAATCCAGTCGCTATGTGGTGGCCGCCGTCGGCCAGTACCCGGGCCAGCCGTTCGCCGGCGAACACCCGCTGCTCCCGCGTGGGAAGCAGGTCGAAGCGCAGGGCGAGCGCGTACCCGGTGGCCGAATCCCCCAGCACCATTCCCTCCGGCGACACATACGCGGCCGCGAAGGCCTGCCGGACCTGGGCTGACAGCGCGGTGTACGGGCCGGCGTCCTGTCCCAGGACCGCCGCCGCCTGCGCGACGACCGTTGCGGAGTGCGCGAGGTAGGCGGTGGCGACAACCTCCTTGGGTGTACGCCCGTCGCCCGGCTTGTCCGGCGGCGCGGCCGGGTCCAGCCAGTCGCCGAACTGGTACCCGGTGTCCCAAATGCCATGGCCCGCCAGCTCCGCGACATGGTCGACATAGCGCCGCATGCTGGGAAACTGCCGTTCCAGGAGCCCGGCGTCGCCGTACCGCTGAAAGAGGGTCCAGGGGACCAGGACGGCGGCGTCGCCCCACCCGGCGGCGGCGATCACGGCGCGCTCACCGAGCACGTTGGGGACCACGACGGGGACGGCGCCGCTCGGCGCCTGTTCGGCGGCGAGGTCGGCCAGCCATGAGGTGAGCATTCCGGCGCAGTCGTGCAGGAAGGCGGCGGCGGGGGTGAAGACCTGGAGGTCGCCGGTCCAGCCGAGGCGTTCGTCGCGCTGGGGGCAGTCGGTGGGCAGGTCGAGGAAGTTGCCGCGCATGCTCCACACCACGTTCTCGTGCAGGCGGTTGACCAGCGGGTCCGAGCACTCGAAGTGGCCGGTGCGCTCCATGTCGGTGTGGCAGACGACGGCGCGGACCAGCGCCGGGTCCACGGGCCCTTCGACGGAGGCGTAGCGGAAGCCGTGGAAGGTGAAGCGCGGTTCCCAGACCTCTTCGGCGTCGCCGCGCAGGATGTAGACGTCGGTGGCGGCGGCGGTGCGCAGGGGGCGGACGGACAGTTCACCGGCCTCCAGCACCTCCGCGTGGCGCAGGACGACGCGCTCGCCCGCCTGCCCGCGGGCGGTGATCCGCAGGCGGCCGACGAGGTTCTGGCCGAAGTCGAGGATGGTCTGTCCCGAGGGGGAGGTAAGGATCTCCGTAGGGGCGAGTTCCTGGGTACGGCGCACCGGCGGGCCGCTGGGCGCCACCAGCGTGGACAGGTCGTGCTCCAGCGGGTCCACGGGGCGCCAGTCGGCGGGAGTCCGCAGGCGGGCGTCGTGGGTCTCGCCGTCGTAGATGCCGCTGGCCAGGATGGGGCCGGGGGCGCATTGCCAGCCGGGGCCGGTGCCGTACCGCTGGACGGTGCCGTCGGCGTAGGTGATCTCCAGCTGGGCCAGCAGCGCGAGGCGCTCACCGTAGACCGCGACGGTACCGCCCTGGAAACCCAGGCGGCCCCGGTACCAGCCCTCGCCGAGGATCGCGCCGAGCGTGTTGGGGCCGGGGCGCAGGAGCGGGGTGACGTCGTAGGTCTGGTAGCGCAGGCGGTGGGTGTAGCTGGTCCAGCCGGGCGCCATGACGTGGTCGCCGACCGTGACGCCGTTGAGCTCGATCTCGTAGACGCCGAGCGCGGTGGCGTAGAGCCTGGCCGACGTTACGGCGGGCCGTACCGTGAACTCGCCGCGCAGGAGTTGCTCCTCGCCCGGCGGCGCGACGAAGCGCGCGGTCCAGTCGGCCGGGCCGAGCAGGCCGGCCTCGGCGACGGCGGGCGGGCTCCAGTCCGACCACGCGCCCTCCGCGTCGCGCACGCGGACGCGGACCTCCACGCGCTCGCGGGCGGCCAGCGGCGCGAACGGCCACGGGACCAGTACCGACTCCGCCGACTCGACCAGGACGCGCTCGCCCCTGGCCGAGATCTCGTAGGCGCTCTGGTGCCATCCTGGGCTTTCGCAATCAACGATCCAGGAGAGTCTCGGACGGCTTTCGCCCAGGCCAAGAGCGTCGTCGAGGTGTTCGAAGCGGGGAGCTGCGATGTCCATGAGGCATGCTTACTTACAACTAAGTAAGTTGTCCATATGAAGAACCGTAAGGAGGAGATCGCGGCCGTGGCCGCCGAACTCTTCGCCCGCACCGGCTTCCGCGGCACCGGGATGACCGAGATCGCCCAGCGTGTGGGCATCACCGAGCCGGGGCTGCTCTACCACTTCCGCAACAAGGAGGGCCTGCTGCGCGCGGTCATCGAATGGCGCGACGGCAGGAGCCTCGACTTCGCCCGCGAGGCTGCGGCGCTCGGCGGGCTGGACACGATCCGCGAGATGCCCGCCTTCGCCCGGCGCAACCGGGAGGAACGCGGGCTGACCAAGCTGTTCGCGGTCCTGGTGGCGGAGAACCTGGAGCCCGGCGCGCCCGCGCACGAGTACTTCCGCGAGCGCTACCGGGCGATGCGCGCCCTGGTGGCAGGAGCGCTGCGGACGGGCCAGGAGCGCGGCGAGATCCGGGCGGACCTCGACCCGGAGGGCAAGGCGGCCGAGATCATCGCCACGCTCGACGGCCTGGCCACCCAATGGCTGCTGGATCCCGAGCAGGTGGACCTGGTCGAGCGCATCGAGGCGTACGCGCTGTCGCTCCAGCACGACCTGCCCTAAACCCAGAGGGCGTGCACCTCCGCGCGATTGTCCTCCACGACCGCCGATTCGGCGTCGAAGACCATCGTCGGCCGGGTCGAGGGGTTCCACGCGGGCCAGCCCGGCTCCCCGGTGGTGGCGAAGCGCACCCACGCCGCGTGCATCTCGTCGGCCAGGCCCTGCGGCGGGTTCTCCCCCACCATCAAGCGCGACTCGGGCATGGCCAGCGCGTCGAAGACGAACGGGATCTCCATGGCGTGGGCCGCGCCCAGGTCCCGCTCGGGCGAGCGCCAGGCGAACTCGTACAGCCACGTGCGCCCGATCGGCCGTCCCTCGGCCAGGCGGCGGTTGGCCAGCCGTACCAGGCGGTCGGTGAGCACGAGCCCGAACACCTCGCCCGGCTTCGCCCCCTGGTACAGCGCCTGGTAGCCGCGCCAGACCCGCCCCTTCACCCCCATCTTGAGCATCGCCAGGCGCGCCATCAGCGGCCCCATACGGTCGACGCCGCCGTTCGGCACGAACCACAGCCGGTACTCCTCCGTGGTGTGCCCGATCAGCACCTCCACCTCGGGGTCGACGTTCTCCTCCGGCGGCCCGGCGACCAGCTCGCCGTCGATCACGGGCCCCAGCTCGGGCCCGCCGGCCAGGCCGCTCCTGCTCATGACCGCGGCCTGCGCGTCGAGCAGCCGCTCCTGGTCCACGTCGGCGAAGGCGGCGGCGGTCGCGGGCACGCCGAGGCGGCGGGCGATCTGGCCGGTCGCCTTCCTGACGGCCGCGCGATGGCCGGCGGCGGGCCCGCCGCTCTGGATGATCGCCCGGTTCAGCAGCCGCCGGGCCGCCGGTACGCCGAGCAGTACCCCGAGGTCGATCGCGCCGGCCGACTCGCCGAAGACGGTGACGTTGTCCGGATCGCCGCCGAACGCCTCGATGTTCTCCCGCACCCAGGTCAGCGCGGCGATCTGGTCGAGCAGCCCGCGGTTGTCCGGCGCGTCGGGGAAACTGGCCCAGCCCTCGACGCCCAGCCGGTAGTTGATCGCCACCATCACCACGCCGTCGCGGGCGAACGCGCCGCCGTCGTACAGGGGGACGGCGTTGGAGCCGTTGCGGTTGGAGCCGCCGTGGATCCACACCATGACCGGCCGCCGCCCGTCGAGTCCGGGCGTCCAGAGGTTGAGGTTGAGACAGTCCTCGCCCGGGATGGCCACCTCGGCGAGGATCTCGTCCAGCGGCGGGCGGTAGCCGCGCTTGGCCGCCGTGGGGCCGTTGGCGAGCGCGTCGCGCACGCCTTCCCATGGTTGCGGCGGCTCGGGCGCGCGGAAGCGCAGCTCGCCGAAGGGCGGTGCGGCGTACGGCACGCCGCGGAAGACGGCGACGCCATCCTCCAGCTGGCCGCGCAGCTTGCCCGGCCGGGTCTCGACGATGATCTCCATGGCGCCTGCCTTCAGCGATAAGGGCGATGGCCCCATTTTCCTGGAATCTCGTTCTAACGGCACTGGGCCATAGACACGGCTTTCCGGTCAGGGTTTGGGCGCTGGCACAAGCCGGTGGCCGATCAGGGCGGCGTACAGGGCGGCCACGTCCCCGGGGCGCTCCAGCGACCGGCCGGTGAGGCGTTCGATCCTGCTCAGCCGGTTGCGGACGGTGTTGCGGTGGCAGTAGAGCCTTCGGGCCAGCTCCGAGGTGGACTCACCGCTCTCCATCCACGCCGACAGCACCTCCAGCAGGGCCTCGGCGTCGGGGCGGTCGAGTACGGGGCCGAGTACCGCGGCGGTGACCCGTTCGGCCAGGTCGGGGGCGGCCGCGACGAGCGCGCCGATCGGGCGGCTGTCCACCGTGGCCGCCTCCCTGCTGCCCGGCGGCAGTCCCGCCCACACGAGCCTGGCCAGGCGGAAGGCGGCGGCGGTCTGCGGCAGCCGTTCGTAGGGGGCGCTGATCCCGATCCTGCCGCGCCCGGCCAGCGCCGCCCGTACCGCGCCCGAGTCGGCCACGATGCCCACCTGGTCGTCGGCACGCAGCCGCCACGCGCCGCGCAGCCCGATCGTGGACAACGGCACCGCCGGGTCGGCCACCACGCACACGTACGGCCCGCGCGCCGGCAGCCCGAGCGCGTGCGCGCTGCCGCCCAGCACGCTCCAGTCGGTGACCCGCCCCTCGATCAGGGCGTCGAGCAGCACCTGGCGCTCGCGCTCGTCCTGCCTGGCCAGCTCCAGCATGGCTTCGTGGTAGCTGTCGGTGACCGCCACGGAGTAGCCGTCGATGAGCGACCAGACCTCGGTCATCGAGGTGGCGAGCGTCTCGACCGGGTAGCCGGGGGCGGCCATGGCCCGCTCGACCAGACTCTCCCAGACCACCCGGAACCCGATGCGGTAGGCGTGCAGCACCGTGCCCAGCGGCACCCCCTGCTCGGCCCGGCGGCGCGCGGTCTCCCTGGACGCCACGGCCTTGACGGGACGCTGTTCCGCCAGGTCGAGCAGGTGTTCGTCGAGGTTGCGCCGGTTGTACTCGCGCACCTCGGCCAGCCGTTCCGCCGGCATGGCCGCGTAGGTCTCGTCCTCGGCCACGATGGCGGCGAACATGCGGTCGGCGAGCCCCTCCACGTCCTCCAGCAGCTCGGCGGCCAGGAGCGCGATCCGTGGGTCACCCATGTGCGGCAGCATAACGGCCATCCCTTGTGCCACCGCACATGAGCCCAGGTCAACGGCACGTACGACGCGGGTCCGCACCGCAGGTCCGCTGTAGGTCAGGGGGTCATGATGGCGGTGACCGCGTTCACGACGGTCGTGCGCCACTCGCGTGAGGAGGCCAGCATCCCGGTCAGGGTGTGTGAGCCGTGGACGTGCCCGGGGAACTCGCGGAAGGTCACCGGCACCCCTGCCTCGGCCAGCCGCGCGGCATAGCGGCGGGCGTCGCCGGCCAGCGGGTCGCACTCGGCCGAGAGGATCACCGCGGGCGGCAGCCCGGTCAGGTCGGCGGCGTGCAGCGGCGAGGCGATGGGGTCGGTGGCGTCGTGCCCGGACAGGTAGGTGCCCACGCACCACTCCAACTCGGACTTCGTCAGCACGTGCCCCTCGGCGTAGGTCTCCACGGTGGGTGAGGACATCGTCAGGTCGAAGGCGGGGATCTCCATCACCTGGATCACCGGCATGGGCCCGCCCCGCTCCTTGGCCAGCAGCGACACGGCCGCGCTCAGGTTGCCGCCGGCGCTCTCGCCGCCCACGCCCACCCGCGTGGGGTCGAACCCGAGCCGCCCGGCCTGCTCGACGGTCCACTCGAACGCGCGGTAGCAGTCCTCGGCGGGAACGGGGAAGGGGAACTCGGGCGCCAGCCGGTAGTCCACGTTGACCACCACGACGCCGGCGCCCGCGGCGATGGCGCGTGAGCGGCGGTCGCTGTCGTCGATCGTGCCCATCAGCCAGCCGCCGCCGTGGAAGAGCACCATCGCCCCGGCGTTCTCCTCCGCCGGCCGGTACACGCGCACGGTGATCTCGCCGTCCGGGCCGGCGACCTTGACCTTCTCCTCGAAGACCGTCGCGATCTCGGGCTCCACCTGCACGTAGTCGCCATAGGGGTTGACCCCTTCCGCCTTGCGCTCGGCGTTCATGCGGCGGCGGGCGACGGGGTCGTGGGGGGCCGGAGGCTGGGAGTGGATCATGGCGATCAGGGGGGCGATCTGCGGGTCGACGGGCATGTGAACTCCTCGGATCGGCATCGTTACCAAAAGCCTACCAATTGATAGGTAGTTTTTGTTAGCCTCGCCACACCCCCATCCGAGGAGGTTCCGATGCCGAGATCTCGCGGGACGGCCTTGGCGGCCGCGGCCGTCGCCCTCGCAGTCACGGGCACCGCATGTTCCGGCGGCGCTGCCGAACGCGCCGCCACGGCGGAGCGCATGCTCACCCTGGCCGTAGCGGCCGACGTCTCGTCCTGGGACCCAGCCGTCGGCGCCGGGGGCAACTCCCTGGGCTACCTGCAGGCCGTCTACTCGTCCCTGACCACGCTCAACGCCGACTTCTCCGTCTCGCCCGGCGTGGCCACCACCTGGGCCTACGACCAGCCCAAGACCACGCTGACCATGACCATCCGCGAGGGCCTGACCTTCTCCGACGGCACCGCGCTCGACGCCGCCGCGGTCAAGGCGAACCTGGACCGCGGGCTGAGCACACCGGGCGCCACCCAGTCGGCGCTGGCCGGCATCGCGAGCGTCGAGGCCACCGGCCCGGCCGAGCTGACGGTCAAGCTCAAGAAGCCCGATCCCGGCCTGCTCTACCAGCTCTCGATGGTGCCCGGCATGATCGCCAGCCCCAAGGCCTTCGCCACGCTCAAGACCAACCCGGTGGGCAGCGGGCCGTACGTGCTGGACCTGAACGCCAGCACCCGCGGCACGTCCTACACCTTCACCCGCAACCCCAAGTACTCCCTGCCGGCAACGTTCGGCTTCGACAAGCTGGTGATGAAGGCGCTGCCCGACACCAACGCGATGGCCAACGCCGCGCTCAGCGGCCAGGTCGACGCCGGCGGCGTGCCCATGGCCAGCCTGCCGCAGGTTCAGGGCGCGGGCCTGGAGCACAGGAAGATGCCCGGCCTGATCATGGGCATGTGGATCGTCGACCGCGCGGGCAAGCTCGCTCCCCCGCTGGCCAAGGTCAAGGTACGGCAGGCCATAAACCACGGCCTCGACGCCGAGGGCATTCTCAAGGCGGTCGACAAGGGCAACGGCGACCGGCGTACCCAGATGTTCGCCGCCGGCACCCCCGCCTACCTGGCCGCGCTCAACTCCCGCTACCCCTACGACCCGGACAAGGCCAAGCGGCTGCTGGCCGAGGCGGGCTACCCGGACGGCTTCGAGCTCACCCTGCCCAGCGAGAACACCTACGTGCCCGCGCTGTACCCGATCGTCGCCCAGCAGCTCGGCCAGATCGGCATCAAGGTGAAGTACAAGCCGGTCTCCAGCAACCTGATCACCCAGCAGTACCTGGCCGGCACCTACCCGGCCTTCATGTACACCTACACCGCCACCGAGAACTGGCTGGACGCCTCGCTGTTCCTGGCCAAGGGCGGGGTCTTCAACCCGTTCCATGTGGAGGACCCGGTGGTCGCCAAGCTCATGGACCGGATCGCCGTCGCGGAGGAGGCCGAGCGCGGCAGGCTGTTCCAGGAGCTCAACACCCATGTGGTGGAGCAGGCGTGGTTCGCCCCGCTGTACGCCGCCACCAACCTCATGGTCTGGAAGAAGGACAAGGTCAGGATCGACGCCGCGGCCGACCAGATCTTCGTCTTCCTGCGCGACTACCACCCGGTGGGCTGAGGTGCTCAGGCTGCTGTCGCGGCGGCTGATCGCGGCGGGCGTCCTGCTCGTCGTCATCACCGCGCTCACCTCGCTGCTCACCACGCTGGTGCCCGACCCCACGCACAACCTGCTCGGCATGACGGCCACGCCCGAGCAGGTCGCCGCCAAGCGGGTGGAACTCGGGCTGGACCGGCCGGTCAGCGTGCGCTACCTGGACTGGCTGGGCGGGGCCGTACGGGGGGATCTGGGGGTGTCGTGGTTCACCGGGCTGCCGGTGGTCGAGACGATCACCGCCCGGCTGCCCATCACGGTCTCGCTGGCGGTCATCGCGACGCTGGTCTCGGCGGTGACCGGCATCGCCTTCGGCATGGCGGCGGCGCTGCGGCGCGGCTGGCTGGACCGGGCCCTGCAGGTCGCGGCGGCGCTCGGCTTCGCCGTACCGGGGATGTGGGTGGCGTTGCTGCTGGTCATCGTGTTCGCGGTGCAGTTGCGGTGGCTTCCCGCGACCGGGTACGTGGCGTTCGCGGAGAGCCCGGCCGACTGGGCGCGTTCACTGCTGCTGCCGGTCGTGGCGATCGCCGCCGGGTCGGTGGCGGCGGTGGCGGCGCAGACCCGCAACGCGGTGGCGGCCGTGCTGAACCAGGACTACGTGCGCACGCTGCGCAGCCGGGGCCTGCCCCGGCGCCGGCTGCTGCTGCGCCACGTGCTGCGCAACGCCGCGCCCACGGCGCTGACCGTGGTCAGCCTGCAGTTCATCGGCCTGCTCGGCGGGGCCATCATCGTCGAGCAGATCTTCGCGATCAACGGGCTCGGCAGCCTGGCCGCCGCCGCCTCCAGCCGCTCCGACATCCCGGTGGTGCTGGGCGTGGTGGTGGTCGGCGTGCTCATCGTGCTCACCGTCAACCTGGTCGTCGACCTGCTGGTGAGCTGGCTCGACCCGAAGGTGCGCACCCCATGAGCCTTCTCAGAAGACCCGCCGCGCTCGTGGCCGCCGTCGTGTTGCTGCTGGTCGTGGTCGCGGCGGTGGCCGGGGCGTGGCTGGCGCCGTACGGGCCGGACGAGGTGGACCTGCGCGCCGCGCTGGCCGGTCCCGGCCCCGGGCATCCGCTGGGCGGCGACGGCTCCGGCCGCGACGTGCTCAGCCGGCTGCTGCACGGCACCCGTGCCACCGTGTCGGGCGCGCTGCTGGCGGCCGGGGTGGCGCTGGTGATGGGCGTCGTGGCCGGGACGCTGGCCGGATATTTCGCTCGATGGGCGGACGCGGTGGCGAGCTGGTTGTTCAACCTGCTGATGGCGCTGCCGGCGTTCATCGTCGTTCTGGCCTTCGTCGCGGTGATGGGCCCGGACCTCGTCGGCACCATGGCGTTCGTCGGCTTCCTGGCCTCGCCGTCCATCTACCGGCTCGTCCGCGCCGCGACCATGCGGGTGCGCGGCGAGTTCTACATCGACGCCGCCCGCGTGTCCGGGCTGTCCGACCTGCGCGTCGTGCGCAGGCACGTGCTGCCGGTGGTCCGCTCGGCGATCATCGTGCAGGCGCCGCTGCTGTTCGGCGCGGCCCTGCTGCTCCAGGCCGGCATCGACTTCCTCGGCCTCGGCGAGCCCGGCGCGGCGAGCTGGGGAGCGATGCTCAACGACGCCGCCGCCAACGTCTTCCGCGCCCCATGGCTGTCGATCTGGCCAGGTCTGGCCATCGCCGCGACCGTGCTCGCGGTGACGGTCCTCGGCAACGCCGTACGCGACGCGCTCGAGGACACCCCGATCCAGGCGGCGGGCCGCGCCCCCTCTACCCGTCGGCCCGCCGCCTCCTCCCCCGCCCCGGCCCTCGCCGACGGCGCCCTGCTCGCCGTCTCCGGCCTCACGGTCACGCACCGTACGGCCGGCGGCGAGGTCACCGTCGTCGACGGCGTCGACCTCCAGGTACGGCCGGGCGAGGTCGTCGGCCTGGTCGGCGAGTCCGGCTCGGGCAAGACCCAGACCGTCCTCGCCGCCCTCGGCCTGCTGCCGCCGAGCGGCCGGGTCGCCGCCGGTTCGGTCCGCTTCGCCGGGGCCGAACTGACCGAGCTGACCGAACGCGAGCTGAACCGCGTCCGCGGCCCCCGCATCGGCTACGTCTCCCAGGAGCCGATGTCCAACCTCGACCCGAGCTTCCGCGTGGGCAGCCAGCTCGTCGAGCCGCTGCGCGCGCACCTCGGCCTGTCCGGGCGGGCCGCCCGCCGCCGGGCGCTCGAACTGCTGGCCAGGGTGGGGATCGCCGAGCCCGAGCGCATCTACCGCGCCTACCCGCACGAGATCTCCGGCGGCACCGCCCAGCGCGTGCTCATCGCCGGAGCCATCTCCTGCGACCCCGAGCTGCTGGTGGCCGACGAGCCCACCACGGCGCTGGACGTCACCGTGCAGGCCGAGGTGCTCGACCTGCTGCGTTCCCTGCGCGGTGAACGCGACATGGCGGTGCTGCTGGTGACCCACGACCTGGGCGTGGTGGCGGACATGTGCGACCGGGTCACGGTGATGCGCGACGGGCGCCTCGTGGAGAGCGCGCCCACGCGGACGCTGTTCGCCCAGCCGGCGCAGCCGTACACGAAGGAGCTGCTGGCGGCCAACCCGCACAACGCCGCGCGGCGGGAGCGGAGCGCGGCGGTCGGGGCGCCGCTGCTGGAGATCGACCGGCTGCGGGTGGACTATCCGCAGCGCGGGCTGCGGCGCCCGCCGGTGCGGGTGCTCAAGGAGATCAGCCTGACCGTCGGCGAGGGCGAGACGCTCGGGCTGGTCGGCGAGTCCGGCTCGGGCAAGACGACGCTCGGCCGCGCGGTGCTGGGCCTCGCGCCGGTCGTCGGCGGCTCCATCCGGTACGGCGGGCAGCCACTTCCCGCCCGCCGTGCCCGCGCCCGCCAGATCCAGGCGGTCTTCCAGGACCCGTTCAGCTCGCTCAACCCGGCCATGAGCATCCACGACATCCTGGTCGAGCCGCTGCTCGCGCACGGCGTGGCCGACCGGGCGGAGGCCGACCGGCGCATCGCCCTGCTGCTCGACCGGGTCGAGCTGCCGGCCGGCACCGGCGCGCGGCGCGCCCGCGAGCTGTCCGGCGGGCAGCGCCAGCGGGTGGCCATCGCCCGCGCGCTCGCCCTCGGCCCGCGCCTGATCATCTGCGACGAACCCGTCTCGGCGCTCGACGTCTCGACGCAGGCGCAGGTGCTCGGCCTGCTCACCGAGATCCAGCGCGACACCGGGGTGAGCTATCTGTTCATCTCGCACGATCTGGCGGTGGTGCGCAACGTCAGCGACCGGGTCGCGGTCATGTCGCGGGGCGTGCTGGTCGAGACCGGCGACGCCGAGCAGGTGACCACCGAGCCGCGTGATCCGTACACGCGGCGGCTGCTGCTGTCGGCGCTGGTGCCCGATCCGGACCGGCAGGCGGCCCGGCGCGCGGCCCGGCTCGGCCTGGCCGCGAAGGAGCAGGCGTGATCGACAGGGAGCGGTTGGTGCGGCGGCACTCGGTGGTGCTCACGTCCTGGCATCCCTCGTGCACGCTCAGCCTGGGCAACGGCGACTTCGCGGTCAACGTGGACGTGACCGGGCTGCAGACGTTCCCGGAGGCGCACGAGCTGCCGCCTCGGCGCAGGCCTCAGGTCTTCGACGCCGACGACTTTCCGGTGCCGCTGCGGATCCAGTCGAGCTGGGGGTGGTACTCCACCGATCCCGGCGTGCCGTACCGGCTGGAGGAGGCGGCGACGGGCTATTCCACCCGCACCCGCACGGTGCGCTACCCCGACCGGATGCGGATCGGGGCGGACGGCGTGGCCTCCGCCGACGCGGGCGGCTGGCTGTACGCCAATCCGCGGCGGCTCGATCTCGGGCGGATCGGGCTGCGGTTCGACCCGGCGCTGGAGCTGACCGACCCGCGCGTGGAGCTCGACCTGTGGACGGGCAGCGTGCGCTCGGCCTTCCTGCTCGGCGGGCAGCCGGTCGAGGTGCGGACCGTGGTCCATCCCGAGCTGGACGTGGTCGCCACGCGGGTGCGCTCGCCGTTGCTCGCGGCCGGTGCGCTGGGCGTCGCGATCACCTTTCCCGGGCAGACCGATCCGCTCTCCCCGGGCGAGCGGCTGGCGCAGACCACCTGCTACGGGCCGGACGGGATCGTGCGCGAGGTCGGTGACGCGCGCTACCACGTGCGGGTGCGGACCGACGGGCGCTGGGGGCCCGGCCCGGTGGTGGGCACCGGGGCGGCGGAGCTGAGGCTGAGCGCCGCCTTCTCCGCCGAGGCGCCGGACGAGCCGCCCGCCTTCGACGCGGTGGCGCGGGCGGCGGCCGGGCACTGGCGGGCGTACTGGATGTCCGGCGCGGCGGTCAGCTTCGAGGGGAGCGCCGATCCGCGGGCGGGCGAGCTGGAGCGGCGGGTGGTGCTCTCGCAGTACCTGACCGCCGTGCACTGCTCGGGGTCGGCGCCGCCGCAGGAGTCGGGGCTCGTGCACAACTCCTGGGGCGGCAAGTTCCATCTGGAGATGCACTGGTGGCACGCCGCCCACTTCGTCCTGTGGGGACGGCCCGAGCTGCTCGAACGCGGTCTCGGCTGGTACCGCGAGATCCTGGGCTCGGCCCGCCGGACCGCCGCGGAGCAGGGGTACGCCGGCGCGCGCTGGCCCAAGCAGGTCGGCCGGGACGGCCGCGAGGCGCCCAGCCCGATCGGCGCCTTCCTCATCTGGCAGCAGCCACACCCGATCCACTACGCCGAACTGCTCCGGCACAACGGCGTGCCCGGGGCGCTGGAACGCTACGCCGACCTGGTCTTCGCCACAGCCGAGTTCATGGCCTCCTACGCCGAGCCGGACGAGGACGGCGTCCACCACCTCGGGCCGCCGCTGGTCCCGGCGCAGGAGACGTACTTCCCCGGCCGGGCCCGCACCGCCGACCCCACCTTCGAGCTGGCCTACTGGCACTGGGGCCTGCGGGTCGCGCAGGAATGGCGCGAGCGGCTCGGCCTGGAGCGGGAGCCCGGGTGGGACGCGGTGCTGCGTGGTCTTGCCAGGCCGCTGGTGCGCGACGGTGTGTACGCGGCGGTCGCCACCGAGCCGTACACGCTGACCGACGACCACCCGTCGATGCTCATGGCGCTCGGCTTCCTGCCCGCCACCCCGCTGATCGATCCCGGGGTCATGTCGGCCACGTTCGACCACGTGCTGCGTACCTGGGATCTGGGGAGCACGTGGGGATGGGACTACCCGGTGCTGGCCATGTGCGCCACCCGGCTCGGCCGTCCGGGCGACGCGGTCGACGCGCTGCTCATGGACACCCGCAAGAACCACTACCTGCCCACCGGGCACGTGCCGCAGTTCCCCGGCGGGCTGTCGGTCTATCTGCCGGCCAACGGCGGGCTGCTCGCGGCCGTGGCGCTCATGGCCGGCCGGTTTCCTGAGGGGTGGCGGGTGTCGCACGAAGGGCTGGGGACGTTCCCGCCGTGACCGCGCGGCGGTCGAGCGCCTGGGCCCATTTGACCGCGACGGCCGCGACCTGGATCAGCTCGGTGCGCAGCGCCTCGGGGTCGGACTCCGCGAACGCCTCAAGCACCTCTTCGGCCAGGATGTGCCGCCAGGTCAGCGTGCCGTCGTCACCCGCGGCCGAGGTCTCGCGTTTGGCGGCGTCGGCGGCGGGCGTACGGGAAGGGGAGGTCCCATCGGGGATGTCCTGGATGCCCCAGCGCACGTCCTGGGCCCGCCGCTCGCCGGCGATCTCGTCGAGGATGCGCGCCAGCGAGCCGGGCAGGCCGTAGTCTCCGTCGTTCACAGGGTCTCCAGCACACGGAAGCGTTCGGTCACCACAAGGGTGTCGTCGTCGATCACGGGCGCGCGGCCCAGGTAGGCCACGTGCTCGGGGCTGAGCCAGAAGCGCTCGTGACCGGCCCGCCACTCGGCGACCCCGGCGTAGTCCTCGCCCTCGTCGTGGGCGAAGCGGTCGTCGATCTCCCGGATCGGCACCACCTTCACCTCGGTGGTCTCCAGCAGCGCCACGCGCCGCCCGGCCGAGTCGATCAGCGCGTCCCAGGAGCCCGCCACCGGCAGGGGCTCGTCCTCGTGCTCGTAGTCGGCCAGCAGCGAACTCGTCGCGGTCTTGCGCCCGGCCAGGATCGCCGCGACCAGCTCGTCCCGCAACGGCCCAGGAAAGGCGAACTCCGCCTCCCCGACCTCCCCGAACGGGAAGCACGCCCGCCGCCGCCACATCTCGCCGTCGAAGACCTCCAGCGTCACGCCGCTGGCCCGCATCCGCACCGGCAGCCCGCTCAGGCCGCGCTCGATCGCGTCCGCGCCCTCGTCGTCCAGCCCCTGCCCGACCGTGAGGTGCGGCGTGATCTCCCCATATTTCCCCTGGTACGGCCGCGCCTGCGGCCACCGCGCCACCACTGCCTCGGTGAGCTTCCTGACCGGCTCCGCCGGCTCGGGAGCCAGGTAGACCACGCCGGGAAAACGCGCGAGCCGCTCGAAGACCAGATCGAAGCGTTCGCGGGCGGCGAACAGCTCGCGCAGCGCGCCCTCGTCCACTCGGGCGGCGTCGAGGAACGGGTAGAGCACGGTCACGTGGGCGGGCACGCCGTAGGCGGTCGACGGGTCGTAGCGCCGCCGCCACGGGCCCACGACCTGCTCGGCGGCGGGCACGGTGACCGTCAGGGCGGTCTCGCCTCGGGTGAACATGGCCGGAAGTATCCCACGGGGCCGGTGTTCGAGCCGCGACTCAGGATGATCACCCTTGACCTGGCATTACCCCTGGAAGAAAAGTTTGTTTACCAAAGGAAATGCCAGCTCACGCCACTACTCCATTCCACGAAATATCCATGATGCTCACTTTATATCGCGACATATCCCGGTATTGACATGTCAGATCGCCCACAACCAGTATGGGTGCCCGGTCACCCAACTGCGGGTGGTGGCCGACGGGGAAACACCCTTAGCGACTGCTTCGCCAGTCGGTCCGTTGGGGGTCTGATCGTGCACCACCTTTCTTGTTCAATTTTCAAACAGGCCTGCTCAGCATGAGCGATGCCACCGTATTGGCCCTGGTCGGGACGGGGAGCCTGGCTCGCGCATTCTGTTACTCGCTCGCCGTGGTCGCGACCAGCCCGATCCGTGTTGTGATACTCGGCCGTAACATCGACAAAACACGCGAAGCCACCTATGTGTCGTCAACTCGCGCCGCTCTTTCCGGCGCCCCGGTCGTCTTCGAGGCCCGAAAAAGCAGCTTGACCAGCAATGAAGCACTCGCGGAGACGCTCGGTCAGATCGTTCCCAATGGCGTGCTCGTCGCCGCCTCCACCCAGTCACCCTGGGAACGCCAGAATTCCCCCTCCAAGTGGACGGAATTCCTGGGAAAGGCGGGATTCGGGGTCACGCTGCCCTTCCAGGCGGAGGCCGCGCTCCGGGTCGCCCGTGCGGTCCCCGCGGGGACCTGGGTGATCAACGCCTGCTTCCCCGACGCGGTGAACCCCCTCGCCGCGGCGCTGGGCCTGCCCCTGTGGTGCGGCGTCGGCAACGCGGCGCTGCTCGCCGCGAGCGCGCAGGCCGCGCTCGGCCTGTCCGACCAGCGTGAGCTGCGGATGCTCGCCCACCACAGCCACCTCTATCCGCCACGGGACGACCACCCGGAGGCGCGCGCCTGGCTCGGAGACGGGGAAGAGGATCGCGAACTGGAGGACGTGGGCGGCCTGCTGGCCGCGCAGCGCGCCGCCGGGCGCGCCGAGCTCAACCACGTCACCGGCCTGGCCGCCGCCCGGCTGGTCGCCGCCCTGGTCGCGGGCCACGACGTGCCCACCCACCTGCCAGGACCGCTGGGGCTGCCCGGCGGGTATCCGGTCCACGCCTCGCTCGCCGCGGGGGTACGGCTGCGCCTGCCGTACGGCGTGGAGGAGAAGGAGGCGGTCGACTTCAACCAGCGGGCGGCCCTGCGCGACGGCGTGGTCGTCGAAGACGGCCGCGTCACCTTCGCGCCCGCCGCACGAGAACAGCTGGCCGCCGTCGCACCCGACCTCGCCGGCGGCTTCCCCGTCACCGACCTGGAGCCGGCCACCGCCGCCCTCGATCAGCTCAGAACCCGGCTGCGCCGCGCGGCGGCCGGCCGGCAGGACACCGGCCGCGAACCGGCCTGACCCACTTCAGCGGTCCCGAACCCGGAACCGCCGCACCACCACGGTCTCACCAGGACCATCGCCAGGAAGAGGGCGCTGACGCCATGCCGAACTCCTTAAGCACCGTCGAGACGACCGCCAACCTGCTGACCGACTTCTACGACCAGTTGCCCCGCTCGATCGCGGCCTGCGTCGCCGACCCGGAGCCGGTCAGGGAGCCGGCCGGCTTCTCCCCCGGCTTCCTGCTGCCGGAGCTCGACGACGACGTACGCGGCTTCCTCGACGTGGCGACGGCGGCGTGGCGGCCGCTCGGCGACTACGGCGGGCACGACCTCAGCCTCCTGGACCTGGCCGGCAACCCGGGCACCGGCACCACGAAGACGTTCGCCTCGCTGCTCATCGTGGCCCGCGCGGTGGAGTACATCCGCCGCTACGGCGAGCCGATCACGATCTTCTCCCCGACCTCGGCCAACAAGGGCACCGCCCTGCGCGACGCGGTGCTGCGCGCGATCGACCACGGCCTGGCCGACCCCGCCGAGCTGCGCGTGGTCATCCTGGCGCCCGAATCGTGCCAGGCCAAGCTGCGCGCCTCGCGCCTGTCGTCCGATCCGGCCCTGGCCGCGCTCAACCCGATGCTGGTCTACGGCGGCGAGCACCCGGAGGACGTCAAGGCCATCGGCCGCCGGTTCGCGGACAAGTACGCGGGCGAGTTCCGCGCCGCGGGCGGCAACCTGTGGTTCTCGCTGGAGCTGGGCAACTACCTGGTGGCCGACACCGCCCGCGCGTTCTTCGAGCAGCGCGCCGCCCCCGACGCTGGGCCGCGCCTGCACGCGCACGCGGTCTCCAGCGCCTTCGGCCTGCTCGGCTACCACCGCGGCCGGGAGGTCCTGGAGCTCGCGGGCCTGGCCGACCCGGCGGCCCGCCCGGCGAGCCTGCTGGTGCAGCACCTCGGCACCCCGGACATGGTGCTCAACCTGCGCCACGGCGGCTTCGAGCGGGACAACGCGCCCGTCTACGAGGCGGTGGACGGGCGCTACGTGCAGAGCGCCGACCCCCGCTTCCCGCAGGTCACCTACGACCCGGCGGAGGTGCTCGACCCGACCTTCTACACCCACCGCCCGGCCACCTCGCCGGCCATGAACGAGCTGATCGCCAGGCACGGCGGCGACGGCATCGTGGTCTCGCTGGCCGAGTGCGTCGAGCGTTACCCGCGGCTGCGCGAGATGCTCGCCGGCACCGGTCGCGAGCTGCCCGCCGACTTCCGGACGCTGCGCGAATGGTCGCTGGTCATGGCACTGACCGGGGTGCTGAACGCGATCGACCGCGGCCTGGTCGAGGCGCCGCGCGACGTGGTGGTGCACGGCTCGGGCAGCTACTCCACCGCCGACTACGAGGTGCTGCCCCGCTCCGCCCAGATCATGGTGGACGGCGCCGAGGACGTGGCTCGGGCGGTCCTCGGCTGATGGACGGCTCGTACACCGGCGACGAGATCGCCATCGTCGGCGTGGCCGGCCGCTTCCCCGGTGCGGCCGGGGTGGCGGAGCTCTGGCGCAACCTCCTCGACGGCGTGGACTCCGTGCACGACTACACCGAGGCGGAGCTGCGCGCGCTCGGCCTGCCGGAACGGCTGATCGCCGACCCCGCGCACGTGCCGTCCGGCGGCCGGGTGGACGGCGTGGACGGCTTCGACGCCGCCTTCTTCGGCGTGCCGGCGGACGAGGCCGTGCGCATGGACCCGCAGCAGCGGCTCTTCGTCGAGCAGGCGTGGGCGTGCATGGAGGACGCCGGCCACGCACCCGGCTCCTACGACGGCGTCGTCGGCGTCTTCGCCGGCTCCTCGGTCAACCGGTACTTCCTGTACCGGCTCCTGGCGGGAGGCCAGCCCGACGACTGGGAGGAACGGCTGGCCCCCGGCTGGGCGGCCGACTACCTGCCCGCGCAGGCCGCCTACCGGCTGGGTCTCACCGGCCCGGCGGTGGCCGTGCAGACCGCCTGCTCCAGTTCGCTCGTCGCGGTCTGCCAGGCGGCGCAGAGCCTGCTCGACTACCGCTGCGACCTGGCGCTGGCGGGCGGGGTGAGCGTCATCGAGCCGCGCTTCAAGCACGTCGAGGGCGGGATGGTCGCCCCGGACGGCCGCTGCCGCGCGTTCGACGCCGCCGCCCAGGGCGCCGCCTACGGCAGCGGGGTCGCGGTGCTCGCGCTCAAGCGCATGGAGGACGCGCTCACCGACCGCAACCACGTGTACGGCGTGCTGCGCGGCTGGGCGGTCGCCAACGACGGCGCGGCCCGTGCCGGGTTCGCCGCTCCCGGGCTGGAGGGCCAGGCGGCCGTGGTGGCCGAGGCGCTGGCGGGGGCGGAGCTGAAGCCGGGCGACATCGGGTTCGTGGAGGCTCACGGCAGCGGTACGCCGGTGGGCGACGCGATCGAGGTGGCGGCGCTGGCGCGGGTGTTCCGGGGGCCGCTGGTGCTGGGGTCGGTCAAGACCAACCTGGGCAACCTTGACGCCGCCGCCGGGGCGGTGGGGCTGATCAAAGCGGTGCTGGCCGTACAGACCGGGCTGATTCCAGCCAATCTCCACTTCAAGACGAAAAATCCGGATCTGGGGGATGTGCCGTTCGTGATCCCCCAGCAGACCGTGACCTGGGAGGATCCCGTACGGCGGGCCGGAGTCAGCTCGTTCGGACTCGGCGGCACCAACGCCCACGTGATCGTCGAACAGCCCCCCGAACCACCCGAGCGCCCCCCGGTCACCGGCCGGCACGCGCTCCCCCTCTCGGCCCGCACCCCCGAGGCGCTCTCCCGGCTCGCGGCCGCCCTCGCCGCCCACCTCGCCGCCCATCCCGAACTTCGCCTCGACGACGTCGCCCACACCCTGTGGAACGGACGCCGCTTCTTCACCCACCGCACGGCCGTCCTGGCTGAAGACCTCCCCGGCGCCGTCGCCGCCCTGGCCACCGCCGCGCCGGGCACCGTGGTCCCGGCTCCCCGGACGGGCGACGCCCCGTACGAGCCGGCCGAGCGGTGGCTGCGCGGCGAGGTCGTTACTCCGCCCGAGTATCCCGGCGCCCGCCGGGTCCCGCTGCCCGGTTACCCGTTCGAGCGACGTACGTACTGGTCGGAGATCCCGCGATGACCACCCCCATCCTCTTCTGCATCCCCTACGCCGGCGGCGCGCCGAGCGCCTTCCGCGCCTGGCCGGCGATCGCCGGGCACCGGCTGGACGTGCGCCCCGTGGCGCTGCCCGGACGGGAGGCACGGTTCCTGGAGCCGCCGGACGTGGACGTGGCCCAGCTCGCCGACGACATCGCCGGGCAGGCGGGCGGCCGGCCGTACGCGATCTTCGGGCATTCCATGGGCGGGCGGCTGGGCTTCGAGGTCGTACGGGAGCTGCGCAGGCGCGGCGAGGAGCCGCCACTGGCGCTGTACGTGAGCGCGTGCCGCGCGCCCGACACGGTCGAACCGCTGTCGGTGCTGGCCAGGGCGGACGACGAGGCGCTGTTCACGCGGCTGACGGAGCTCGGCGGGATGCCGAGGCAGATCCTCGACGACCCCGAGATGCGCGAGCTGCTGCTGCCGGTCTTCCGCGCCGACTTCGCCTGGCTGGACTCCTACGTCTACGAGCGCGAGGCCCCGCTGGAGGTGCCGATCACGGCCTTCGCCGGCCGGGACGACCCGTCCATCGACCCCGGGCTCGTGGACGGCTGGCGCCGCGAGAGCACGGCCGGCTTCGAGTTGCGGATCGAGCCCGGCGGCCACTTCTTCGTGCACGAGCGCGCCCCGCAGATCCTGGACGCGATCTGCCACGACCTCGGCAGGCAGCCGCGCCACCTGCTCCCGCTGGGCGGGACGGGCTGGTCGGTGTGGAAGGACGCGGTGCTGCGCAGCACCGGCTTCCCCGCGGACGGACTGGCGCGCTTCTCCGCCCCCGAGTGCGCGCGGGCCGCCGACGCCTTCCTCGCCGGGGAACTCGACGGGGAGACCTTCGCCAAGACGCTGGCCGCCGCGCTCGCCGCCGGCAGCGAGGACGCCTGCGAGCTGGCCGCGGACCCGTTGTTCCGCGAGGCCGTCATCTGGCAGAACCGCACCGCCCTCGCCGCGCTCGACGGCCTGGTCAAGGGCGGGCCCGGCCAGAAGCGCAACAACAAGCGCCGCGAACGCGAGCAGATCATCCTCAAGTACTGGCAGCGCTACACCGCCAAGAACGACAGCGTCGGCTTCTTCGGCCCGGTCACCTGGGCCGCGATCCGCGCGGACGGCCCCGCGGTCACCGCCGAGCCCGGCCCCGGCCTGCTGGCCGGCCGCCGCGTCCGCTTCGAGGACTGGGCGCTGAGGGCGCTGGCCGCCAAGCTCGCCGAGGACCCCGCCGTACGCCGCGGCTACCCGCCGGTCCTCCAGCCGCACCTGACCCTGGCCGGACGCAAACTGCTGCGCCCGGCCTTCCCGCCCGTGCCGATCTCCGCGGCCGAGGAGGCGGTCCTGAGCCGCTGCGACGGGCGGCCCGCCGTGGAGATCGCCGGCGAGCTGATCGGCACGGCCGGCTTCAGGTCCCCCGACGACGTCTACCTGACCCTCGACATGCTGGCCGAGCGCGAGCTGATCGACTGGACGGGCAACGTGCCGGTCACCGAGGAGGCCGAGCGGCACGTGCACAAGCTGCTGACCCGCGCCGGCCACCCCGGCGCGCTGGCCGTCTTCAAGGACCTGCGCGCCGCCCGTGACCGGGTGGCCGACGCGGCGGGCGACCCAGAAGAGCTCCTGACCGCCCTGCTCGCGCTGAACGACCGGTTCACCTCGGTCGTCGGCGAGAGCGTGCGCCGCCCCGGGCAGACCTACGCCGGTCGCGGCCTGCTCTACGAGGACACCACCCGCGACCTGCGCGTGGTCTTCGGCGGTCAGCTCCTCGACGACCTCGCCGAGCCGATGGCGCTGATGCTCCAGGCCGCCCGCTGGCTGACCGTCGAACTGGTCAGGGTCTACGGCGCCGCGCTGCGCGAGCTCTACGACGAGCTGCGGGCCGACACCGAGGGGGAGGTCCTGCTGGCCGACGTGTGGTACCTGGCCCAGGGCGCTCTGTTCGGCTCGGCGCGGCGGCCGGTGGACGAGGTGGCGGCCGGCTTCGCCGCCCGCTGGCGCGCGGTGTTCGGCCTGGACGACCTTCCCGAAGACACCTCCCAGGTACGGCTGACCGCCGCCGAGCTGGCCGGGGCGGTGGCGCGTACCTTCCCGGCGGCGCGCCCCGGCTGGTGGGCGGGCCGGTTGCACGCCCCCGACCTGCAGATCTGCGCGCCCGACGCGGACGCGGTCAACCGGGGCGACTACACCGTCGTGCTCGGCGAGATGCACGCGGCCTGGCCGACGTTCGACACCTGGGTGTTCACCGGCGCCCACCCGGACCCCGGCGCGCTCGCCGAGGCCCTCGACGCCGACATCGGCCCGGCCCGCCTCGCGCCGCTCTACCCGGACACCTGGCCGCTGCACACCGGCAGGGTCTCGCGCGCGCTGGCGGGTCCCGGCGTGCGCCGGCTCGGCTGGACCGCCGCGCCCGGCGCCGACCCGGCCACGATCCTGCCCGCGACCTCGATCCAGGTCCGCGACCTCGGCGGCGACCTGGTCGCCGTCGCGCCGGACGGGCAGCGCTGGCCGCTCGCCGAGGTGTTCTCCGAGCTTCTGGCGATCCACGCGGTCGACGGCTTCAAGCTGGCCGCCGCGGGCGGGCACACGCCGCGGATCTCCATCGGCCGCCTCGTCGTCGCCCGGGAGACCTGGCGGACCACGGCCGGGGAGAGCGGCCTGACCGAGGTGACCGGCGAGCGCGAGCGCTACCTCGCCGTACGCCGCTGGCGCCTGGCCCTAGGCCTGCCTGAGCAGGTCTTCGTCAAGCTGAGCAGCGAGATCAAACCCACCTATGTCGATCTGACCAGCCCGTTCTACGCCTCGATGCTCTGCATGATGCTGCGCTCGGCCAAGGCGCGCGCGGGCGACGGCGTGAAGGTCACGATCACCGAGCTGCTGCCCGGTCCCGGGCAGGCGTGGCTGCCCGACGCGCGGGGCCGCGGCTACTTCAACGAACTGCGCCTGCACCTGGTCGATCCCGCGACTCCCGGAGGTCTCGCGTGAGCCTGGCTGATCTCATCCTCTCCCGTGCCGCGCGGCGGCCCGGCGCGGTGGCCGTCCGGCAGTGGGCGGACGTGCTCACCTATGGCGAGCTCGCCGTCCGTGCCGAGCGGCTGGCGGTCCGGCTGCGCGCCCTCGGCGTCGGCCCCGAGACGCTGGTGGGCGTCTGCCTGCGGCGCCGGCCGTCGATGATCGTCGCGATCCTGGGCGTGCTGCGGGCCGGTGGCGCGTACGTGCCGCTCGACCCTGACGGCCCGCCCGTCCGGCGCGGGGAGATCCTCGCCGACGCGGGCATCACCACCGTGATCGTCGACGACGACACCGCGGCCGGGTTCACCGGCGTGCGGCGGGTGCGCGCCGATGACGGTGACGACGGTCCGTGCCCGCCGTCGGGCGCCGGGCCGGGCAACGCCGCCTACGTCCTGTACACCTCGGGCTCGACCGGGCGGCCCAAGGGCGTCGTGGTCGAGCAGCACAGCGTGGCGGCGTTCGCCGACGGCTTCGCCCGGCACACCGGGGCGGGGCCGGACACCAGGGCGCTGGGGTTCGCCGCGCTCACGTTCGACCTGTCCGTGCTGGACATCTTCGTCACGCTGGCCACCGGCGGCGCGTTGCAGCTCGCCGGGGACGCCGACCGGGCCGACCCTGCCCGGCTGCAACGGTTCGTGGCCGAGCACCGGGTGGACTGGGGCTGGATCCCGGTGGTGCTGCTGACCCTGCTGGAACCGGCCGGGCTGCCGGAGTGGCGTACCGTCATCACCGGCGGCGAGGCCCCCGGGCCCGAGCAGGTCGAGCGCTGGACCTCGACCGGCAAGCGCTTCCTCAACTGCTACGGCCCCACCGAGGCGACCGTCTGGGCCACCTCCTTCGAGGCGCGCGGCCGCTGGGAGCGCTCCCTTCCGATCGGCGCCCCGCTGCCCGGCTACACGGCGGCGGTCTTCGACGAGACCGTCGGCGCGGTCCCCGATGGCGGCACCGGGGAACTGCTGCTCGGCGGTACCGGCGTGGCCAGGGGCTACCTGGGCCGTCCCGCGCTGACCGCCGACCGCTTCGTGCCCGACCCGTCCGGGCACGGCGCCCGCCTCTACCGCACCGGCGACCTGGCCAGGCGCGACGAGGAGGGCCTGCACTTCCTGGGCCGCAGCGACCGCCAGGTCAAGATCCGCGGGCAGCGGGTGGAGATCGGCGAGGTCGAGACCGTCCTGCGGGCCCACCCGTCGGTCGAGCACGCGGTGGTCGAGGCCGTGGACGGACCCTCGGGTCCGCGGCTGGTCGCCTTCTGCAGCCCGGACGCGGACTCCGCCGACCTCCTCGCCCACTGCGCCGAACGCCTGCCGGCCGCGATGGTCCCCGCCCAGCTCGTACGGCTCGCCGCCCTCCCCCTGACCCCCTCGGGCAAGGTGAACGGCCTGGCCCTGCGCGCCCTGGCCGAGAATGACCGGACACCGGACGGCGGCTCGGCCGGGAACGGCCGGACGCCGGACGGCGGCGGGGTCGCTGCGGCTGTGCCCGTCACCCCGCTGGAACGCGCGCTGGCCGACCTGTGGACCCAGGTGCTGCATTACCGGGATGCCGCGATGGAGGACGACTTCTTCGCCATGGGCGGCGACTCCGTGGCCGCGATGCGCCTGGTCGCGGCCGTGGGCAGCACGCTGGAGCTGGCCGTCGCCGTGGAGGACGTGTTCGCCGGGCGGACCCTGGGCGGCTTCGCGGCCCGCGCCGCCGCCGCGGGTCCACGGGCGGAGCGGCTCCCCACCGGCAGCCCGCCCGCGCTGTCACCGGCGCAGCGCCGCCTGTGGTTCGTGGACAAGCTCGCCCCCGGCGCCACCGCCTACAACCTCGCCCTGGCCGAACGCCTGCACGGGCCGCTGGACGTGGCCGCGCTGGGCGACGCGCTGGCCACGGTGATCGCCCGGCACGAGGTCCTGCGCTGGCGGGTGCCGGACGCGGCGGGCGTGCCGTACGTGGAGGTGGACCCGCCGGCGGCGGTGCGGCTGGTGGTGGAGGACGTTGCCGAGGAGCGGCTGGAGGCGGTGCTGGCGCAGGAGTCCGGGCATCGTTTCGAGCTGGCGGCGGGGCCGTTGTGGCGGGCCAGGCTGCTGCGGCTCGGGGAGCGGGAGCACGTGCTGGCGCTCACCTTCCACCACGCGGTCTTCGACGGCTGGTCGCAGCGCCCGTTCCTGGAGGATCTCGGCCGGGCCTATGCGGGCGAGGACCTGTCCGCCCCGCCCGCGCGGTTCGCCGACTACGTGGCCTGGCGCGACCGCCAGGAACGCGAGCACGGCCAGGACCACCTGAACTGGTGGAAGACCCACCTCGACGGCGCCCCCGTCGTGCTGGACCTGCCCCGCGACCACCCCCGGCCGCCGGTGCAGACCTACGCGGGCGGCCGGGCGAGCCTCACGCTGGGCGCGCACACCGCCGGCGCGCTCAGGACGCTGGCCGTCGAGCTCGGCACGACCCCGCCCACCGCCATGCTGGCCGCCTTCGCCGAGGTGGTGCGCCGGGTCACCGGCCGCGACGACGTCCTGGTCGGCACGCCGTCGGCCGACCGCAGGCACGAGGCGTTCCACGACCTGGTCGGCTTCTTCCTGGAGGTGGTGCCGCTCCGGCTGCGCGCGGGCGCCGGCGACAGCTTCGCCGACCGGGTACGCGCCGCCGCCGGCGAGTTCCTGTCCGCCCTCGGTCACCACGCGGTGGCGCTGGACCGGATCGTGGACGCGGTCGCCGTGCCCCGCGACCCGGGCCGGGCACCGCTGGTGCAGGTGCTGTTCAACGTCTACAACTTCCCCGAGCCCAGGCTGCCGCTGACCGGGGTGCGCTCGGAGCGGGCGGTGCCCGGGGTGGCCGGCTCGCCGTTCGACCTGACGATCTACGCGGTCGAGCGCGACGGCGCGTACGCGATCGACTGCGTCTACAACGCCGACCTGTACACGGCCGCGCGCGTGGAGCGGCTGCTGTCGGCCTACGGCGCGCTGCTCGCGGCGGCGGCGGCCGACCCGCACGCCCCGATCGGCGCCCACGAACTGCCCGGCGCCGCCGCACTGGCCGAGGGTGCGCGTGAGCTGCCCGGCAAGGCGCCGGGCGAGAGCCCGGCGCGGGCGGCGCCCATGGCCGGCTCGTCGCGGCCGGTCACGGTGACCGAGCGGCTGGTCGCCCGGGTCTGGCGAGAGGTGCTCGACCGCGAGGACGAGGTCGGCGCCACCGCGAACTTCTTCGACGCCGGCGGCAACTCGCTGGCCATGGTCAGGGTCAGGGCCCGCCTCGCGGCGCTGCTCGGCCGGGAGCTGACCATCGTCGACCTCTTCAAGCACACGACAGTCCGTGGACTCGCGGCCTTCCTCGACGGGGAGTCCGGCACGCCAGAACTGAACAGAGCCGACCGGCGCGCCCAGGCCCGCCGGAGCCGGCAGGAGAAGCGCAGGAGGATCTAGTGACGGAGTTCGCCGCCGAGCCCATCGCCATCATCGGCATGAGCGCCCGGGTGCCGGGCGCGGCCAGCATCGAGGAGTTCTGGCGCAACCTCGTCGCCGGCCACGACTCGCTGACCACGACCACGCTGGAGGAGCAGCTCGCGCTGGGCGCCAACCGCGAGATGGTCGAGCACCCGGCCTTCGTGCCCGCCGCCCAGATCATCAGCGACATGGAGTACTTCGACGCGGGCCTGTTCGGCATGAACCCGCGCGAGGCCGAGATCGCCGACCCGCAGCTTCGCGTCTTCCTGGAGCAGGCGCACGCGACGCTGCTCAACGCCGGTTACGACGCCACCCGCTTCGACGGCGACATCGGCGTCTACACCGGCACCGGCCCGAGCGTCTACCAGTGGCTGAACATCCGCACCCACGCCGCCCAGTCGCTCGGCGCCATCGGCGTCGGCGTGGCGGTCAGCAACAACATCGACTACATCGCCACCACCGTCTCCTACCGCCTGGACCTGCGCGGCCCGAGCATGACGGTCTCGACGGCCTGCTCGTCGTCGCTGGTGGCCGTCCACCTGGCCTGCGAGGCGCTGCGCAGCGCCGAGTGCGACATGGCGCTGGCCGGCGGCGTGTGCCTGGAGTTCCCGTGGGGGCTCGGCTACCCGTCCATGGACGGCTTCACCTCCTCCGACGGCCACGTACGCCCGTTCGACGCCAAGGCCGACGGCACCATCTGGGGCAGCGGCACCGGCGTGATCATGCTCAAGCGGCTCAGCGACGCGCAGGCCGACGGCGACCACATCAGGGGCCTGATCCTGGGCAACGCGATCAACAACGACGGCGCCGGCAAGGCGGGCTTCTCGGCGCCGAGCGTCGAGGGCCAGGCCGCGGTCATCCAGGAGGCGCTCGGCGTCGCGAACGTGGACCCGCGCACCGTCGGCTACGTCGAGGCGCACGGCACCGGCACCGCGCTCGGCGACCCGATCGAGGTGGCCGCGCTGACCAGCGTCTACGGCCGCGACGCCCAGGACACCGGCTGGTGCGGCATCGGCTCGGTGAAGTCCAACATCGGCCACCTCAGCCAGGCCTCCGGCGTGATCGGCCTGATCAAGGCGGTGCTCACGCTGGAGCACGGGATGATCCCGCCGAGCATCAACTTCGACGAGCCGAACCCGGCCATCGACTTCGACGCCGGCCCGTTCTACGTGGTCACCGCGCCCACCAAGTGGCTGGCGGACGGCGAGCCGAGGCGGGCGGCGGTCAGCTCGTTCGGCATCGGCGGCACGAACGCGCACGTGGTGCTCCAGGAGGCGCCCGCACCCGAGCCGCGTCCCGCCCCCGCGGGCCGTCCCCGCCTGCTGCGCCTGTCCGCCCGTACGGCCGGCGCCCTGAGCACCGCCCGCGACCAGCTCGCCGCCCACCTGGAGAAGACCGCGGACCTGGTCCTGGACGACGTCGCCCACACGCTCGACGTGGGCCGCTCGGTCTACAAACACCGCGCCGCCGTGGTCGCCGCCGACCTGACCGACGCGGTGAGCGCGCTGCGCGAACGCCGCCGCTTTCTCACCGGCACCGCAGGCGACCCGGCGCCCGGCGTCGCGCTGCTGTTCTCCGGCCAGGGCGCCCAGTACGCGGGCATGGGCGCGGACCTGTACGAGACGGAGCCGGTCTTCGCCGCGGCGATCGACGAGTGCGCCGAGATCGCCGCGGCCGAGCTGGGCGAGGACCTGCGGGCGGCGATGTTCGGCCGCGGCCCGGAGTCCGACGCGCTGCTGCGCGAGACCCGCCGCACCCAGCCCGCCCTCTTCATGATCGAGTACGGCCTGGCCAAGCTCTGGCGGCACTGGGGCGTCGAACCGGCGGCCATGATCGGCCACTCGATCGGCGAGTACGTGGCGGCCACGCTCGCCGGCGTCTTCACCCTGCCCGACGCGGTACGCCTGGTGTGCGCCCGTGGCCGGTTGATGCAGTCGATGCCGGCCGGGTCGATGCTGGCCGTACAGCGGGACGAGGAGTGGGTGGCGGCGCGGCTGCCCGAGGGTGTGGGCATCGCCACCGTGAACGGCCCCGGCGTCTGCGTGGTGGCGGGGCCCGCGGCGGCGGTGGACGCGTTCGCGGCCCGGCTGAAGGACGAGGACGTCAAGACCACCGCGCTGCGCACCTCGCACGCCTTCCACTCACCGATGATGGACCCGATCCTGGCCGAGTTCACCGAGGTGGTCGCCGCGGTGCCGAGGCAGGCGCCGCGGCTGCCGTTCCTGTCGAACGTGACCGGCGACTGGATCACCCCGGAGGAGGCCGTGGACCCGGCGTACTGGGCCGGGCACCTGCGGCGGCCGGTGCGGTTCGCCGACTGCGTGGCGACGCTGCTGGCCGAGGGCCGGTGGGTGCTGCTGGAGTGCGGGCCGGGCAAGCAGCTGGCCGGCCTGGCCCGGATGCAGACGCCGAAGGACGGCCTGGCGCCGCTGGCCAGCCTGCCCGCGGCGACCGAGCGGGCGGGCGCGGCCGAGACGCTGCTGACCTCGGCCGGGCGGTTGTGGACCGCGGGGGTCGCGGTGGACATCCCGGTGCCGGGACGGCGGGCGCCGCTGCCCGGGTATCCGTACGAGCGGGAGTATCACTTCCTCAGCCCTTCCGCGCCGGAGGCGGTCGCCGCCCCGGTGCTGCCGTCGGGGCCGCGGGGTCTGGACGACTGGTTCGAGGTGCCCGCCTGGAACGAGGTGCCGACGGTCGCGGCCGGTGAGCGGTTCGCCCGGTGCCTGGTCTTCGCCGGCGACGGCCGGGGCGAGGAACTGGTCGCGGCGTTGCGGGAGGGGGGCACGGAGGTCGTCACCGTGCGTCCCGGGCCCGGCTTCGCGCGGCTCGCGGACGGGTACGCGCTCGTGCCCGGCGATCGGGCGGGCTATGACGCGCTGGTCGAGGCGCTGGTGAACGACGGCGGCGTACCGGCGAGGATCGTGCACGCCTGGCCGCTGACCGGTCACCCGGCCGGGACAGACCCGGACGCGACGGCCGCCGCGCAGGAGAACGGTCTCTACAGCCTGCTCTGGCTGACGCAGGCGCTGGCCGCCGCGCAGGTGGCCGCCGGCGTGCGGATCGACGTGGTCACCGACGGCACCCAGGACGTGCTGGGCCACGACCTGACCCGTCCCGAGCACGCCACCGTGGCCGGGATCGCCCAGGTCGCGCCGGTCGAGATCGACGGCCTGACCGTCGGCCACCTGGACCTGGACCCGGCGGGCACGCCGGTGAAGGCGCTGCTGGCCGAGCTGCGCCGGCCCGCCGGGCAGGGCACGCTGGCCCTGCGCAACGGGCGGCGCTGGCAGCGCGGCTTCCGTCCGGCGCCGCTGCCCGCCGACGTGCCGGGCGACGTGCTCAAGCCCGGCGGACGCTACCTGATCACCGGTGGCACCGGCGGCATCGGCATCACCATGGCCGAGGAGCTCGGCACCCGGCTGGGCGCGCGGATCGTGCTGCTGAGCCGTTCGGGACTGCGCGAGGGCGACCCCCGCACCGCGCGGGCCGCGGCCGCGATCCGGCGGGTCGAGGCCGCGGGCGGCTCGGTGAAGGTCGTCGCCGCCGACGTGACCGACCCGGTACGGCTGCGCCGGATCCGCGAGGAGGCGGTGGCCGAACTCGGCGGCCTGGACGGCATCGTGCACGCGGCCGGCCTGCCCGGCGGCGGCATGGTCGAGCTGAAGGAACGTGAGGAGGCGCAGGCCGTCCTCGCTCCCAAGATCTACGGCACGCTCGCCCTCTGGAACGCCTTCGGCGACCTCGACCTGGACTTCGTCGCCCTGTGCTCCTCGGTGACCGGCATCGCCGGCGGCTTCGGCCAGGTGGACTACACGGCGGGCAACGCCTTCGAGGACGCCTTCGCCCGCTCCCGCCGGAACGGCCCGCGCATCCTCTCACTCAACTGGGGCGTCTGGCTGGAGGTGGGCATGGCCGCCGACACCGACGCCCCGGCCGCCGTCGGCAGGAACGCCGGCGTCACCGCCGCGGTGCCCGTCGAGCACGGCATCCTGCGCAGCCGGATCGGCCACGAGGTACGCGGCCCGGTCTCGGCCGAGACCCACGCGATGCTGGACGAGCACCGGATGGGCGAGGTCCCGATCATGCCGGGGACGGGGCAGCTGGAGTGCGTGCGGGCCGCGTTCGAGGCGGTCGTGCCCAGCCCCGGTCCCGGCCACATCATCGAACTGCGCGACCTGGCCTTCGTCAAGCCGCTGGCCGTACGGCCCGGCACCACCGGCGAGGTGGTCGTGGAGGTGGTCACGACAGCGGACGGCGGCGAGCTGGAGCTGCGTACCCACGAGGGCATGCACGCCCGGGGCGGCGCCGTCTGGGTCGAGGAGCGGCCGCCCGCGCGGGTGGACCTGGACGCGCTGCTGGGCGGGCTGCGCAAGGCCGGCGCCGAGGAGATCGTCGGCGTCCACGACAGCGTGCTCAACTTCGGGCCGAGCTGGCACCACCCCGAGCAGGTCTGGTTCGGCGAGCGCGAGCAGATCGGCCTGGTCGAGGCGATCGACGCGGTGGCCGCCGACCTGGACCGGTGGGGGCTGCACCCGGTGCTGCTCGACATCGCCACCTCCTACGGCACCGGCGACGGCCGCCAGACGGGGCTTTCTTACATGCCGCTGGCGTACGGGACCGTGCGTGTCCACGACCGGCTGCCCGCCCGCTTCTACAGCCATCTGCGCATGGGCGACTTCCGCGAGGACAGCCGGATGGTGGCGCTGAACTTCACGCTCATCGACGAGTCAGGCAAGGTCCTGGTGGAGATCGAGGACTTCGAGGTACGCCAGGTCGAGCCGGGCACGGTGACCGCGCTGGGCGACGTGCCCGAGGCCGCGCCGACCGGCTGGAGCTACGCCGGGGCGAGCGGGGAGCCGAGCGACGGCATCCGGCCGGTGGACGGCGTCGAGGCGTTCCGCCGCGCGCTGGCCGCCGACGCGGGCGCGCAGATGGTGATCAGCTCGATGGCGATCGCCGAGATCATCGAGGGCGAGCGGCGTTTCTCCGCCGGCGAGCCCGCGCCGGAGCAGGCGGCCGAGGCCGTGCGGGTGGTCCGCGACGGCGACTTCCTGGCGCCCGAGGGCGAGCTGCAGACGACGCTGGCCGGGATCTGGAGCGGTGTGCTCGGGGTGAAGGACATCGCCGCCGACGACGACTTCATCGACCTGGGCGGCAACTCGCTCGTCGCGGTCCAGCTCATCGCGCAGGTCAGAACAACGGTCGGGGTGCGGCTGCCGATGCGGGCGCTGTTCGAGGCGCCGACCGTCGCGCAGATGGCGGCCAAGATCGAATCGCTCAGGGCCGCCCAGGACGGCGCGGCCCCCGCCGCCACCCCGTCCGCGTCGGCGCCGATCCCCCGCGTCGCCCGGCGCATGTCCTAGGACTCATCCCCCCGGAAAGGAGCTCGCGATGCCGGACTTCAAGGTAGTGATCAACGACGAGGAGCAGTACTCGGTCTGGGCCGCCGACCGCCCGGCGCCCGCAGGCTGGCGGGAGTCCGGCTTCGCCGGCTCGCGGCAGGAGTGCCTCGACCACATCGACCAGGTCTGGACGGACATGCGGCCGCTCAGCCTGCGTACGGCCATGGGCGGATGAGCATGGAAGGCTACGTGCTCCCCGCCTCGTTCGGGCAGGAGCGCCTCTGGTTCGTGGACCAGATGGAGCCCGGTCTGACGGCGTACAACATCGCGTTCGTCAAGCTGCTGCGGCGCGGCCTGGACCCTGACCGGTTCGAGGCGGCGCTGCGGGAGCTGGTGAAGCGGCACGAGACGCTGCGCACCGGGCTGGAGCTGCGCGACGGCGAGCTGGCGCAGATCGTGCTGCCCGAGCTCCACGTGGAGGTCGAGCGGACCGACCTGCGCGGGCTGGACGAGCGCGAGCGGGCGGCGCGGCTGGCGGAGATCCACGCCGCCGACGCCGCCCGCCCCATCCCGCTGGACCGGCCGCCGCTGTGGCAGACCAAGCTCTTCCGGCTGAGCGAGGACGAGTGGCAGGGGTTCTTCCTCTTCCACCACATCATCTTCGACGGCACCTCGGTGGAGATCTTCATCACCGAGCTGGCCGCCCTCTACGACGGCAGAACCCTGCCGGAACTGCCCATCCAGTACGGCGACTTCGCCGCCTGGCAACGTGGCCGGTGGGACAACGGCGAACTGGCCGACCAGCTCGCGTACTGGAAGAAACAGCTGGCCGAGCCGCCGCCCCCGCTGGAGCTCTCCCCGCGCGCCCCCGACCCGGAGATCTCCCGGCACGCGGGCGGCGACGTCGGCTTCGACCTGCCGCCCGAGCTCACGCGGCGGGTGCGCGAGCTGGCGGCGGCCCGCGGCGCGACGCCGTTCGCCGTGCTGCTGGCCGCCCTGCAGGCGCTGGTCGGGCGGCTGACCGGCCGCGAGGACGTGCTCGTGGGCACGCCGGTCTCCGGCCGGGACCGGCCCGAGACCGCCGGGCTGATCGGCATCATGGTCAACACCGTGGTGGTGCGCGGCGACTGCCGCCGCGAGGTGCCGTTCACCGACCTGCTCGCCCAGGTGCGGGCGAACCTGCTCGACGCGCTGGACAACCAGGAGGCGCCCTACGAGCGCCTGGTCGAGGAGGTACGCACCGAGGGCGCCGACGGCGAGCCGCTGCACCAGATCGTCTTCAACCTGCTGCCGCTGGCCGAGAACATCCAGTTGCGCAACGGCACCGCCAAGGTGGACCTGCTGATCGACCTCGTCGAGGAGGGCGAGCGGATCAGCGGGCGGATGGAGTACGCCAAGGCCCTGTTCGACGCGGAGTGGGCCGAGGGCTTCGCCGCCCGGTACCGGCTGCTGCTCGGCGGCGTGCTCGACGATCCGGCCACTCCGGTGGGGCGGCTGCCGATTCTGCTGCCCGGGGAGGAACCGCGGGGCCGTACCGGGGAGATGCCGGAGCGGAAGAGCGTCACGGAGGTGTTCGCCGCGCTCGTGCGTGAGCGGCCCGGCGCGGTGGCGGTCGCCGACGCGGACGGCGGCGCGCTGACCTACGGCGAGCTGGACCGGCGCTCGGGGCGGCTGGCCGCGCTCCTGGCCCCGCACGCGCGGCAGGACAGGCCGATCGCGGTCCTGCTCGGCAACGACGTGGAGCTGGCCGTCGCGGTGCTGGGCGTGCTGAAGGCGGGGGCGGCGTTCCTGCCGCTGGACGCGCGGCATCCGGTGGAGCGGGTGCGCTACCAGCTCGCCGACTCCGGGGCGACCGCGATCGTCACCGGCCGGGCGACCGGGCTGCCCGAGACGGGGCTGCCGATCCTCGACCCGGCCGACGCGCCCGGCGAGGCGGCGCCCGCGGTGGCGCGGCATCCCGGCCAGCTCGCGTACGTGATCTACACCTCCGGCTCGACCGGGCGGCCGAAGGGCGTGGGCGTCGCCGACGGCGAGCTGACCGCCTACGTCTCCGGCGTCACCGGCCTGCTCGGCCTCGCGCCCGGCCGCCGCCTGTCGATGCTGCAGCCGCTCACCTACGACTTCGCGATCACCGTCTTCTTCGGCGCGCTGCTGACCGGCGGCACGCTCCACCTGGTGCCGCGCGAGCTGGCCACCGACGCCTACTGGGTCGCCGAGCACCTGCGCCGCGAGGCCGTCGACATCTACAAGATCACGCCGTCGCACCTGGCCGCCCTGCAGAGCGGGCTGCCCGACCCGGCCGCGCTGCTCCCCCGCCGCACGCTCGTGCTCGGCGGCGAGGCCTCACGCTGGGAGTGGGTACGCGAGCTGCGCGCCGCGGCCGGTCCCGAACGGTCGGTCGTCAACCACTACGGCCCCACCGAGACGACCGTCGGCGTGCTCGCCCTGGCCGGTGACCAGACGCCGCACGGCGCCGGAACCACCACCCCGGTCGGCCACACGCTGCCCCACGCCACGGCATATGTCCTGGACGCCGGCCTGCGGCCGGTGCCCGACGGGGTGCCCGGCGAACTGTGCGTGGGCGGCGTGAGCGTCAGCCGCGGCTATCTCGGCCGCCCGGCCGCGACGGCGGCGGTCTTCGTGCCCGACCCGTTCTCCGGCGTGCCGGGCGCCCGGCTCTACCGGACCGGCGACCGGGCCAGGCGGCTGCCCGACGGCTCCGTGGAGTTCCTGGGCCGGGCCGACGACCAGGTCAAGATCCGCGGGTTCCGCGTGGAGCCCGGCGAGGTGCAGGCGGCGATCGCCGCGTACCCGGCCGTGCGCGAGTGTGCCGTCCTGGCCCGCGACGGCGAGCTGACCGCGTACGTGGTCGGCGCGGTCGAGGCCGCCGCGCTGCGGGCGTACCTGGCCGAGCGGCTGCCCGACTACATGGTGCCCGCGCACTTCGTCTCCATGGACGGGCTGCCGCTGGCCGCGCACGGCAAGCTCGACCGCGCCCGCCTGCCCGCGCCGGTCGCCGCCGCCGCGAGCGCGGGCGCGCCGCCGTCCGGCGCGACCGACGAACTGATCGCCGCGTTGTTCGGGCAACTGCTCGACTGCGGCCCGGTCGGCAGGGACGACAGCTTCCTGGAGCTCGGCGGCCACTCCCTGCTCGCGATCAAGCTGATGAGCCGGGTCAGGACCGCCTTCGGCGCCGCGCCGCCGTTGCGCGCCCTGTTCGAGAACCCGACCGTCTCCGGGCTCGCCGCGAAGGTCGACGCCGCCCTGAGCAAGCGGGGCGAGCGGCTGCCGCCGGTCGTGCCGGTCCCGCGCGGCACCGGCCTGCCCGCCTCCTACGGCCAGCGCCGCCTGTGGTTCCTCGACCAGCTCGAACCGGCCGCCGCCGTCTACAACACGCACGTCTGCCTGCGCGTGCGCGGCGACCTCGATCCGGTACGGCTGGCGCGCGCCCTGCTCGGCGTCGCCGACCGCCACGAGGTGCTGCGATCGCGGCTGGAAGAACGCGACGACGACCTGATCGTGCGGATCGAGGACGAGCCAGAGGCGCCCTTCACCGTCACCGAGCTGCCCGGCGGCGGACCGGCTCAGGCCCTGCGGCTGCTGGAGGAGGAGGCATCGCGGCGCTTCGACCTGACCACCGAGCCGCCGTTGCGCGCCCACCTGGTCCGCATGGCGGCCGACGACCACGTTCTGCTCGTCACTCTGCACCACGTGGTCAACGACGCCTGGTCGGCGGTGTTGTTCCAGAGCGAGCTGGCCGAGATCTACGCGGCCCTGGGCGAGGACCGGCGGCCCGGCCTGCCGGAGCTGCCGGTGCAGTACGCCGACTACGCCGCCTGGCAGCGGGCCCGGGTCGAGGGGCCGTTGCGGGAGACGCAGCTGGCGTACTGGCGGGCGCGGCTGGCCGGGCGGCCCGAGCGGCTGGAACTGCCCGCCGACCGGCCCCGGCCGTCCCGGCGGAGCTACGCGGGGGCGAACGTGCCGATCAGCGTTCCGGCGCCGCTGGCCGAGCGGCTGCGCGGGCTGGGCGCCGAGGAGAACGCCTCGCTGTTCATGACGCTGCTCGCGGCCTTCTCGGTCCTGCTGGCCCGGCACTCCGGCCAGGACGACATCCTGGTCGGCACGCCCGCCGCGAACCGGCCCAGGCCCGAGGTGGAGTCGCTGCTCGGCTTCTTCCTCAACACGCTGGCCGTCCGGGCGGACCTGTCGGCCGACCCGACCTTCCGCGAGCTGCTCAAGCAGGTCAGGACGACGTCGCTGGAGGCCTTCGCCAACGACGAGGTGCCGTTCGAGGTGCTGATCGAGGACCTGCAGCCGCGGCGTGACCTGGGCGGCACGCCGCTGGTGCAGGTGATGCTCAGCCTGGAGGACGCCGAGCGGCCGCCGGTGTCGGCGGGCGGGCTGCGGTTCGAGTGGCTGCCGTCGGGGACCGCGCACGCCAAGTTCGACCTGACGCTCTATCTGCGGCGGGAGCCGGACGGGCTGCACGGCATCCTGGAGTACCGCACCGACCTGTTCGACGCGGGCACGATCGAACGGCTGGCCGCCCGCTTCCTCGCGCTGCTGACCGCGGCGGTGGCCGATCCGGACCGGCCGGTCTCCTCGTTGCCGCTGCTCACGCCTGCCGAGAACGCGCTGATCGAGGAGTGGAACGACACCGGCTCGTTCGCGTCGTCGCCGTCGTTGCCCGAGCTGCTGGCCCGGCAGGTGGCGGCGACGCCGGATGCGGTGGCCGTGGTGGGGCCTTCTGGCTCCGCCCTGACTTACACCGATTTTTCGGGACGGGTCCGGGGGTTGGCCGGTGCGCTTCGGGCCGCCGGGGTCGGGGTCGGGTCGGTGGTGGGGGTGTGCCTGCCACGGAGCGTGGACCTGGTGGTGGCGGTACACGCGGTGGTGGCCGCCGGGGGCGCGTACCTGCCGCTGGAGCCTTCCTACCCCGACGAACGGCTGACCTTCCTGACCGGCGACGCCGACGCCCAGGTGATCATCACCGACTCCGCCGACCGCTTCCCCAGCCACACGACCGTACCCCCCACCGCCCCTCTCCCACCCACCGCCTCCCCGCCGTCCACCGCCTCTCTGCTGCCCACCGCGTCGGGCGGAGGCGTACGGGGTGGGTTGCCGGAAATTTCGCCACATGCTCCGGCCTATGTGATCTACACCTCGGGCTCCACGGGCAACCCCAAGGGGGTCGTGATCTCGCATGCGGCCATCTCCAACCGGCTGCGATGGATGTCCGAGGCCTTCCCGCTCACTCCAGAGGACCGGATCCTGCACAAGACGCCGTTCACCTTCGACGTCTCGGTCTGGGAGTTGTTCTGGCCGCTCATCGCGGGTGCGGGGATGGTCGTGGCCGGGCCCGAGGCGCACCGGGACACCGCCGAGCTGGTCCGGCTGATCGGCGAGCACCGGGTGACCACGGTCCACTTCGTGCCCTCGCTGCTGGACGCCCTGCTGGAGGAACGGCCCGCGTTGCCCTCTCTCCGGCGGGTGATCTGCTCGGGCGAGGCCCTGCCCACCTCGCTGGCCGGACGCTTCCACGCCGCCCTGCCGGACACCGAGTTGCACAATCTCTACGGCCCGACCGAAGCGGCCGTCGACGTCACCTGGCACGCCTGCGAGCCGGGCGAGAGCCGTACCCCCATCGGACGGCCCATCACCGGCATCCGCGTCGAGATCCTCGACGGGAACGGCGAGCGGGTCCCGATCGGCGCGCCCGGCGAGCTGTGCGTCGGCGGCATCGGCCTGGCCCACGGGTATCTGGGGCGGCCGGGGCTGACCGCGCGGCAGTTCACGCCCTCGCCGCACGGCCGCCTCTACCGGACCGGCGACCTGGCCCGCTGGCTGCCCGACGGCGAGGTCGAGTACCTGGGCCGCATCGACCACCAGGTCAAGATCCGCGGCATCCGGGTCGAACCCGGCGAGGTCGAGGCGGCGCTCACCGCGCACCCCTCGGTCAGGTCCGCTGTGGTCCTGGCCCGGCGCGGCGCGCTGGTCGGCTACCTGGTCGCCGAGACGGGGATCGACCTGCCCGCGCTCACCGCCCACCTGCGCGTCCGGCTGCCCGAGCATCTGGTCCCGGCCCAGTACGCGGTGCTGGAGGAACTGCCGCTCACCCCGAACGGCAAGCTCGACCGGCACGCGCTGCCCGAACCCCGTCCGGCCGCCGCGCCCGTCCACGAGCCGCCCGCCGGGCCGGAGGAGGAGGCGGTCGCCCAGGTGTGGGCGCAGGTGCTCGGCGTCGGGGACGTCGGCGCGCACGACAACTTCTTCGCCCTGGGCGGCGACTCCATCCAGTCGCTCAAGGTCGTGGCCAGGCTGCGGGGCCGCGGCTACCGGCTGGCCCTGGAGCGGCTGTTCACGCACCAGACCGTGCGCGAACTGGCCACCACGCTGGAGCGCGGCCCGGCCGCCGAGAGCGCCACCCGCGCCGCGTTCGGCCTGCTCGGGGCCGGTGACCTGGACCGCATCAAGCAACGCTTCCAAGGAGGGCGACCATGACGGCGCTGCAGGACGCCTACCCGCTCACCGCGCTGCAGGCGGGCATGTTGTTCCACAGCTCCTACCAGGAGGGGTCGCCGACGTACCACGACGTGTTCACGCTCGTGCTGCACGGACGCTACGACGCCGCGGCGCTGCGTGCGGCGCTGCGGGAGGTCATGGCGCGGCACGCGGTGCTGCGCACGTCGTTCGACCTCACCGGCTTCGAGGAACCGCTCCAGCTCGTGTGGGACGAGGTCGAGCCGCCGCTGGCCGAGGTCGCCGAGCCGATCGGGGCCTGGGGCGAGGCGGAGCGCGGCCGGGCGTTCGACTACGGGAGCGCGCCGCTGTTCCGGGTGGCGGTGGAGGTCAGGGGCGAGGCGGAGTTCGGGCTCGGGCTCAGCTTCCACCACGCGATCCTGGACGGCTGGAGCGTCTCCACGCTCACCGGCGACCTGCTGCGCCGCTACTCCGCGCACCTGGCGGGAACCCCGCTGCCGGTGGAGCCGCTGGAGCCGAGCTTCCGCGACTTCGTGGCCACGGAGAAGGCGGCGATCGCCGACGAGAAGACCGCCGGGTTCTGGCGGGACCTGCTCGACGAGGCCCCCGACGGCGTCCTTCCGAGGCTGCCCGGCTACCGGGCCGGTGACACCGAGCAGGCCGTGTCCCATCCGGTCGCCATGGACGAGCCCGTGGTCGCCGGCCTGGCGGAGGCGGCCACGCGGCTGCGGGTGCCGCTGCGCACGGTGCTGCTCGCCTGCCACCTGCGGGTTCTCGCCCTGCTCACCGGCGAGGGCGAGGCCGTCACCGGCGTGGTCACGCACGGGCGGCCCGAACACGAGGCCGCGGGCGAGGTGCTCGGGCTGTTCCTCAACACCGTTCCGCTGCGGGTACGCACCGACGTGCCCACCTGGGAGGCGTTGATCAGAGGCGTCTTCGAGACCGAGGTCGCGCTCCACCCCCACCGCCACTACCCGCTCTTCGAGATCCAGCGGCTCACCGGACGGGCCCCGGCCTTCGACGCGCTCTTCGACTACCGGGACTTCAAGGCCTACCGTGAGCTGGGCGGGGACGGCCTGGCCGTGTCGGAGACCGAGTTCTTCGAGCAGACGAACCTGGCCTACGCCGCCAACTTCACCTGGTCGCCGCGGACGCGGCGGCTCGGGCTGACGTTGAAGTACGACCGCACGCAGTTCGCCGCCGACCAGATCGAGCGGGCGGCCGCGTACTACCGGCGGGCGTTCGCCGACGTCGCCGCCGACCTGGCCATCGATCCGCGGGAGAGCGGCGGGTACGTGGCGGCGGACGCGGCGGTGATCGCCGGGTGGAACGCCACCGGGCCGGGCGTCTCTGGCACCCTGCCCGCGCTGCTGGCGGCACAGGCGGAGCGGACGCCGGATGCGGTGGCCGTGGTGGGGCCTTCCGGCTCCGCCCTGACTTACACCGATTTTTCGGGACGGGTCCGGGGGTTGGCCGGTGCGCTTCGGGCCGCCGGGGTCGAGGCCGGGTCGGTGGTGGGGGTGTGCCTGCCACGGAGCGTGGACCTGGTGGTGGCGGTACACGCGGTGGTGGCCGCCGGAGGCGCCTACCTGCCGCTGGAGCCTTCCTACCCCGACGAACGGCTGACCTTCCTGACCGGCGACGCCGACGCACAAGTGATCATCACCGACTCCGCCAACCGCTTCCCCAGCCACACGACCGTGCCCCCCACCGCCTCCCAGCCCACCACCGCCTCTCTTCTGCCGACCCCATCGGGCGGAGGCGTGTGGGGTGGGTTGCCGGAAATTTCGCCACATGCTCCGGCCTATGTGATCTACACCTCGGGCTCCACCGGCAACCCCAAGGGCGTGGTCGTCTCCCACGCGGCCATCGTGAACCGCCTGCTCTGGATGTCGGACGCCTTCCCGCTCACCCCCGACGACCGAATCCTGCACAAGACGCCGTTCACCTTCGACGTCTCGGTCTGGGAGTTGTTCTGGCCGCTCATCGCCGGCGCGGGGACGATCGTGGCGGGCCCCGACGACCACCGCGACACCGCGGCCCTGACCCGCCTCATCCGCGAACACGCCGTGACCACCCTGCACTTCGTCCCGTCGATGCTGGAGGCCCTGGTCGAGGAGACCCCGAGCCTGCCATCACTGCGGCGGGTGATCTGCTCGGGCGAGGCCCTGCCCACCTCGCTGGCCGAACGCTTCCACACCGCCTTCCCCGGCGTCGAACTCCACAACCTGTACGGCCCGACCGAAGCGGCCGTCGACGTCACCTGGCACGCCTGCCGGCCGGGCGAGAGCCGTACCCCCATCGGAAAACCGATCACCGGCGTCAGCATCGAGATCCTCGACAGGAACGCCCGGCGCGTCCCGATCGGCACCCCCGGCGAGCTGTGCATCGCCGGAGCCGGGCTGGCCGACGGCTACCGGGGGCTGCCGGCGCTGACCGCCGCCCAGTTCACCCCGCACCCGGACGGCGGACGCCTCTACCGGACCGGCGACCTGGCCCGCTGGCTGCCCGACGGCGAGGTCGAGTACCTGGGCCGCATCGACCACCAGGTCAAGATCCGCGGCATGCGGGTCGAACCCGGCGAGGTCGAGGCCACGATCGGCCTGCACCCGAACATCAGGAGCGCGGTCGTGGTGCCGTACAAGGGCGGGCTGGCCTGTTACGTCGTGCTCGAACCCGGCACCGTGGCCGAGCTGTCCGACGTCACCGCGTTCCTGCGGGCGCGGCTGCCCGAGCACATGGTGCCGAGCGCGTTCCTGTCGCTGGAACGGCTGCCGACCACGGCCAACGGCAAGCTCGACCGCAAGGCGCTGCCCGATCCGGCTCCGGCGCCGCGCCCGCCGTACGAGGCGCCGCGCGACGAGCTGGAAGAGCACCTCGCCAAGCTCTTCGCCGACGTGCTCGGCGTGGAGGAGGTCGGGATCCGCGACGACTTCTTCGCCCTCGGCGGCCACTCCCTGCTCGCGCTGCGCCTGGCCATGCGGCTGCGCCAGGACCTCGGCCGGGAGGTGCCGGTCGCCACGATCCTGCCCGCGCCCACGGTCGCCCAGCTCGCCGCCGCACTGCGGCACGACGCGGACACGCCGGTCGGCAAGGGCCGGATCGTCCCGCTGCGCGAGGGCGGGGACCGTACCCCCGTCTTCCTCATCCACGCGCTCGGCGGCGAGGTCTTCCGCTACCAGCCGCTCGCCACCGCGCTCGGCGAGGACCAGCCCGTCTACGCGATCCCCGCGCACGGCCTGGCCGAAGGCGAGACGCCGCACGCGACGATCGCCGAGATGGCCGAGGCGTACGCCGCCTATGTCCGCTCGGTGCGCCCGCACGGCCCCTACGCGCTCGGCGGGTTCTGCATCGGCGGCAACATCGCGCTGGAGGTGGCCAGGCGGCTGCGCTCGGACGGCGAGGAGGTGCCGGCCGTCTTCCTGGCCTGGTCCTCGGCCGACGAACCGGTCGTCCGCAGGTCGCTGGAGGACGACCTGGAACTCATGGGGCACGCGCTGGCCGGCGGGCTGACCACCGTGGACATCCAGGAGTTCAGGCATCTGGAACCGGCCGAGCAACTGCTGTCGGTCATCAACGCCGCCTCCAGCGAGGGAACACTCCGCCAGCGACCCGACGACCTCGCCTACATCCGGCGCTACCTGGACGTCTTCCGCGCCAACGCCCACGCCGTCGGCCACTACACCCACGAGCCCTACGACGGCCGCGCCGTCCTGCTCATCCCCGAGGGGGACGGCGTCTCCCTCGACGAGGACTACGGCTGGCGCGCGGTCTGTGACCGGCTCGACGTCGGCTACCTGCCCGGCGCCCGCTTCAGCTCGTTCTTCCCGCCCTACGTCGCCCGCACCGCAACCGAATGGAGGAGGTGGATGGATCATGGCACAGGAGACGACGGCCAGTGATGCGCCGCCCGAGACGCCCAGCCTGTGGAAGCACAGGGACTTCCTGAAGTTGTGGAGCGGGTTCACCGCCTCCGCCTTCGGCAACGCCGTCACCGAGGTGGCGTTCCCGCTCGTCGCGATCGTCCTGCTCAGCGCGTCCGAGGAGCAGCTCGGCTTCCTCGGCGCGATCGGGCGGGTGCCGATGCTGCTGTTCCTGTTCGCCGGGTTCTGGGCGGACCGGTTCCGCAAGCGGCCCACGATGATCGTCACGGACGTGGTGCGCGGGTTCGCGCTCATGCTCATCCCCGTGCTCTGGCTGACCGGCTCGCTCAACCTCATCTGGCTGGGCTTGGTGTCGTTCGTGCTGGTCACCATGTACGTGTTCTTCGAGGTGGCCAACATGTCGCACCTGCCGTTCCTGGTGGGGCGCGAGCAGCTCGGCGACGGCAACGCCAAGCTGCAGCTCAGCACCTCGGTCGGCAAGATCGCCGGGAACACGCTCGGGTCCGCGCTGGTCACCACCGTCAGCGCCGCGGTGATCCTGGTCATCGACGTGGTCTCGTTCTTCGCCTCAGCGGTCCTGTGCGCGCTGATCAAGAAGGAGGAGCCGCGGCAGGATCCCTCGGCGGACCGGCCGGGCGTGATCTCCTCGATCAAGGAGGGGCTGGTCTGGGTCTGGCGGCAGCCTCTGGTACGGCCCGGCGTCATCGCCAGCGGCTTCTACATGTTCTTCTTCACCGGCATCCAGGTGCTGCTGCCGTTCTGGATCACCAAGAGCCTGGGCATGGAGCCGTACTGGGTGGGTGTGATGTTCGCGGTCGGCGCTCCGGGGGCGATTCTCGGGTCGCTGCTGGCCGTACCGGTGATGAAGCGGATCGGCATGGGGCCCGGCTTCTTCTGGGCGACCGTGGTCGGCAACGGCTCGCTCATCCTCATCGCGCTGGCCACCGGGCCGTTCTGGCTCGCGCTGACCATGATCGGCATCTCGCAGTTCCTGCTCGGCGTGACCGGCCCGATCGCGGGCGTCAACCACACCGTGCTCAGGCAGGGCGCCACGCCCGACCGGCTCCAGGGCCGCGTGATGGCCTCGCAGCGCGCCGTCGCGCTGGCCTTCGCGCCCGTCGGCGCCGCGCTGGCCGGACTGCTGGCCGCCGGGATCGGCGTCCGGCCCACGCTGATCATCTGCGCGCTCGGGGCGCTCGTCCCCGTGGTCATCCTGGCCCTGTCCCCCGTGCCCCGTACCCGCGCGATGCCCACCCCTCAGGAGTGACCATGCCTGCCACCACCGTCGCCACGCTCGACCACGCCGACCCGGTGAAGACGGCCGAACTCCTGCGCGAGCACGGCGCCGTGCTCCTGCGCGGGCTCGGCGTCTCGTCCGCCGGGGAGTTCCATCAGGTGGTACGCGAGTTCGGCGAGCCGTTCACCACCTACCGGCACGGCAACTCGCCGCGCGAAGCCGTACACGAGGGCGTCTGGACCTCCACCGAGTACCCGGCCGAATACCGCATCTCCCTGCACAACGAACTCTCGCAGGCGGCGCTGTGGCCCGAGCGCCTGTTCTTCTGCTGCCTCGACGCCGCCGACACCGGCGGCGCCACCCCGATCTCGGACGGCCGCGCACTGCTGGCCACGCTCGACCCCGAGGTCCGCGAACGCTTCACCACCCGCGGCGTCACCTACCTGCAGAACCTCCACGGCGGCTTCGGCCTGGGCAAGTCCTGGCAGGACACCTACGAGACCGCCGACCGCGCCGAGGTCGAGTCCGTCCTGCGCGCGGCGGGCGCGCGGTTCACCTGGAGCGACGAGGGCGATCTCCGCGTACGGCAGACGCGCCCGGCCACCAGGAAGCACCCGCTGACCGGCGAGGAGGTCTGGTTCAACCAGGCCGAGCAGTGGCATGTCTCCTCCCTGCCCGCCGACGAGGCCGAGGCGCTGCTCGGCCTGGTCGAGTCGGAGGAGGAACTCCCCCTGCACGCCCTCTACGGCGACGGCACCCCCATCCCCGCCGACGATCTCGACCACGTGCGCGAGGTCGCCCGCGCCGGCGAGTGGGCCGAGCCGTGGCGGGAAGGAGACGTCCTGGTGATCGACAACATGCTGGTCCTGCACGGCCGGCACGCCTTCACCGGCACGCGCAAGGTCCTGGTGGCGATGACGTGAGCACGCTCGTCGTCCCTGAGCACCGGGAGTTCCGCGCCGAATGGCTGGCCGAGTCGATCCCCGCCCGCTTCCTCGCCGCCGCCCGTGCCCACCCCGACCGGCCCGCGCTCGACGGCCTCACCTACGCCGAACTCGCCCGTCGCGCCGGGCTGGTGGCGGCCGCGGTGCGCGGGGCGCAGCGGGTGGCGCTGCTGCTCGACCACGGCGAGCGGACGATCGCCGCGATCCTCGGCACATTGGGCGCGGGCGCGGCCTACGTGCCGCTCGATCCGCGCTATCCGCCGGTACGGCTGCGCCGCATGGCCGCCCTGGCAGGCGCGGACGTGGTGCTGACCTCGCCCGGCCACCTGGCCTTGGCCGGTGAGCTGCTGGAGGGGTGCCGCGTGGTGGACGTGACCGCCCTGGCCGAGGAGCCGTCCGGCTGGGTGCCGGTGGATCCGGACTCGGCGGCGTACATCCTGTTCACCTCGGGCTCGACCGGGGAGCCGAAGGGGGTCGTGCAGACGCATCGGGGGGTGTTGTTCCAGGTCGCCGCCCACACGAACAACCTGCGAATCGGGCCGTCCGACCGGGTCAGCGTGCTGTCGTCGTTCAGCTTCGACATGGCGGTGACCGACACGTTCTCCGCCCTGCTGAACGGGGCGTGCGTGGTGCCGGTGGACGTGCGGGCGGCGGGCCTGTCGGAGCTGGCCGCAGCCGCCCGAGAGATCACCATTTATCACTCCACGCCGACGGTTTTCCGTTATCTGGTGGATGCGCTCGCGGACGGTGAACGGCTGTCGCGGATGCGTGCCATCGTGCTGGGCGGCGAGGCCGTGGTGGGCGCCGACCTGGACCGCTTCCGCCGCCACTTCGGCGACTCCTGCGTCCTCGTCAACGGCTACGGCGCCACCGAGATCTCCTTCGCCGTCCAGAACCACCTCACCCAGGCCGACGCCGCCCTCGTACCGGCCGGAGTCGTCCCCATCGGCCGCCCCCTCCCCGGCACCCGGGTCACCCTGGAGCCGCCCGGCCCGGAGGGGCAGATCGTGATCAGAAGCCCCTACCTGGCCGACTACTGGTGCGCGCCCGCCGGGGACGCCGCCAGGTTCGGCACGGACCCCGACGGCACCCGCTACTACCTGACCGGCGACCTGGGCCGCCTCCTGCCCGACGGCCGCATCGCCTACCTGGGCCGCCTGGACCGCCAGGTCAAGATCCGCGGCCACCGCGTGGAGCTTGGCGAGGTGGAGGCCGCCCTGTCCGCGCTCCCCGGCGTGTCCAAGGCGACCGTCGTGGCCCGTGACGAACACCTCCACGCCTACGTCATCGCCGAGTCCGCCACCGGGCTCCGGGACGCCCTGTCCGGCGTGCTACCCGAGTACATGCTGCCGACCACGTTCACCGCCCTCAGCGCCTTCCCGTTGACCCCGACCGGCAAGGTGGACACCGCCGCGCTCCCCACACACCAGCCCGTCACCCGGGCGTCCACCCTCACCGGCCTGGAGGAAGTGATCGCCGCCGCCTGGCGCACCGCCCTGGACCTCCCCCAGGTGCCCAGAGACCAGAACTTCTTCGACACCGGCGGCCACTCGCTCCTGATGGCCAAGGTCCAACTCCACCTCGAAACCGCCCTGGGCCGCCGTCTCCCCCTGACCACCCTCTACACCCACCCCACCGTCGCCGCCCTGGCCCGCCACCTGACCCAGGAACCACCCCCGTCCCCCACGGACCCAGCAGACCCCACAGACCGCATGACCCGCCGCCGCCAGGCCCGCCGCGACCGCACCACCCCACCCTGACCCCTCCCCTTACGCCCACCCCCAGCCAACCCACGCCACGCCCCGATCAGCCCGTCCACCTGACCCACGCCACGCCCCCGATCAGCCCTTCCGCCCGTCCCTTGGGCTACGGCCTTTCGCCCCGCGGGCAAGCGCCCGGAGTGCGGCGCCGCTTTTGGCGGTCCCAGATCACGGATCGGGTCCAGCGGCCGTCCCCGCGTTCCGGCAACAGCGCCGGGGCACGGCCGGACGTGCCGGGGGTTCGGCCTGGTGCAACCCGTCGTGGCAGGCGTCGTACCGGGTTCCGGCGGCAATGCCGGGGCGCGGCCGGTCGCGCCGGGGGAACCGGCGGGTTCAGCCGCTTGTGGGGTCAGGGGGTGCGAGTGGCTTGGGTCAGGGGGTGAGGTGGAAGGCGGCGCTGGCTCTGACCACGCCGTTGACCATGATTTCCAGTGTGCGCGGCCCCGGAGGCTCCACACGGGTGGTCACCGGCCGGAACGAGTGGGACTTGGTCACCGAGAAGGCCTCCCCCGCCACCCCCGCCACCCGCTCGCCCAGGTGGAACACCCGCCGCGACCCCGCACGGCACACCGCGTAGCGCAACACCACCGGCCCGGGTTCCGAAGCCGTGACCACCACGGTGAACGGCAGCTTCTCCCCCACCGCCACCTGCCCGGCAGCCAGCGTCAGCGACTCCACCGCGCCCCCGCCCGCCCGCGCCCCGACCAGCCCCAGCGCCTCGGGATGCCCGTCACGCAACAACCCTCGTACGGCATGCCGCACCACCTTCTCCACATGAGACCCGCCCGAAGCCCGCCACCCGGCCAGCAACGCGATCGCCGCCTCCGGATGCCCCTTCGTGAAGTCGTTGACGTGGTTGGCCACGGACCGGCGCACGTACTCGCTCGGGTCGTCGCGCAGCCGGTTGAGGATCGGCAGTGTCGGCCCCGGTTCCATCAGCCAGCTCACCCGCGTGGCCCAGGGCAGTCTGGGCCGGGTGCCCTCGGAGGCCAGGCGGCGCAGGTGCTCGTCGGCCGAGCCCGCCCAGCCGTACATGATCTCCAGGGCGGCCTGCCCGTGACGCTCCAGGAAGGGCCGCACGGCGAACTCGGCGGTGGCGTGCGGTGTGATCGCGGCCAGCGTCTCCATCGCGACGTCGAGGTGGCCGAGCCCGTGGAGCGCGACGTAGTCGGTGGCGGGCCAGCCGCTCCACATGTCGAACTTGGGCGCGCCGGCCCGCAGGGCGGCGGCCACGGAGGGGAACGGCAGGCCGGCGACCAGGCCGAGCGTGCTCGCGACGTGCCGCACGCGGTCCTTGAGCTCCAGCGGGCCGAGACCGGAGACGGCCTCGTGGACGAAGCGCTCGCGGGCGAAGCCGGGCAGCGAGGCGGCGAGGCCGTCGGCGAGGACCCCGACGGAGGCGGCGTTGACGAGCTCTTTCAGGGGTTGGGCCACAGTTCCACACCGTGCCACATGGCACCGACAGTTCTGGCGCGCTCCTGCAGGAACTCCTGCTCGGCGGCGTTGTCGCTGAGCTCCAGCGCGGCCCGGTACGCCTCGACCGCCTCGGCGTCGCGGCCCAGCCGGTGCAGGAGTTCGGCCTTGGCCGCCGGCAGGTAGCGGTACCCGGCCAGGCGGCCCTCGCGCTCCAGCTCCTCGATCGCCTCCAGCGCGGCGGCCGGACCCTCGACCATGGCCAGGGCCACCGCCCGGTTGAGCGCGACCACGGGTGACGGCCAGATCCGCAGCAGCTCGCCGTACAGGATGAGGATCTGCGGCCAGTCCGTCTCGTCGTAGCTGGACGCCTGGGCGTGCAGCGCGGCGATCGCGGCCTGCAGCGTGAAGCGGCCGGGCGCTCCCGCGGTGAGCGCGCCGACGATGAGCCGGTCGGCCTCGGCGATCAGCTCGCGGTCCCACAGCGAGCGGTCCTGCTCCTCCAGCCGCAGCAACCGCCCCGCCCCGTCGGTACGGGTGGCCCGCCTGGCCTGGTGCACCAGCAGGAGCGCCAGCAGCCCGGTGGCCTCCCGGTCGGCGGGCAGCAGCCGGACCAGCATGCGCGCCAGGTCGAGAGCGCGGCCGGTGAGCTCGTCACGCACCAGGTCGCGGCCGGAGCGCGCGGTGTGGCCGGTCGAGTACAGCAGGTGGATCACGGTCAGCACCGCGTCGACGCGCACGGGCAGATCCTCCGCGTACGGCACCGCGTAGGGGATGTGCGCCGCCGCGATCTTCTTCTTGGCCCTGGTGATCCGGGCCGCCATCGTCGGTTCTGAGACCAGGAAGGCCCCGGCGATGTCCGGCGTCGCCACCCCGCACACCAGCCGCAGCGTGAGCGCGACCCGCGCCTCGGGGGCCAGCGCGGGATGGCAGCAGGTGAAGATCAGCCGGAGCCGGTCGTCGGGCACGGCGCCCGTCTCCGGCGTCTCCTCCTCGACGCCGACGAGCAACGGCAGCTTGGCGGCGAGGGTCCGCTCGCGCCGCATGGCGTTGAGCGCGGTGCGCCGGGCGACCGTGGTCAGCCACGCGCCGGGCCGTTCAGGCACGCCGTCCTTCGCCCAGGTGCGCAGCGCCTGGACGTAGGCGTCCTGGACGGCCTCCTCGGCGGCGTCGAGGTCGCGGGTGACGCGCACCGTGGCGGCGAGAACGTAGGCCCACTCGCCGCGGTGCGCGTCCTCCACGGCCCGCTCGGCCGAACGGGTCGTGGAGCTCAGCTCACCACCTCGAAGCCGATCAGCGGCCTGACCTCCACGCAGCCCTCCACGATCGGCGTCATCGCGGCCAGCGTCAGCGCGTGGTCGAGGTCGCGCGCCTCGATGACGAAGACGCCGCCGAGCGCCTCCTTGGTCTCGATGAACGGCCCGTCGGTCACCAGGCCGCCGAAGATGACCGTGGCGGTGCCCGGCTGGTCGAGCGCCAGCCCGGCGATGGTCCTGCCGCCCTTCTCCGCGATCTTCCCGGGCAGGTCCATGTGGCCCTGCATGACCTCGGGCGGGAGGTTCTCGGGCGGTACGGCCTCGAAGATGAGCACCGCGTACTGGGGCATCACGCCACCTCCTTGACCAGCCAGGCGTTCCAGTCCGCGCTGGAGTCGCCGCCCGCGAACAGGTGGTGGGCCACGCCGACCGGCCAGCCCCACACGTCGCGGCCGTAGAAACGGTACAGCGCGTCGTCGCTCCTGACACCGAGGAAGGCGGGCGTGGCGTAGTCGACGACGCCGTCGATCGGGGTCAGGCCGGCGGGCGTCAGCCGTACCCTGTCACCGGCTTCGACCTCGGCCGGCAGGCCGAGCGCGGCGCGGACGGCGGCGAAGCCCACCTCGGCCTCCGCGGTGACGTAGTCGCAGCGGCGGCCGGCGAAGTGGCGCACGTACTGGCCGAGTGAGTGGTTGTAGAAGGCGGTGTGCTGACGGCAGGCGTCGGCCTGGATGTCGTAGTCGTCGTCGGGCAGGACGCCGTTGTGGATGTAGCTGAGGAAGGTCTTCGCGCCGCGCGGCTCCAGCACGAAGTCGAGTTGGTTGAAGCCGTCGAGGTCGGGCCCGCGGGTGGTGAAGTGGCGGTGCGGCTCCCAGACCGTCACGGTGCCGCCCGCCGCTGTGAGTCCTGTCTCACTGCCGCCCACGCGCGGCTCGTAGACGATCTTCCACAGCCAGCCGTCCGCGCGGACGGTGATGGCCTCCCAGACCTGCTCCGGTGTGCCCTCCAGCTCGCCCTGCCAGCGCACCTCTATCGCTCTGGACATGTTCCGTCTCCTTCGTCGTCCGGTGCTTTACCCATCCGACAAACGAGGCGAGCGGAAATCGACAGCTGGTCACAAAGGATTGACTTTAGGCAAGGGTAGCCTAACCTTATGCCCGTGACAGGGAAGATCTCGCTGGCCGGAGCCGATCTCCGCCTCAGCTACCACGGTACGTGCGTGGTCGAAGAGGGCCGTATCGACCTCCGCCCCGGCCAGGTGACCGCTCTGGTGGGCCCGAACGGCAGCGGCAAGTCCACGCTTCTGCGCGCGCTGGCCAGGCTGCACCGTCCCGAAGCGGGCACGGTGACGTTCGGCGACGGCGGGTCCGCACTGGACCTGTCGCCCCGCGACTTCGCCCGCCGCGTCACGCTGCTCGCGCAGAGCCGCCCCACCCCGAGCGGGGTGCAGGTCAGCGACGTGGTCGGCTACGGCCGTCACCCGTACCGGGGCCGCTGGAAGGCCGGCGACCCCGACGGCGCCGCCGCCGTCGCCCGCGCGATGACGCTGACCGGCGTCGCCGCGATGGCCGGCCGCCCGGTGGACGAGCTGTCCGGCGGCGAACTCCAGCGCGTGTGGCTGGCCACCTGCCTGGCGCAGGACACCGCCGTCCTGCTGCTGGACGAGCCCACCACGTTCCTCGACCTGCGTTACCAGGTCGAGTTGCTGGAGCTCGTCCGCGACCTGGCCGACGAGCACGACGTCGCCATCGGCATCGTGCTCCACGACCTCAACCAGGCGGCCGAGATCGCCGACCGCATCGTGCTGTTGCACGAGGGCCGGGTACGGGCCGACGGCCCGCCCGCCGAGGTGCTCACAGAAGGGCTCCTCACCGACGCCTACGGCATCCGCATCGACGTCACGCAAGACCCCCAGACGGGCACGGTGCGCACCCGGCCGATAGGCCGGCACCTGCCCGTCGCGACCTGACAGGAAAGACATGCTCCCCCTGCGCACGGCCCTCGCGGCCCTGGCCGCGATCGCCGCTCTCAGCGCCTGCGGCACCACCGAGACCCCCGTTCCCGCCGCGTCCTCCACCCCCGGGGGTACGGCTCCCGCCACCGCCACCCCGGTCACCGTGACCGACGCGCGGGGCAAGCCGATCACGCTCGAGCGCCCGGCCAGCAGGGTCGTCAGCCTCGAATGGGGCGAGACCGAGATGCTGGCCAGCCTCGGCGTGATGCCGGTCGGCGCCGCCGACGTCAAGGGCTACGCCACCTGGGTGACCGCGGCCCCGCTCGACGCGTCGGTCAAGGACGTCGGCCTGCGTACCGAGCCGAGCGTCGACTCCATCGCCTCCCTCCAGCCCGACCTCGTCGTCATGGAGACCGACGACGAGGGCCTGGTGGCCCAGGTGGAGAAGATCGCGCCGGTGCTGGTCTTCAAGGGCAGCGACGCGACGGGCAACTTCCAGCGCATGCGCGAGGAGTTCAAGACGCTCGCCACCGCGGTCGGCAAGACGGCGGAGGCGGACAAGGCGCTGTCGGACTTCGACGCCGCCCTGGCCGACGGCAAGCAGAAGCTGGCCGCCGCCGGCGTCGCGGGCAAGCCGTTCGCCATGGCCGACGGGTGGAAGGAAGGCAGCACGATCTCCGTCCGCCTGTTCGGCAAGGGCGCGCTGGTCTCCGACGTGGCCGAGGGGCTCGGGCTCAAGAACGCCTGGAGCGGCAAGGTCGACAAGGTCTGGGGCCTCGGCAACACCGACGTCGAGGGCCTGACCGCGCTCAAGGACGCCGAGACCCGCTTCTTCTACAGCGCCTCCGACGGCGTCGACGTCTTCGCCGACGGCCTGGCCTCGAACGCCATCTGGAAGTCGCTGCCGTTCGTGAAGAAGCAGGGCGTCACCAAGCTGCCCGACGGCATCTGGACCTTCGGTGGCCCGGCGTCGTGCAAGCAGTACGCGGAGGCGCTCGTCAAGGCCCTCACCGCTTGAGCACGCTCACGTCCGTCGAGGTCCCGATCACGCCGTTGCGGCGGGTCGGGACCGCGGGGGTCTTTCTCCTCGCGCTGGCGGCCCTCGTGCTGGTCTCGGCCGTGCACATCACCCAGGGCACCTCCTCGGTGGGCGCCATGGACGTGCTGTCCGGCCTTTTCGGCCGCAGCGACGAGGCGGCCAGGGTACTGCTGGCCTCCCGCCTGCCCCGGCTGCTGGCCGGGATCGCGGTCGGCGTCGCGCTCGGCGCGGCGGGCTCGCTGCTGCAGTCGGTCGCCCGCAACCCGATGGCCTCGCCGGACACGCTCGCCGTCAGCAACGGCGCGTACCTGACCGTCGCCACGGCGGCCGCGTTCGGCCTCTCGCTGCCGCTCGTGCTCTCCGGCGGCCTCGCGTTCTTCGGCGGGCTGGCCGCCGCCGCGCTGGTGCTGGCGTTGTCGGCGGGCGGGCGTACCGGCACCACCCGGCTCATCCTCGCCGGTTCCGCCACCGCGCTGGCGCTCGGCTCGCTGACCAACCTCGTCATGATCCTCTTCCAGGAGGGCACGACCGGCCTGTACGCCTGGGGCAGCGGCTCGCTGGTCCAGAGCGACCTGGACGCGGTCACCCAGCTCGGCCCGGTCATCCTGGCCTGCCTGCTGGCCGCCATGGCCGCCGGTCCCAAGCTGGACATCCTCGGCCTGGGCGACGACACCGCCTCCGTGCTCGGCGTCAACGTACGCAGGCTGCGCCTCGTGCTGACGTTGCTGGCCGTGGTGCTGGCGGCGGCGGCCGTGACCATCGCCGGACCCATCGGCTTCGTCGGCCTCTGCGCGCCGGTGATCGTGAGGCTGCTGCCCAGGTCGATCCCCGGGCTGCACCGCAACCGCTCGTTGCTGCCGCTGTCCGCGCTGGCCGGGGCGCTCATCGTGCTCGGCTCCGACATCCTGCTGCGGGCCGTGCTCGGCGCGCAGGCCGGAGTGGACGTGCCGCCCGGCGTGGTCACGACGCTGCTGGGCGCGGTGGTCATGATCTGGCTGGCCCGCCGCTACCGCGACGCCGGTCCCACCCGGCAGCCGCCCGCCGTACGCACGGTCGCCGGCCGTTCCCGGGCCGCCTTCCTCATCGTCGTCGCTCTCTGCCTCGCGCTCCTGGCCGGGGCCGCGGTGCTCGGCATGCTGGGCGGCGACACGTGGCTGCTCACCGGGGACGTGGCCAACTGGCTGCAGGGCCGTACCGGTCGGGCCCTCACCTACGTCCTCGACCAGCGCTACCCGCGCGTGCTCGCCGCGCTGCTGGCCGGCGCGGCGCTCGCCGTGGCCGGCACCGCCGTGCAGGCGGTCTGCCGCAACCCGCTCGCCGAGCCCGGCGTGCTCGGCGTGACCACCGGCGCCGGAGTGGGCGCGATCGCCCTGCTGACGACGGTGCCGATGGCGGGCATCTGGGCGATGACGGGCGCGGCGAGCGCGGGCGCACTGGTCGCGTTCGGGCTGGTCTACCTGCTGTCCTGGCGCGGCGGGCTGAACTCCGACCGGCTCGTCCTCATCGGCGTCGCCGTCCAGTCGGCCTGCACGGCGATGACCGTCATGATCATCGTCAAGTCGGACCCCTGGAACACCGCGAAGGCCCTGACCTGGCTGTCCGGCTCCACCTACGGCCGGATGCCGATCCAGCTGATCCCGGTCGCGCTGGCGCTGGTGGTGTCCGTCCCGCTGATCGCCTGGCTCCGCCGCGACCTGGACCTGCTCGCGCTCAACGAGGACACGCCGCGCGTGCTCGGCGTCCCCCTTGAGCCGGTACGGCTGGCCGCCCTGGCCGCCTCCGTCGTGCTGACCGCGACGGCGGTGTCGGCCGTCGGCGTGGTGGGATTCGTCGGCCTGGTCGCCCCGCACGCCGCGCGGGCCCTGGTCGGCGCCAAGCACGCGCGCGTGCTCCCGGTGGCCGCGCTGCTGGGCGCGCTCCTGGTCAGCCTGGCCGACACCCTCGGCCGCACGGTCATCGCGCCCGCCCAGGTTCCGGCCGGGCTGGTGACGGCGCTGATCGGCACGCCGTACTTCGTCTGGCTCCTGTGGCGCTCCCGCGCCCGCTAGAGCCACTCCAGGAACTGGCCGTGCGGGCCCGTGCGCGCCACGGGCTCGCCGTCCAGCGCCAGCGTGAACCCCTCCCGCCCCGGCTCCGCCTCGTTGGAGATCCAGCGCGCCGGCAGCCGCCGCATCGTCCGCGCGAACCGCTCACGGTCCTCCCGCGCGAGGTACCAGAGCACGGCGCTGTGGAAGACCACCGTGGTCGCCCCTGACGGCGCCCGCGCGACGAGGTCCTCGACGTGCTCGTTGAGGTCGCCGCGCACGATCAGGGGCCGCGGCTCGGCCCGCGCCAGGTCGAGCGCGGCGCGCAGCCGCGCCAGCCGCTCGTGCTGCTCGGGCCAGACGAGCGCCTCCAGCCAGCGGGTCTGCTCGAGGTCGGTGATGTCGATCGGGTTGAGGTCGATCCCGGCCCGCCAGGCCACGTCCGGCATCCGCTGGGGAAGCGGTCCTTCGGTACGGCAGGCCAGCGTCACCGGGCTCGCGGGCCCGAAGGGCGGATGACCGGAGTACTCGTATCGGTATTTATCCGGAAACAGGCAGAGCCCTGCCGACGCCCCGACCTCGATCAGCGCCAGCGGCTGCGGCAGCCGGGCCAGCAACGGCAGCAGGCTCGCGCACCGGCCCGGCTCGTTGGTCTGGGTGCTGCGGGCCAGCATGACGGCCGTCACCTCGCCCCAGTGGGCGGCGGCCCACTCCCTCAGCCCGCCGTCGACCGGGCCGCCGAGGAAACGGACGGCGGCGAACAGCAGGTTGGGCTGCCGTTTCGGCTCGGGCAGCCCATCCAGCAGGGCCAGGAAGGCGGCGTCCCCGGCGATCTCCTCGCAGCGTGCGGCGTAGGCGGGCGAGTTCCCCTTCGCCTCCGACCGGCCGAAGCTGAGGTAGCGCTCGGCGGTCGTGGACTCCGACATTCCGATCATCCGTCATTGGTACCACTTGGCCGGTCGAGGTTGGCCGTTGCGGTGGTGCGTGTGTCCGGCGTGAGAAGCGACCCCCACGATCGGCCCCCGCCCGCGTCGGCGGGTGGGGGTGGGCGGCTGGGCCGTAGTGGATGGGTGGGGGTTAGCGCCCGAAGCAGATCGTACGGCCGGCCAGCACCGCCTCGGGTTTGTAGGAGACCTGGTCGACCAGCGCGCCCGCGCCGTCGGTGAGGACCAGCGCGTCGCCCGCGTTGCCGAGCTGGAGCGCGCCGCTCAGCGTCACCTGGTGGACGTCGCCGCCGCCGAGCGTGCCGGACAGGGCGTGCCGGCCGCCCGCGGCGTCGAGCAGCGCCCATTCCTGCAGGTTGACCGGGCTCGGCGTCGTGTTGATCAGCGTGACGCGCTCGCGGCCCCCGTCGGGGCCCACCGGGTCGGGGAGCGCGGCCACGATGAGGACGTCGCCGATCGCCGCGGGCCTCGGGTGGACGGGCGCGCCGGGCGGGGCCGGGTCGGGGCTGATGATGAAGTCCTCGGGCCAGGCGGTGAGCTGGATCTCGTTCCCGGCGGCGCGTACGACGTCGTGCATGTTGCCGTATTCGCCCTTCTGCAGCAGGAAGAGCTGGTCGTCGCGGTTGACCGGGTCCTCGCGCAGCCACGCGTCGAAGCCGTCGAAGGTCGTGCGGCCCGAGGCCAGATAGGGGACGAGCCGACGGAACAGCTTGGGCCAGATCACCGCTTGCTGCAGGGCGTGGAGGTCGGCGATCTTGGCGGTGCCGTTCGGGTCGCCGGTGGATCTGGGCCAGATGCCCGCGTTGCCGTCGCGCGCGGTACGCGAGGCCGTGGCCAGGTGCTCGCGCAGGCTCGCGGGCAGGGTGGCGTAGAAGGCCGGGTAGGCCAGGCCGTTCTTGATCAGGGCGGCGTTGACGGAACGGTCCACTCCGGCCTCGTCCAGGAACACCGCCGAGCCGTCCGCGCCCGGATGCTCGCCGGGGAAGGCGAAGGCGATCAGGCGGCCGTTGCCGTCGATGCCGTTCGACAGCACGTGGCCGCGGATCGAGTCCTGGTCGGCCGACTGGACCTTGTTCGGCAGATCGGGGAAGTAGACCACGTTGGTGAAGCCGAGCAGGCGCAGCAGTTCGTCGCGGGCGGCGTTGGCTCCCCGCAACTCCTGGTGGGTGTCGCCGAAGTGCGTCTCCAGGGCGTCGATCGCCTCCAGGCGGGTGGAGATGCCGCGGCCGTTGATCTTCGGGGGCGTTCCCGTGGGGCGGGGCAGGCCCTCGACCAGCGCGGGGGCGTCAGGCTTGAACTTGACCGTGTCGCCGTCCGGCTCCGGCCCCTGGCGGGGAAGATCGGGGTAGCGGATGACGAACTCGCCTTTGAGCAGGGTGTAGCTCATGGTGCCCCCTCGACGGGACTGGGTGTCTGACGGGAACGTAACCCAGCCCCGGGCCCCTGTCTCGACTTATGCGAGTGTCTCGATGAATGCTGTCAGTTGTTGGACATTTCGACATTCATGCATGGGGATCACCGTGGCGTAGGAAGAGGCGATCGAGTCGCCCGTGTCCCATTGGGCGGTGGGTTCCGGGTTGAGCCAGTACGCGTGGCGGGCCTTGGCAGTCAGGGCCTTCAGCGTGTCCAGGGCCGGGGGCTGGTAGTTGCTGCGGGCGTCGCCGAGGATGAGCAAGGACGTCTTGGGTCCTACGGCGTCGCCGTACCGCTCAGCGAAGCCCTCGAAGGCGTGGCCGTAGTTGGTACGCCCGAACCTGATCATGTCGGACTCGTTGGCCAGCGTGGTCATCGCCTCGACCACGTCAGCGCCGGGGACGAAGAATCTGGTGATCTCGTCCACCCGGTCCACGAAGCCGAACGCGCGTACCTTCGTGAACTGCTCCCTCAGGGCGTAGGTGAGCAACAGCGTGAAATGTGCGAACGACGCCACCGAGTCGCTGGTGTCGCACAACACCACCAGCTCGGGGCGGTGCGGCCGGGGCGGCTTGAACACCGTCGTCAGCGGCACCCCGCCGCTCTGCAGCGAGGCACGGACGGTCCGCCGGAAGTCCAGGCGTCCCCGGCGGCCGCGCCGCTGCTTGATCGTGAGGCGTGCCGCCAGCCTGCGGGCCAGCGGGTACACCTCCCTGCGCAGCCGTGCCAGGTCCGCCTTGGTGACGCGCAGGAAGTCGATCTGGTCGAGCGGCGGCTTCACGGTGGAGCGGGCGATGCGCTCGACGCCGGAGTCCTCGGCGATGCGCCGCCGGACATCCGCCGCCACCGCATCCTGAAATCGCGCGATATTGGCGTTCACCCGTTGCCGGGCCGTCTTCTCGGCGAGGCCGCCGCGTTCCTGACCGGCCAGGACCTCCCGCAGGATGCGCGCCATGAGCGTCTCCGGCGACAGGGCGCGCAGGACGCTGTAGCTGAACCAGTTCTGCCGCCCCGGTCCGGCGGGCTGGCGTCCGAACCGCTCGACCATGGCGCGAGCGAACTCCGCCATCTCCGCGTCGCCGGAGTCGACCAGCAGGCCGGCCAGCCGTTCACGAGGATCGCCGTCCTGATCCGCCGGGACGTGCAGCCCGCTGATCACCGGCGGGAACCACAGGTCGAACAGCACGTCGAACCCGGCCCGATACCCCGGCTTCTTGATCAGCGTGGTCGCGTACGCGGCCCGCAGCGCCTCCCGCTGCGACATATCGATCACCCGCAGCGCCCGCGCGGCATCCAGCCCCTCGGCCAGCGACACCGGCACCCCCGCCTCGCGCAACGCGTGCACGAACCCGACATGCCTGTCGACCAGCGACATCAGAGCCCGAGCTCCTTGACCGCCCGCACATGGTCGGAGTTGTGCTTGAGCACCACCCCGAGCGTGGCGGCGACCGTCTCCTCATCCAGCTCGTCCCGGCCCAGCGCCAGCAGCGTCCGCGCCCAGTCCACCGTCTCCGCCACCGACGGCGCCTTCTTCAGCTCCAACGCCCTGAGCGTGGCCACGGTCCGCGCCAGTTGCTCAGCCAGATCCGCCCGGATGGAGGGAACCTGGCTGAGCACGATGTCCCGCTCCCGCTCCGGCGTCGGATAAGCGATGTGCAGATAGAGACACCGCCGCTTGAGCGCCTCGGACAGCTCACGCGTCGCGTTCGAGGTCAGCACCACGTACGGCCGGCGAACGGCCGCGATCGTCCCCAGCTCCGGAATCGTCACCTGAAAATCCGACAACAGCTCCAGCAGCAGGCCCTCGACCTCGACATCCGCCTTGTCCATCTCATCGATGAGCAGCACCGTGGGCTCACTGGCCCGCACCGCCTTGAGCAACGGCCGCTCCAGCAGGAACTCCTCACCGAAGATGTCCTCATCGGTGCTGGTCGCCTGAATCCTGAGCAGTTGCTTCTTGTAGTTCCACTCGTAGAGTGCCCGAGCCTCATCCAGTCCCTCGTAGCACTGCAACCTGATCAACGTCGCCCCGGTCGCCTCCGCCACGGCTTTGGCCAGCTGGGTCTTGCCCACCCCCGCCGGTCCTTCGGCGAGCAGCGGCTTGCCGAGGGCGGCGGCCAGGTAGACGGAGGTGGCTATGGAATCGTCGGAGAGGTAGCTGGCGGCGGCGAGCCGCACGGACACATCGGCGGGCGAGTCGAACATAGCGCTCCTGTCGAGGCGGGTAGGCCGAACTTTATTCTAATAGCTGAGGCCGTCCGGTATCGATTCGCGCTTGGTGGGGAGGACCCGGTATATTCCTCTCTGCAAGCGCCGCTAGCTCAGTTGGTTAGAGCAGCTGACTCTTAATCAGCGGGTCCGGGGTTCGAGTCCCTGGCGGCGCACCCCGATCGAAACCCCAGTTCAGTGCGCTGAGCTGGGGTTTCTCGGTTCTCATGGACCCCTGCCCTCATCCAGGCGAGGGGTCTGACGGCTCAAATCGGCCGTAGCTCAGACTCCTTATGTGACGGCAGCCGCATGTCCCGCACAGCGGAGCCGCCGAGTGCGGCCACCCTCCAGGCCTGTCCATGGACAGGGTGGTGCAGCAGTCCTGCGAGCAGAAATCGATCCTCCAACGGCGCGCAAGTCGCGCAGGCGCTGATGACCGGCGAGGTGCGCGTCTACAACGTCGTCCGGACCGCCGCTCAGATCCAGGCCGACACGAACACGCCCGTCGCCGCCGCGGCGACGACCACCGCAGGACGGAGACAGGGCACAGATGCCGTCGCCACCATAGAGAGACTGACGGTCAAGAACAGCCGCCCTGTGGACGGTGACGCCCGCCTAAACGCTGTGTGCGGTCTCCACGCGGAGGCCGCACACTGCGCCATCGGGACGTACGGAGAATGAATGTCTCAACTCGTTGAACGTCTCCGCGAGGTCATCACAGTGGAGAGAAGCGAATTCTTACTGAGAGATCAGGAGGGGACGCTGGACGAGCCACCTGGCTGGCCTCGCCTGGAGGAGATCTCAGCACGCCTCAGCCAGGGCTCCTGGTTCGAGGCGACCTTGAACTGGGCGGTATTCCTGAGCAGCGCCCCGTGGCACGATACCCCGGTGGTTCTGGAGCTATGGGATGGCCCTCCTCCTGACATCTCCGGCTCCTGGGAGAGAAGTAAGACCACGTCTTTCTACTCCAGCTCAGGTCTCGTCTACTTGAGCGAGCTGTTCGGCAGCGGTCCCCCGCCCGTTCCCATGGATCTGCGTAAAGACGCCGGCGACTGGGCGATCAGAGCAAGCCGTCGTCCGGGAACCGGCTGGAGTTGGCCAGACGAAGATGTTCCTCCACATGGGGTCGAGGAATGGTGCATACAGTTCTGGCCGCCGGAAGGCTTTGATTCCAGTCTTACCAAAGCGCCCCGCAGAACTGAGGAATCCGCAAGCGTCCGTCGGTACCTCGAGACTCTGTCCAGAACTCGCAGGTAATGCCTCGCGAATTCCTTTGTCGACTACCACGGCGCGACAGGGTTGTGCCGCTTCAAAACTCGTACACGTGGTCTGAGCCGGCGTTTCATCGGGTCGGTCACGCGGCTCGGTGGTTCTCGTGATCGCACCGCCTAACACCTTACGGCGCTGTGTTTGTCTTGGTTGGGTGGGCGTTGCCGGCAGGGCTGGTGCGGTCGATGCGTGTTGTAGTGACCGGCGTACTCGTCCGGACTGATCGCAGGTGGCATCTACCGTAGATCAGCATCGCGTCGACCCTTTCGGATCGCGTCAATACAGCTGGTCGCGGGCTCGGGGGATCACGCCCGTGACAGTGGTGCCGCCGCCCGGGGTGCCGTTGATGGAGCAGGAACCGCCGACTGCGGCCATGCGCGTTCTCATGATGGCCATGCCCTTGCCGTCCACTGCCTCGTGAAAGCCGCGGCCATCGTCGCTTACCGTGAGGCGCAGGTCGCGCCGGTTCACCGTCACGGCGATGGACACGGTCTGCGCCTGGCTGTGCCGTTCGACGTTGGAGAGAGCTTCCAAGATGCAGGCCAGGGCGGTGTCGGCCACCGGACCTGACACAGGTCCCGCAGGCAGGGCCCAGGTCTCCACCGCGATCCCCGTGCGCTGAGACCAGTCGGCCAGGTGGATTTCCAGCTCGCGCCTGAGGTCCTGCGGCCAGGTGTGGTGCTCCTGGAACTGCTGAGTCACGTAGTGGCCTTTCTCTTCCCGGAGGGGAAGCCCAACTGGACAAAGATCACGGTGAAGAGGACGGGGATCGTCTACGTGCGAGCCGTCGACCGAGGCGCCACCCACCGCGCAGTTCCCAGGCGTCGGTCATGTCGATGCGCTGTCAGCTCGGCAACTTCCTCATAGATATCCACACACGGAGGCAGGCGAGTCGTCCGTGCAAGGATTGGACAGGAATCCTGCGTGCCTGGCACAGCAGCCCGTCACCGTAGTCCTTCTGAGCTGGTGAGAACCTGTGACCCCGCGGATGCGGGATCATCCCCAAGATCACCGATCAGTGGGGCATCCGCCTCTTAAGGGCGTTTCGTTCACATACCGGCCGACCGCGGGTACGCAAGGGTGCCGGAACGGTTGGCAGCGTAGCGGACGGTGCCCCAACCCCGGTCCAGCACTTCGTGAGAGGAGACCGTCGTGTGGGTGCGGATGTCCACGGACGAGGTCGTGCCGAAGGACAGGGCCGACTGGTACCGGCATGTGGTGTCCAGGGCCGTGGTCAGGGTTCCGAGCGCGAACCCGGGTCCTGAGCCTGGGGCAGGTCGAGGTCACAGCCTGTTCAGGTGATCGGCGCCCGCTGGGGATTCACCCGCCCATCGTCCTTCTCCCGGACCTTCGGCACCAGCCCCAGCACCTGCCGCCGCCGTCCGACCCGGCACGCAGGCGACCGTCAGGGGCAGAGCGGGTCGGTGTGGCCGCCGTCCGGCACCAGCTTCTTGATCTCGTCGGACTCGGCGGCCAGCTCCCCGTACACCCGGCACAGATGAGCCAGCTCCGCCTCGACCCCGGGCGAGGCGACCTCGGCGCCCCGCGCCGCCATCGCGGCGAGCCGGTCGGCGGCGCTCCGCCCGCCCGCGGGCAGCAGGAGCCCGATCTGGTCAGCGGCGACCAGCGCGAAACCGTCGTCGCCCACCGGGAGCAGGGTCCGCCAGGCCATGGGCAGGCGGAGCTGCTCGGCACGTTGCCCGCCGGGAATCGACCAGCGGGTGACCCGCTGCGCGTCGCTCAACTGGGTGGCGAAGACCTGCATGTCCTCCAGCGACAGGCTGCTCGGCTGGGCGAGCGGGAAGTCGAGCCAGGTGTTGTGGAGGGTGGATCCGGTGGCGTCGAAGGCGGGCGAGCCGACCGACTCCGAGAGGCTCATGTCGTCCAGCCGGGCGATCTGCCGGCCGGTCTCGGCATCCCAGACGAGGAACGCCGGCTGCTTTTCACGTTCCTCGAACGCCGCCACCCGGCGTCCGTCCGCGCTCATCGTGACGATGGAGCTCGCCAGGCTCTCGTGCAGCACGGTGGTGGCGCCGTCGAAGGCCAGGCGAAGCAGCCGGTGACCGGTCGCGTTCTGCCTGCCCGCCTTCGTGTCGGCGGAAAAGACCAGATGTCCGAGTACGGCACCGCCGGCGACGAGCCGGAAGAACGAGATCGAGTCGGTGGGGCCCACCTCCAGCGGAACCGCGGGCAGCGCCCTGCCGCCGGGCAGGTCCCAGCGCATCATGCTGGTCTTCCCCGCCACGGCCGTGACGAGCCCGACGCTCTGCCCCTCCGGATCGATGGAGAGCGCTCCCGGCACGACGTTGTCCGGCAGCACAAGGGCGAAGGCGGTGGCCATGCGGACGAGGTCGGTGACGACCAGGCAGGTGCGCACCACGGTGAAGGCTTCGTGCGCGGTGGGCGAGTCAGGCACCTTGATCACACACCTGCCGTCGGGTACCCGGCTGTACGGGGTGACCGCGATCCTGGCGGTGTAGGTGGCGGCGGCGTAGCGGCCGTCGGCGCTGAGGGCGATGTGGTTCGCGCCGTCGGCGCCCTCGCCGGGCAGAGTCACCGGGTACGCGGTGCCGTTGCCGAGCCGCCACAGGACGACTCTGGTGTCCGGGGAGCGGGTGAGCAGCGCCCGGCCGTCTGTGCTGATTTTTCCGGACAAGCTGCCGCCGGGGCGGGCCTCCCCCTTGAAGGACACGAGGCCGACCGAGGTGTCGGGGATGATCCGGGCCAGCGGCAGGGCGTCGCCGTACAACTCGTGGATCTTCTTGCGGGTGTCCGGGGTGTCCCGTGTCCTGTGGGCGCGGATGGCCAGCTGGGCCGCGCCGTAGGGGTCCGTGGCGGCTCGCTGCTCGGCCCGTTCGAGCAGGGTCTGCGCGGCGTTGGCGGAGACCGCGCCGCTGAGCGGGATCCAGACGGCGAGCCCGGCAGCCACCACCACGGCCAGGCCGGCCGCGCGCCGCCGTCTGACGGATCGGCGCCGCCGTACGCTGAGCCCGATGAACTCCCGCTCCTCCTCGCTCAGATCTTCGGGCCGCTGCCTGAGGCGGCGCAGCGCGTCGCCGAGGTCCGCGCCGGCGAGCAACCGGGCGGGGAGGCGGTCGTGCCGCCGCCAGAGCGCGATCCGCCGGCGCAGTGACTCCTGCCAGAGCCGGAATTCGCGGGCCTGCCGGGCGAGCTCCCGCAGCCGGGTCCAGCGCGTGACCAGCGCCTCGTGGACGAGGTCCGCGCGGCGCCCCTCCTCCACGACGACCAGGCGGGAGACGGCGAGGCGTTGCGCCACCGCCCACTGCGCCGCGTCGAGCTGCTCGCGCGGCGCGCTCCGCCGGGTGATCTCCTGGCCCTCCGGGTCCGGGCGGGTCAGCTGGATGAGCAGGCGCTCGGCGTCCCGCCGCTCGTCCGCGGTCAACTCTCCCCAGACCTGCTCGGCGAAGCGGTTCAGGCCTTCGCGTACGCCGCCGATCTCTTCGTAGGCCTGGTGTGTCAGCTTCCCGCCCGACTGGCGTTCCCAGAGCTGGGCCAGGGTGAACTGCAGCAGCGGGAGCCGTCCAGGCCCCACCCCGAGGTCGTCCAGAAGCCGGACGGCGAGGCCCCGCTCGTAGTCCACCAACGGGATCCGCGTGATCGGTTCGAGCACCGCGTCACGCAGGCCGCGGGTGGAGAGCTCGCCCACGTTGATGGTGCGCTCCCCCGCCGCGAGCGGCGCGAGCTCCGCGTCGCGCAGGACGGGGGTCAGGTAGTCGGTCCGTAGCGCGGCCAGCACGCCGAGCGCGGAGTTCGGCCGCTCGGCGTGGAGCAGGGCTCTGGCGAAGGCGGTACGCTGCTCCGCCGGTGCGGAGAGCACCTCTTCCAGCTGGTCGACGACCAGGATGAGCCGGGATGCGCCGAGCTGGTCGAGAACCGCGCTGACCAGCTCCGGCATGGCGCCGTGCTCCAGATGCCCGGCGAGCTCGTCGGCCCGGGTGAGGCGGTCGGCCGCTTCCCCATGGGTCAGCGCGAGGGCGAGCGCGTGCAGCGGGCTCCGTCCCTGTCCCGGCCGGAAGAGGGCGACCGCCGGGCCTTGGAGGCGCGGGATCACGCCCGCCTGGATGATCGAGGACTTGCCCACGCCGGACGGCCCAGTTACCGTCACCACCGGACGTTCCGCGACGAGCCGGGCGATCCTGGCGACCTCGTCCGAGCGGCCGAAGAAGCTGGCGGTGTGCTCGGGCCCGAACGGCAGCAGTCCGCGGAAGGGCGAGAGCGGCCGTACGGCGTCGCGTAACCCCGGCCAGGCCTCCAGCAGTTTGGCGGTGGGGATGAGGTAGCCGCTGCGCCAGTCGCCCGTCCACGCGGCGACCACCATGCCGACGACGTCGCCGCGATCGAGGTGCCAGGCGGGTGTGCCGGAGAACCCGCGCTCGAGGTGAAACCGGCTGCCCTCCTCGACGTCGACCTGGAGCCAGCCTTGCGACTGGGGGCCGCGGAGCACACCCACGCTCCACACCCCCTGCTCCTTGCCGTCGGGAAAGCCGAGCATGGCGACCCGCTCGCCGAAGGAGGCGTGGTCGACGAGCGGCGCGGGCGCCACGTCCACGTTCCGGCCGAGGCGGAGGACGGCGACGTCGTGTTCCCCGTCCCAGAGCATGATCTCGGCGTCGAGCCGGGCGCCACCGGTCAGGAAGGTCACCGGGACGCGGCCCTCCGGCGGGGGATCGAGCTCGAAGTCGAGGCCGGCGGCCAGGCTCACCACGTGGGCCGCGGTGATCAGATGCTCGCCGGTCACGGGGAAGGCGGCCCCCACCGGCCACCCATCCCGGCCCAGCACACCGGCCACGCTCGGGGCGCTCGTCCGCATGCGAACCACGCTAAGCCCAAACGGCCTGGCTTGCCGTACGCTCCCTTCGTGACCTACGTGGAGATACCGCTGGACGGCGGCGGCAGGCTGGTCGTCGAGGTCGAGCCCGCGGAAGCCGAGGAGATCCAGCGGGCGGGTCGCGCCGGCCGCGCCCTTCGCCAGGCCGGCAGCACCCTGCAGGCGGCGATCACCAGCGTGACCCCGGCCGTGGAGAGCATCGCGCGCAAGCTGCGCGACATCGAGAACCCGCCGGACCGGCTGGAGCTCACGTTCGGTATCAAGATCTCCGGCGAGGCCGACGTGGCCATCGCGAAGACCTCGTCGGAGGCGCAGTTCCAGGTCGTCCTCGAATGGGGACAGGCCGGCTGACAGAGGAAAAACACATTGCCGCAGGTAGGCAATGAAAAGTATGGTTTTGCGCTCGTGATCAGAGTGGTGGAACGGGTCCTGCCGGCCCGGCTGGGGACAGGGTTTCGTTGGTTGCTCGCGTCGAGCTGGCTGACGAATCTCGGCGACGGGCTCGCGGCCGCCGCCGGGCCGTTGCTGATCGCGTCGTTGACCCGAGACCCGCTGATGATCTCACTGTCGGCGCTGGTGGGCTGGGCCCCGCAACTGCTCTTCAGCCTCTACGCCGGGGTGCTGTCGGACCGGCACGACCGGCGCCGGATCGTGATGGTCGCGAACCTGGCCCGCGCGGTGGTGCTCGCGGTCCTCGTCGTCCTCCTGGCCACCGGCACGGTGACGGTCGTGACGGCGCTGATCATGCTGACGCTCAGGGCCGTCGCCGAGGTGTTCGCCGACAACGCGACGGCCACGCTGACCCCGACGATGGTCGACCGGGACGATCTCGTGGTCGCCAACGCCCGCCTGGGCACCGGGTTCATCACGCTCAACCAGCTCGCCGGGCCGCCGATCGGCGCCGCGCTGTTCGCCGTGGGCTACACCTGGCCGTTCGCCAGCCAGCTGCTGCTGGTGCTGGCGGGAGTCCTGCTGGTCAGCCGGATCAGCCTGCCGCCCCACGGCCGGCAGGCCGGCGACCCCAAGCCCGACACGATCCGGGAGCTCGTCGCCGGGTTCCGGTGGACCATCAAGCACGCGGCGGTACGCACGCTGGCGCTCACCATCCTGATCTTCAACTTCACGTTCGGCGCCGCCTGGTCGGTGCTCGTCCTGTATGCCCAGGACCAGCTCGGCCTCGGTGACATCGGCTTCGGCCTGATGAGCACCATCAGCGGGATCGGCGGTCTCATCGGCACCGCGCTGTACGGCACCATCACCCGCAGGCTCAGCCTCGGCGCGCTGATGCGGATCGGGCTCATCATCGAGACCCTCACCCACCTGGGACTGGCCCTGACCCATTCGCCGTGGGTGGCCGGAGGCATCTTCCTGGTCTTCGGCGCGCACGCCTTCATCTGGGGCACCACCTCGGTCACCATCCGCCAGCGGGCGGTCCCGCGTGAGCTGCAGGGCCGGGTGGGCGCCGTCAACACCATCTGCGTCTTCGGCGGCCTGGTCGTCGGTTCCCTGATCGGCGGCATCCTGGCCACCAGCTTCGGGGTGGCGGCGCCGTTCTGGTTCGCGTTCGCCGGCTCCGCGGTGTTCGTGGTGCTGCTGTGGCGCCAGCTCCTGCACATCGCCCACGACTAGGCTATTTGAGCCGGGCGAGCAGATCGTCGAGGACCTTGCCGAGAGCTTCGGAGTTGGCGTCGTTGAACCAGGTCGTTCGGACGCGTTCGTTACTCCCGTTCGGGGTCTCGTGGTCGGCCGCGAGCTGACTCAGGGAGCGGGCCTCGTCTCCCAGGCTGCGCCCGACGCCCTGGAAGAGGCCGCGGACGTAGCGGTCCGCGACCTCCTCGGGCACGCCCTGGCCGGCGGCCCACGAGGCGAGCGTGGCGAGGTAGGAGTAGTGGGTGGTCAGCGTCCCCGTCAGCGCGGAGAAGACGTTGAAGCCCGCCTCGTCCTCGACCGGGAGCGCACCGCCCAGCCGTTCGAAGAGCGCGTCCACCTCCGGGTGCGACGGGCACGTCACCGTCACGGAGTCGCGTTCGCGTACGGGCGGCAGCGGAATGGCCCGCACCACGGGACCATCGGTGGCGAGCATGCGGCGCACGTCGTCGATGCCGACACCGGCCATCAGGCTGACCACGATCTTGCCCGCGTCCACCCGCAGGCCGGCCAGCGCCTCCTGCCGGTCGTAGGGACGTACGGCGATGATGACCAGCTCGGAGCGGTCCACCACGGCCTGGTTGTCCGCGCACACCCGCACGCTGTCGTAGGACGAGGACAACTCCGCGGCCGTGCGCGCTCCCCGCGGGGAGAGGAACACCTCGGGCGGCTCCCCCGCTCCCTCACACAGACCCACCACGATGGCCCGGCCGATCTCGCCCACGCCGATGATCCCGATGCGCTTCATGGTGTCTTCCTTCACGTGGGCAGCCCGTTCATGACCAAGGTACGGGAGCCCGGCCCGCTAGGAGCCGAGCGGGGCATCAGTCATGGTCAGCGGGCTGGAGTTCCTTCGGGCCAGATGCAGGTGGACGATGCACCGAGAAAGAGATCGTCACCCTCAGCCCAGGTAAGGAACAACCTGAAGCCGTCAGGCTGAGTCTCCCCACTCAGGTCCGGATTGCCGTTACTCCCCATGGATACGATGCGATGACCTTGAGACTGCCAGAACACCCGAATCTGCCGAGAAATAGCCATATTTTGATCTTTCGGAACATCGCGCAGCCAGTATGCGCGGCTCACGATGATCTGATTTTCGGAGGCACCTTCGCCCAGGCAACCACTTGGCGTGTTGAAGGACGCGATCACCTCCAGCCTGGGTTTGGGAGTAACCGCTTGAACCGTCTCGTTGATCAGCTTGTCGTTGAGGGCAATCGCCTGTGTCTGGCTGAGAGTGGGCTTGTTCACGGCGCATCCCGTCAAGAGGAGGAGAAAAAGAGCAAGGAGAGCACGGAGCACATCGTCACCTGTTCGGCTTGCGGGCCAGGGCGGGGTCGATCTCAGGCATGAGGAGTTGGGGCTGGCCGCTACCCGGCCGAGGCGTTGTCAGATGGTCGTATTGGCCGTTGATGAGCCGGCCCATGTTGCGCAATGAGGTGGATCCGGCGTCCCAATAGCTGCTGTGAGCGGCTGTGTAGACCTCCCGGCCCACGGGAAAGCGGCGGGCGCCGAACGAATCGTCCCCCGGATCCGCCCCGAAGCTGCCCAATGTGGTTACCGGGTCGCCGCCGGCCTCGCCTATCCAGACGTGTTTCGGGTCGAGGCCCAGTTCGCTGGCGTGGTTGACGCCTACTCCGGGGCTGCCGACCAGGATGAGGTCGTCGGCCAGGCGGCCTGGGCGGAGGGTGGCGGCGTGGCCGCTGGTGAGGGAGCCGTAGCTGTGGCCGATGACGACCGCGCGGGCCGTACTGGAGGGGTGGTGGGAGGCGCGCAGGCCGTCGGTGAAGGAGGCCAGGGCGGCGCCGCCCTTCGCGGCGGCGCCTTGGAAGGCTACGGATTTGCCGGGATCGAAGAGTCCGGGGTCGATTTGGGGTGCGTCGTAGCCCAGCCAGGTGATGGAGGCTATGGATTTTCCGCCGCCGGTTACCGCTGCCTGGCGCCATAGAGCTCGGGCGCGTTCCAGGTCGCCGTGGGCGGCGTCCAGTCCGGAGGTGAGGCCGGAGACGTTGGTGACGGTGATGTCGGCGGTGTCGGGGTTGCCCCAGGAGATGATCAGCCTGCCGTTGCCGGTCAGGTCGAAGGCGAGCAGCAGCGGGCTCGGGTAGCCGGGGCGGGGCTGGAGTTCCTGTTCGATGAGGTTCAGGCGGCGGAGCTGGTTGGCGATCTTCTCCCAGGTGCCCAGGTGTTCTGGGTGGTCGATGGCCGTCTTCTCCAGTTCTGTGGTCAGGCGGGCCTTTTCCGCGCTCAGCCAGTGGCGGTTGGCCTGGTCGCGGATGGTGGAGGGCAGGCCGTTGAGGTTGCCGAATCCGGCGAGGGTGGTCAGGCGGGAGTCCTCGGGCAGGGTGTGCCACCAGGCGTTCACGCGGGCGGCCAGGCTTGTGTCCTGTCCCTTTTCCTGTACGGCCAGCAGCGCGCGGACTGCCCCGGCGTCTCCGGCGGCGATCTGGTTCAGGAGCCGGCGGACCTGAGCGGAGCCCGGCGCATGGGCGCCGAACAGGTCGTACGCCGCCCGGCCGGCGGGAAGCGTGCTCCAGGGAACGGATCGCTGGATGCGGGACAGGCGCTGTCGCAGGTCCCGGCCGCTTTCCGCAGACCAGCCGGCCACCTGGCCGAGGGTGTGGCCCGGCTGGGCGGACAGGCCGTGTCCGGTCAGTTCGGAACCCAGGCGGGCACCGGCCGGCGCGAGTGTGTGTGCCGCTTGGTCCAGGGCCGATGCCAGTGTGGCCATCGCCTGCGGGTCGATTCCACGGAACGCGCCTGCCGGGGCGCTCGCGCCGGTCGGTGAGGTGGTCACGGCGGGGATCGCGGGGTTCGGGCCGCCCTGCCGTACGACCAGGTCGGCCATAGCGCGCATCGCGGCGGACAGGGAGGACTGGAGCCTGGTCCGGTGTCCCGTGAGGTCGGTCGTGAACGCCGTGGCGCCGCCCCCGACCCAGGCGTGCGCGTGCATCAGCCGGGCGGCGGTGTCCAGTGCGGCGTGGTGTTCGATGGCCAGGGCCGTCACTCGTTGGAAGGCTGCCAGCGCCGCCGCGTACTCCGCCATGACCGGCCCAGGATGGCAGGCCCGGCGCCTCTTTCTCAGGCGGTCAGCGGCTTGCCCAGGCCTGACCCGAAAAGAGGCTGATCGGGTCAGAACAGGGTGAGCGGCGGCTCGTCGGCCACCGGCTCAGGCAGCGGGGAGAGGCCGGGGAGCTGGGCGCGTACCTCGTCGTGGAAGCGGCGGGCCAGGGTCAGCGCCTCGGCGTTGTCGGGGGTGTGGACGAAGACCGTCGGTGATCGGCCTTCGCGCAGCCAGGCCGCCGCCGTCTCCACCCAGAACCGCCAGCCTTCGACGGTCCTGGCGGTGTCGTCGCGGCCGAGGTAGCGGACGATCGGGCGTTCGGTGAGGGCGTGCGAGCGGCGGGGGACCCGGGGTTTCTTGGTCCACGCGTCCCGCTCGGCGTCGCTGGACGGCGGGCTTTCGAAGAGCGTGACGGTGTCGAACGGCACCCATTCGGCGTCCAGGTCACCCAGCAGCCGCTCCAGGTTCCCGATGGACGGGGCGTGGTCGAAGAAGGCGCGGTGCCGTACCTCGACCGCGTAGTTGTAAGCCGTGGGCATGCGGCGCAGGAACGTGGCCAGCACGCCCAGATCGGACGGGGAGAAGGAGCCGGGCAGTTGCACCCACAGGGCGTGGGCGCGGGGGCCGAGGGGTTCGATCGCGTGCAGGAAGGCGCGGACCTGGTCGCCGACGTCACCGAGTCGGCCTTCGTGGGTGATCGTCTTGGGCAGTTTGATCACGAAACGGAAGTCGGCCGGGGTCTGCGCCGCCCAGGTCTCGACGGTGGCGCGGGACGGCGTGGCGTAGAAGGTGGTGTTGCCTTCGACCGCGTTGCACCGGAAGGCGTAGGAGCCGAGCCGCTCGCCCTGCGGAAGCCCCCAGCGGGAATGACTCCACATCGCGCAACCCACGTGTAGATCCATGAATGCGACGTTACCGGTCCAGGTACGCTTCCAGGCCGCCGATCAGCAGGGTGACGGCGTCGTCGAAGGCGTCGGGGCGGACGCCGCCGGTCGACTCGGAGAAGATGAAGCCGCTGACGAACGAGCTGAGGATCTCGGCCGTCCGTGGGAGTTCGTCCTCCGGGACTCCGGCCGTGCGCAGGAGGCGGTCGAGCACCTCCCACAACCCGCCCTGCTGCCTGCTCATCACCTCGGGGTGGTTGAACACGTACCGCCACAGCGACGGCTGCCGGCGGGCCAGTTCGCGGTAGGCGTGGCCGAGCGCCCGCATCTGGTCCTGCCACGGCGAGCCGTCGTCGGGGGGGATCGCGAGCCGGCCGGCGGCCCTGAGGCAGAGCTCGTGGAGCAGGGCGGTCTTGTTCTCGACGTGGTGGTAGACCGACATGGGGTTGACGTCCAGTTCGGCGGCGAGCTTGCGCATGGACAGCCCTTCCACGCCGCCCGCGTCGATCAGCCGCCACGCCGCGGCGTAGATCTCTTCCGGAGTCAGAGGGGCACCCCTCCGCGCGCTCACTGCCATACGCCGTATGGTAGCGTCCGCCATACGGTGTATGGCTGACCCATTGGAGTACCCATGATCCCCTCACCGCCTGGTCTGCCCCTGCTCGGCAACATGCTTCAGGTGCCGGCCCACTCGCCGGCCGCCTATTTCGACGAGCTGGCCGCCCGTTACGAGGAGGGCCTGTTCCGGCTGAACCTTCTCGGCAGCGACGTCCTGTTCGTCTACGACCCCGACCTCGTCGAGGAACTCTGCGACGAGAGCCGTTTCCACAAGGGCATCCAGCCGCCGCTGTCCTTCCTGCGCGACCTGGGCGGCGACGCCCTGTTCACCGCCCGGCACGACGAGCCCGTCTGGGGCCACGCGCACCGCATCCTGATGCCCGCCTTCAGCCAGCGCTCGATGCGCGCCTACTTCCCGCAGATGCTGGAGGTCGCCGACCAGCTGATCGACTCCTGGGCCGCCCGTCAGGGGCAGGACCTGCCCGTGTCCGACGACATGACCAGGCTGACCCTGGACACGATCTCGCTGACCGGTTTCGGCTACCGCTTCCGCTCCTTCGACCAGCCCGAGCTGCACCCGTTCCTGCGCGCGATGGGCTCGGCGCTGACCGAGGCGATGCTGCGCCTGCGCCAGCCGCCCGTGGTCACCAAGATGCTGCGCAAGCGCCAGGAGGCCTACGAGCGCGACATCCAGACGATGCGGGCCCTGGTCGAGGAGGTCATCGAGCAACGCACCGCGCGGCCGTCAGGCGCCTCCGACCTGCTCGGCCTGATGATGGAGGCGACCGACCCGCGCACCGGCGAGCGGCTGTCGGATGCGAACATCCGCGACCAGGTCATCACCTTCCTCATCGCCGGGCACGAGACGACCAGCGGCCTGCTCTCCTTCGCCCTGTACAACCTGCTGCGCGACCCGCACACCCTGGCCAGGGCCTACGCCGAGGTCGACGCCCTGATGCCCGGCGACACCCCGCCGACCTACGAGACGATCATGAAGCTGGACGTGATCTCGCGCGTGCTGGAGGAGACGCTGCGCGTGTGGTCGCCGATCCCCGCCTTCTCGGTGTCGGCGTTCGAGGACACGGTGATCGGCGGTTCCTATCCGGTACGCGCCGGCCAGCAGACGGTCGTCGTGCTGCCGTCGCTGCACCGCAGCCCGAAGGCCTGGGACCGGCCGGAGGAGTTCGACATCGACCGCTGGCTCCCCGAAAACCGCAAAAATCACCATAAATCGGCGTACAAACCGTTCGGCAACGGCGAGCGTGCCTGCATCGGCCGCCAGTTCGCCCTCACCGAGGCCCGCCTCGCGCTCGCGATGGTCCTGCGCCGGTTCGCCGTCTCCGACCCCACCGCCTACAAGATCAAGACCAAGCAGACCCTCACCCTCAAGCCGGACGGCTTCACGGTACGGGTCCGCGAGCGCCGCCCCCACGAGCGCGGCGCCGCCCAGGAGCCGGTCCCCGAACAGCACGAACAGCAGCAGGATCTCGCCGTCACCGGCACCCCGCTCACCGTGGCCTACGGCTCCAACCTCGGCACCTGTTCCGACCTCGCCGAACGCCTGGCCGAGCGGGCCGGCCGGGCCAGCTTCGCGACCACGCTGACCACGCTCGACGACCTGCGGCCGCCCGCCGACGGCCTGCTGCTGGTCGTCACCTCCTCCTACAACGGCCGCGCGCCCGACAACGCCCAGCGCTTCGACGCGCTGGAAGAGCTTCCCGACCTTTCCGGCGTACGGCTGGCCGTGCTCGGCTGCGGCAACACCCAGTGGCCCACCTACCAGGACTTCCCCCGCCGGGCGTTCGACAAGCTGGTGGCGGCGGGAGCCGTACCCCTGATCGAAAGGGGTGAGGCGGACGCGGACGGCGACTTCGACGGGGACGTCTCGGCGTGGACGGCGCGGTTGTGGGTGGCGCTCGCCGAGGAGTACGCGGCCTCGGCGGAGGCGGCGGGACCGCGCTACGAGATGGAGGTCCTGACCGAGGCCGAGGTACGGCCCGCGGTCGTGTCCGAGCGGGCGGTGCCGCTGCGGGTGGTCTCCAACGAGGAGCTGACCGGCGACCCGTCAGGGCTGTGGGACTTCTCGAAGGAGGCGCCGCGGGCGGGCGTGCGCTCGATCGTGGCCGAACTGCCGGAAGGCGTCGCCTACGCCGCCGGCGACCACCTGGCGGTCTTCGCCAAGAACGACCCCGAGCTGGTGGAGTGGGCGCTGCGTGTGCTGCGCGTCCCCCGCGACCAGGTGGTACGGCTGCGCGCCCAGGGCGCCACCCATCTCCCCCTGGACACCCCGGTCACCGCCGGCCTTCTGCTGACCGACTTCGTGGAACTGCAGCAGGTGGCCACCCGCGCGGACCTGTCCACGCTGGCCGCGCACACCGCCTGCCCCTGGACCACCCGGCAGCTCGGGGAGCTGACCGAGGGCTACGCCGACGAGATCCTGGCCAAGCGCGTCTCGGTGCTGGCCCTGCTCGACCGCTTCCCCGCGATCGAGCTGCCGCTGCCCGCGTTCCTGGAGCTGGCGGGGCCGATCAAGCCGCGCTACTACTCCGCCTCGTCCTCGCCGCTGGCCGACCCCGGGCGCATCCGGATCACGGTCGGGCTGGTGGAGGGCGCGGCCTGGTCGGGGACGGGCGAGTATCGGGGGATGGCCTCGGCGTACCTGGCGGGGCTGGCGGAGGGCGAGGTGTTCTACGGCTACGTCCGCGTGCCCGCCCCGCCGTTCCGGCTGCCCGCCGACCCGGCGACGCCGGTGATCATGGTCGGTCCCGGGACCGGGTTCGCCCCGCTGCGCGGCTTCCTGGAGGACCGGGCGCTGCGGGGCGCCACCGGGCCCGCCCTGGTGTTCACCGGCTGCCGCCATCCGGAGCACGACTGGCTCTACCGCGCGGACGTGGCGGCGTGGGCGCCGGACGCGCACGTCGCCTTCTCCGCGCGCGATGGCCGCCTCGTCCAGGACGCGCTGGCCGAGCAGGCCGACCGGGTGTGGGAGCTGCTGGAGCGGGGCGCCCACGTGTACGTCTGCGGCGACGGGCTGCGCATGGCCCCCGCCGTACGGCAGGCCTTCCTCGCCATCCACCACGGCAAGACCGGGCGGCCGGGCGAGGAGTGGCTGGCGGCGCTCGACGCCGCGGGCCGCTACCAGCAGGACGTCTTCGCCTGAGGCGCGGCCAGGTCGCTCAGCAGCTCGGACAGGACCAGCTCCTCCTCCACGCGGACCGCCCGCCGCCGCATCGCCTCCGACAGCGGCGGGTCCCAGGGCGTGGGCACGGCGCGTCCTGCCAGCGGGGCGTCACCGGCCGCCCGCCGATAGGACGCGGCGTCGTATCGCCACGGCGTGAACCCCACGCGCTCGTGGACGGCCGCGGCGATCGCGACGCCGCCCCAGTCGAAGTCGCCGTGGTAGGCGAACGACGATCCCCCGGCGGCCAGCAGGCCGAGCAGCCGCCAGACGGCCGCGGACGGCCGGCCGTTCACGCAGACCAGGGGCGGGCAGGCGGCGCCGAGGTCGTCCGCGGCGGCGGCCACCACGACCGGGTTCTCGCACAGGCGCACCAGGCCCGCGGCGATCGGTTCCGCGCGGCGGAGCTGGCGCAGCGTGCGCACGTGCGGCTCGCCCGGCGTGGGGTCGCCGGGCAGGCCGAGGCTCAGGACCAGCGACGACAGCTCGTCCAGGTGCACCCCGACCGCCGCCCAGGCCGCCCGCCTGGCGTCGGCGCCGCCTTCGGCCGCGTACGGCAGACCGGCCAGGGCGCGGGCCGCCGACAGGGCCAGGGTCGCCACCGGGCGGCCGTCGTCGAGCGCGTGCGCGTCGCCGCAGGTCTCGGCGGCCAGCCGGCCGATCGGCACGCCCGTGGACGGCAGCCGCGCCAGCACCGCGACGAGCCGGTCCAGCAGCGACCCGGCGTCGGCGGGTTCGGGCGCGAGCCTGCGTACCAGACCGGAGGAGTCCAGCCAGCCCCGCCACCCCGCGAGATCCTGCCCGTCCCCGGCGCGCCTGGCGAGGTGCGTGTCCAAGACCGCGAACGCGGTGCGCCAGGCGGTGTCGCGGTCGGCGGCCAGGGCGGTCAGGTCGCGGATCGGGCCGCGCAGGAGCGCGACCGCCTCGGCGAGGCCGTCGCAGGCGCCGCTGGCCCGCAGCACCCGGTCGACCTCCTCCAGCGACACCGACAGCGAGGCCCCGCTCCCGGCCCGGCGGCCGAGCAGCGTCTCGGCCGCCCGCCGCTGGCCGTGCGTCGCGCCCGCCAGCGAGACCGAGCCGGTCAGGGGCCTGCCGCGTTCCAGGCGGGTACGCGCCCGGTCCACCAGCCACGCCAGCTCGTCCCCGCCAAGGAGTCGCGCGAGCCGGTCACTCATCGGCCAGGCCTCCTCCCGGTGAAGGGCGTTCGACCCGGCGGCGCTCCCTGCCGTCCCAGCGCCACGGCGTGACCAGGACCGCGTCGATGCCGTCGTGCCGCGACAGCTGGGCGATGGCCAGGCCGGGCACCTGCGGGTAGCAGCCCCACTCGCGCTCGCTGGTCATCACCACGTCCATGTCGAAGGTGGCCAGCAGGCCGAGGCACTTGGCCCGCGAGTCGTCGTCCACCCCGGCGAACGCCTCGTCGAGCGCGACCAGGCGCGGCGCGTGCGGGTTGCCCGCCGACTTGTAGTGCGCGGACGCGGCGGCGAACAGCGGCACCGAGGCGGCCAGCACCCGCTCGCCGCCCGAGGCGGGACCGGTGGCGGGCCGCCACTGGCCCTCCTGGAGCCGCTGGATGGCGAACTCGTGCCACACCCGGTAGTCCAGGGCTCTGGTCAGCGCCTCGATCCAGCCCGCCGCCGGGTTGTCGGCGTGCTCCCTGGCGATGCGTTCCTGCAGGAAGGAGCCGACCGCCGTCCGGTCGTCCTGCGACCACGCGTCGACGGTCTGGCGCAGCTTGCCGCGGACGCGGTCGAGGCCTTCCGGGGCGTTCTTCGCGGTCTTCCACACCAGGCGCAGCCGCATGCCGGTGGAGGTGGGGCGCGACTGGAGTTCCTCGTTCATGCTGCCGACCTCGGTCTCGGCCGCCGCGATGAGCTCGTGCAGCGTTCCGGCGACCTCGTTGAGCAGGTGGTTCTCCAGCAGTTCGCGCTCCTTGGCCGACAGCAGCCGGGCGCGGCCGGCCGTCTCCTCCGCCAGCGCGGCCACCAGGTCGGGGATGTCGCGGGCCCGGCCCTGGAACGTCACGTCGACGATCATGACGCCTTCCGTGACGGTCAGCCCCGCCGAGTGGCCCTGCCTGGCCATCGCGTCGGACAGGAGCTTGTGCTCGTCGGCGACCTTGCGCTGCACGCGTTCCCACGGGCCGTCGCCGTCGTCGACCGCCTCCAGGTCGGCGTTGACCGCCCGCGCGAGGACGACCGTGGGCGTGGCCGACCAGGCGGTGGCCGGGTCGGGCATGTCGCGGCCGGGCAGCGCGACCTTGAGCAGACCGGTCGCGGCGAACGCGCGGAAGTCGCGCACCGCCTCGTCCCTGGCGCGCGTGGCCTCGACGATCTCGCCGGCCAGCCGTTCGCGCACACCTTCTGCCTTACCGCGTTCGGTCGCCAGCCGCTGCTGCCTGGCGCGGGCGTCGTTCTCGGCACGGTCGCGCCCGCGCAGCTCCTGCCGTACCTCCTCCAGGCGGCGGAACAGCTCCTCCACCGCCGCGCCCGCCGTCTCGGCGAGCGAGCGGTACACCTCGGCCGCCGCCCGCGCCCGCTCCCCCGCCTCCGCGGCCAGCTGCGCCGCCTCGGCCAGCCGCTCGGCCGCGAGCGCGACCTCCTGCGCGGCCTCACGCTCGCTCTCGCGGGCCGAGTTCAGCGCGTGTACGGCCGGCCACAACCTGGCCAGCTCCAGCCGGTACTCCGCCAGCGAAGCCCTGATCTCCCCCAGCGGCCCGTGCTCGGCCGGCAGGCCCACGTCACCGGCGAACTCGGCCGACCTGACCTGGGCCGCGTCGAGCTCGGCCTGCCGGGTGTTCATCACGCCGACGGCGCGCTGGTGGCGCTCGTGGATCGTCCTGCGGTGCTCGTGGGCTCCGGCCAGCTTCACGTGGGCCTCGCGGACCGGGGCGTCGGAGGGGAGGGCGCGGTGCTCGGCGGCCAGGACGGCCTGCCGTACCGCGAGATCCTGCTTGTCGCGGTCGAGGTCGTCGGCGCGCAGCGTGGCGTCGGCGAGTTCCCGGGCGAGCGCCGCCAGGCGAGCGCGGCGGGCGGACTCGCGCGCGCCCTCGCCGATGTGGTCGGCGCCCGCCTTCTGCCAGGCGCCGGCCAGCAGGCCGTTGACCCAGCGGCCGTCGGTGGCGATCCAGGTCGGCGAGCCGGGCCCGAGCCCGATCCCGGCCAGCACGGAGAGCACGGTCGCGTCGTCGAGCGCCGCGGCCTGCGGGTCGGCGCGGTCGATCGCGGGGCGCAGCACGTTCGCGCAGGACGGCCCGGTCACCCTGCCGCGCAGGATCACCGTGTCGCCGAGTATCAGCTCGGCCTGCGGGGTCAGCCACGCGTCCAGCAGGCCCGAGGCCTCCAGGGCGGCCTCGAGACCGGCGCGGTGATCGGCGGGCACCCCGTCGGCGAAGTCCACGACCTTCCACAGCGGCGCGCCCGGCCGGGTGTCGCCGCGAGGGGCGCGGGTGTGCGGGGCGGGCGGCGCGTCGTGGCCGCCCGCCTCCAGCCGGGCGATCTCCACGGCCAGCTCGTCGGCGGCCAGCCGGGCGGCGGCGAGCTCGGCGTCCAGCTCCGTCTCGCGCCGGGCGAGCGCCGCCGTGGCCTGTCTCAGCGCGTCGTCCACGGCGGCGGCCGCGGGGTTGGGTCCCGCCGCGTTCTCCGCCCAGTCCCGGAGTACGGCCAGCACGCCGTCCCGGTCGGCCACCCACAGCTCGCTCAGCCCGGTGAGGTAGCCGGTGAAGGAGTCCAGCAGCTCGGCGGCCCGATCCCCGGCCACCTGCCCGGCCAGCGCGATCGCCTCCGCGGCCTCGGTGAGCTCACCGGTCAGCCGGTCGACCTCGGCCCTGGCCGTCGTGACACCGGCGGCGGCGTCGGCCACCGCCCGCAGCAGCCGCTCAAGCTGGGCGATCGCGTGCTCCTGGCGGACGACGGCGTTCTCGGCCTCGCGCCGGGACTCGGACAGCTCGACCCCGGCCCGGCCCGCCGCGTCCGCCGCCGCGTGGTGGATCGTGTCGTGCTCCTCCTGCGCCCGCTCGGCCTTCTCGCGCGCGGTCTCGGCGCGGCGGGCCAGCCGCCCGGTCTCGCCGTCGGCGCGGCTCAGCTCCTTGCCGGTGCGCTGGGCGTGCTCGGCCAGTCGGCCCGCCTCCTCGCGCGTCTGGTCCAGCCGCTCCGCGTCGCGCATCTCGGGGCTCTGCTGCAGCGCCGTACGGCGGGCGTCGAGCAGGTTCTTCTCCGTGGCCAGCTCGCTGAGCAGGTCGTCGACCGACTCCAGCTCGGCTTCCGCCTTCGACTGGCGCAGCTCCGCCTCGGCCAGGTCGCGGCCGAGCTGCTCGTAGCGGCTCTGCGTGAGCCTGGGCCCGGCCGCCTTCCGCTTGGTGGCCGTGGCCGCGTACGCGCGATAGTGGTCCAGGAAGCCGGCCGCGGCCTTGCGCGCCTCGTCCAGGCCGCGCAGCGCGTCGCGTTCCTCGTCCAGGCCGCGGAAGGCGTCGGCGACCGTGGCCAGCAGCGTGGAGCTGAGCGGGGGCAACGCCTCGGTGAGGGCCCTGGACAGCAGCTTCTCGTCCGGCCGCTTCGACAGCTGCGGCTGGCGGAGCTGGATCAGCAGGTTGACCAGCGCCTCGTAGCGGTGCTCGCCCAGCCAGAACAGCGCCTCGTCCACCGCGCGCCGGTAGTCGGCCGCCCGGTCGTAGACCATGCCGTGGCCGTCCACGGCCTCGCGCAGGTTCTCCCTGGTCAGCGCCACGCCGGTGGGTGAGATCAGGCTCAGTCCCGCTCCGACGCGCTGCGGGGTGACGAAGAACCAGTGCCTGACCACGCCCCGGTCCCTGACCGCCTTCAGCCCGCAGCCGATCGTGCGGAACTCCTGGCTTCCATCGGCGGCGCGGCGGCCGAACTCCAGCCACGTGTAGCCGAGCCGCTCAGGATGCGGATGTTTCCCGCCGAGCAGCAGGTTCCACTCCATGCGCTTCTGCCGGTCGCCGTCCGGCTCGACCCGGTGCGAGGTCAGCTCGCCGTCCAGCAGGAAGGGCAGGGTGAGCGCGAGCACCTTCGACTTGCCGGTGCCGTTGTTGCCGCGCAGCAGCAGGCGGCCGTCGTGGAAATGGAACTCCTCGACGTCGTAGTAGAACATGTCGACCAGGCCCGCGCGCAGCGGCTTCCAGCGCTCCGCGCCGGGGGTGGGCAGCATCAGTTTCCTTTGACCGTAGGCGGATCGAGCGCGTAGCGGGAGATGGCCGGCAGGCCGGTGACCCGGCTCCCCTCCACGTACGCCAGGCGCAGGGCGGTGAGCTTGCCGAGCGCCACCGCCAGCAGGCCGTCCTCCGCGCCCGGATCGGTGACGCCCTTGCGCCAGAAGGAGGTGTGCTCGGCCGCCGCCTGCCGGACGAACGCCCTGAGCTCCTCGGTCGAGGCGCTGCCCAGCGCGGCCAGGCGCTCGGCGACCAGCAAGGTGACGTGGCCGTCGGTGCGCTGCTCGGGCAGCCGTACGTCGGTCAGCTCGTCGTCGGGGTCGACCATGGCGATGCCCTCCGCCCTGACCTCTGCGACCAGGCCCGTGGCCTGCTCGATCCTGCGGATGACGGCGTGCCGCTGCGAGGTCAGGTACGCCAGCTCGTCCGCCCCCAGATCCTTGAAGTACAGGACCGGATCGTCCAGCAGCCACCTGGTCAGGCGGCGGCGTATCGCCTGGTTGCGCAGGTCGTCGGTGTCGGCGTACGGCTCGGCCGTCAGCTCGGCCAGCCGTTCCTCGAAGGACTCGGCGGTGATCGTGGACGGCCCGCGCAGCCCGGTGAGCAGCCCGGCCAGCACCTTGCGCCGTACGTCGTAGAGCACGTCGCCGGTCTCGGCCAGGTACGCCTCCTCATCACCCGAGACCCGGTCGAGAACTCCCCAGCCGAGCAGCGTACGGACCACCGCCACCAGGTCCCCGCGCTCGGCCCTGCTGCCCAGCGTGAAGGCGTGCTCGGCGCCCGCGTCCAGCACCTCCTCGGCCAGCTTGCCCAGCGTGGTCTGCGCGTCGGCCCGTTCGAGCACCGACAGCGCCAGGCAGAGCACCACATAACGCCGCCGCCCGAACGGCTCGCCCGCCCGGCCGAGCGCGGGACGGGTCGCGTCCAGGGTGTCGGGTACCGCCTTGAACAACCGGGCCGACTCCGCGTCCACGACGAGCCGCCAGCCGGTCTCCCTGGTCAGCCAGTCGCGCAGCTCGGCGGCGTGCCGCCGGACCAGCACGAGCTTCTCGGGGTCGCGCAGCAGCGGGCTCATCAGCAGGGCGCGCAGCGCCGCCTGGCACTGGGCCAGCTCCTCCTCGGGGGTCACGCGACCACCGTGATCTCGATCACGTGCTCGGGGCCGGTCAGCACCCCGTCCTCGGTCTCGATCGCGACCATCCCGCCGTCCGGCACCAGCGTGAGCCGTACCTCCATCGAACCGTCGCCGGTGGTGGTCTTCACCTCCGTGTCGTGCGGCCCCCGGGCCGACAGCGCGTCCCCGAGCAGCCCCAGGAACAGCCGGAAGGCCATCGGGTCCAGCACGCCCAGCCGCGACAGCAGTACCGGCCCGTCCGTGCGCAGCCGCTCGCGCGCCCGCGCCGTCTGCGCCGCCTCCCGCTCGGCCCGCTCCAGCAGAACCCGGCGGGCCTGCGAGCGGTCGGCCACCTTGTTGGGCCTGCCGCGCCGTTCATAGGATCCGGTACGGCGAAGCTGCGGCGAGATCCGGATCGGCGGCGCCTGCGCCCACGGGGTGGAGGCGGGGACGTCGGCGATCTCCTGCGGCGGGATCGTCAGATGCCGGGCCGGGGCCAGCCCGAACGCGGCCCGCCAGAGCCGGTGCATCGCGGCCTCGTCCGGCGCGTCGGCGAACCACCTGGCCAGCGTCCTGAAGTCGGCCGAGCGGTCCGATCGGCCGGATCGCCGCTCGTTGAGCAGGCCGACGGTGTCGATGAGCTGCTTGATCGCGGTGACCGCCGACTGCCGCAGCAGCCGGGCCTGTGACGGGTGGCCGACGTCGCGCGAGACGAACCAGTCGCGCAGGCCACGCCATTTGTTCTCCCAGCCGGCCAGCACCTTGGCGTACTCGGCCGCGGCGTCGGCGCCGTCCGGCACCGCGTCGGCGGCCTCGCGCCGCGCGGCCGTCTCCAGCAGTCCGTGCTGGCCCAGTTCCTCCAGTTCGAGCAGCAGCCGGGCGATGCGGGCCCCGGAGTTGGCCAGCTCGGCGATGAAGCGGTTGATGTAGTCGATCAACCGCTCCTTGTAGGCGATGAAGCCGTCCACGTCGCCGTCGGCGAAGTCGATCGCGCGCCGCAGCGACGCCATGAACGCCCGCGCGTTGTCGGCCAGCGACGCGAACCGCTCGGCCAGAGAGATCAGGATCAGGTGGACGCCCGCCGGGTCGGGGTCGTCCTGCCCGCTCAGCGTGACCAGGGCCTGGAGCTGGTCGGCGATGTCGCCGAGCGCCACCGCCTGGAGTTGTCCCCGCCGGCCGATCGCCTCCTCGTAGAAGGCGATGGCCTGCTCGGCGGCCTGGCCGGCGGCGGTCAGCTGGAACAGCAGCCGTTTGCGGTGGAAGTCCTCGACCGAGGAGACCCTGCCGGTGTCGGCGTCGGAGCGCAGGTTGCCCCAGTCGACGAGCCGCTTGAGCGCCTGGGCGAGCTGGTCGTCGCTGTCGCGCCGTAGCTCCGCCGCGACCTCCTCCGGCCGCAGGTGGACCACGAACCGCTCCTTCGCCCGCGCGAACGCCACCAGGATCTCCCGGTAGAACGCGGCGTTGGGCGCGCTCAGGTGAGCGAACGCCTGCGGTTGCTGAGGAGCGGGAGCCATATGTCTAGTGTGAACAATTCCGATCGGGTGTCACCCTGATTGACCCGCACCGTATCCATCATGCGATCAACCGCACTCCGTGCTATGGACCGGCCGAGCGAAGCGCCGCCGGCGGACGGCGCCCACGTGCTCACATGCGGTGGAGTTCCCGGGCGGCGATGCGGGCCAGGAGTTCCACCTGCGTGGTGCTCAGCGCCGCGGACGAGGTCGCCCGGATCATGCGGGGCGCCAGGTGCGGCTTGAGGAGGGTGAGACCCTCGGCCGTGAGCAGGCCGCCTCTCGGCATCATCCCGCAGTGCACCGCGACCATCGGGGTGATCGTGACCGGGATGCCGGTCTCCTTGGTGAGGAGCTCGGCGAACGCGTGGCCGGTCTCCACCAGGCCCTTGGCGACCTTGGTGCCGAACTTCTCGCCGAAGAACAGCCGGCCGCCGTAGGAGGCGATCTCGGTGTCCGGGCTCCAGGACTCGTTGTCGATGATCCAGACACCGCCGGGGCCGATGACCAGATGATCGATGGAGGCCTGGCCGCGGATCGCGCGGCCGTCCAGCACGCGGTAACCCTGCTTGGTCAGCGCGCGGCGCAGCGTCTTACCGGTGATCGCCTCACCGCGGCGGCGTCCTCGCCAGACCGCGGTGGCGCGGAACTGCGCCCAGTACCAGTACCAGTCGGCGCCCGCCACGATGCCGGCCAGGCCCAGCGCGTAGAGCGCGGGGAACGGCAGGTCGAAGCGGATCGCCAGAGCCAGGCCGGCCGCGAAGCCCACGGCGGCCTTGATCGCACGGTTGCGACGACGGTTTCTGGTGTCCTCCCTCCAGAACTTCTCGTAGTACCACTGGGGCGACGACCCCGTGAACTTCGGGTCCTGCTGCACATAGATCGAGCCACCAGGCACGGCAAACTCCCCGAGTTGCTAGGAAATACTTGGATCTGCCACGCCGGAGATCCCTCGCCACGTCACGTGATACCCAATATCAAACAAAGGCCACCCTAAGGTGAGGGAAATAGCACCGCGAATCACGCGCAAGACGCTCAACCGACCAGTCGGTATGCTGGGGTTCGTGACGGGGAAGGATGAGCCGGTGCGCCGGCGGCTGCTCAGCGAGGCGACGAGGCTGTTCGCCGAGCGCGGGTTCGAGGGCACCTCGGTGCAGGAGATCGTGGCCGCCGCCGGAGTGACCAAGGGCGCCATGTACCACTACTTCGACTCCAAGGATGACCTGCTGCATGAGATCTACGCGCGGGTCCTGCGGATGCAGATGGAACGGCTGACGCAGATCGCCGACGAACGCCGCCCGGTCAGGGAGCGGCTGCGCGACGCCGCCGCCGACGTGGTCGAGACCACCACGGCCAACCTCGACGATTCCAAGATCTTCTTCCGGTCGATGCACCTGCTGGCCCCGGAGACGCAGAAGAGCGTGCGGGCCGAGCGCCGACGCTACCACGAGCGTTTCCGGGACCTCGTCACCGAGGGGCAGCGCGAAGGGGTCTTCCGCGAGGACATCCAGGCCGAGATCGTCGTCGACTTCTTCTTCGGCTCGGTGCACCACCTGGGCAGCTGGTACCACACCGACGGGCCGCTGTCGGGGGGCGAAGTGGGCCGCCAGTTCGCCGAACTCCTCCTGACCTCCCTCAAGCCGTGACCCCCTACCCATGGACAACCGCCGGATTTTGCGCATCATCTAAGTCTTTGTGAAGACGGATCCAGAACACCTCGGCGGCTACTGGATAGCCGGACGCCTGGGCAGCGGCGGCCAGGGTGTGGTCTACGAGGCCTACGACGACGACGGCGAGCGGTACGCGCTCAAGGCACTGCGCACCGCGCCGGACCAGCGTGAGGTCGAGGCGGCCCGGCGGGTCCGGCCCTTCTGCGTGTCCCGGGTGCTGGACGCCGGGGTGGACGGGGGCACGCCGTACGTGGTGAGCGAGTTCGTGGCCGGGCCGAGCCTGCGGGTGAAGGTCGGCGAGTCCGGCCCGTACCAGGGCGCGGACCTGCATCGCCTGGCCACCGGCGCGGCCACCGCGCTCACCGCGATCCACGAGGCCGGGGTGGCGCACCGGGATCTCACGCCGGACAACGTCCTGCTCGGCCCCGACGGCCCCAAGGTGATCGACTTCGGCCTGCCCCCTTCCACCGGCAGTCCCTCCGAGACGGCGGACCAGACGCCCGAGGCCGACGTGTACGCGTGGGGGCGCCTGACGCTGTTCGCCGCCACCGGTGAGGAGACCGGCTCCGGGGCGGCGCTGGAGCCGCCGCTGCGTGACCTGGTGGCCCAGGCGCTCGACGAGAACCCCGACCGGCGGCCGTCCGCCCGCGACCTGCTGCTGAAGCTGCTGGACAGCTCGGGCGACCCGCTGGCCGAGGGCGCCGGGACCGCCCGCGGCCTGCGCACCGACGCGCCGGAGCCGTCGCTGGGAGAGCTGGCGGAGCAGGTGTACGCCGGCCTGAGCCGGGCGGAACAGGACGCCGCTCCCGCGGTCTTCCTCCACCTGACCGGCCGGACCCCCGACGGCTCCGACACCAGCCCCCTCGACCGGCCCGCCGCCGCCCTGGTCATCCAGAGGTACACCGACGCCGGTCTCCTCCACACCCGGCCGCCGACCCCTGGCAGCCGAAGTGGAAAGCCCGGCAAAGGGGAGCCGAGCGGCGAGGGAGGGCCGAGTGCCGCGGAACGGCCGGATGACGCGAGCAAGCCGAGAGGGCCGGAAGGGCCGAACGGCGCGGGCCAGCCGGGGGTGCCGGGAGGGGATGGCGGGGGTGTGGTGCTGGCGCACTCGGCGTTGTTGCGGGCCTGGCCGCGGCTGCGTGAGTGGCTGGAGGGTGAGCGGGGTGAGCTGGTCGTCCGGCGGTCGCTGGCCGAGGCGGCCGAGGCCTGGCAGCGGAAGGGACGGCGGGCGGCGGATCTGCCGCAGGGTGAGCGGCTGAACACCGTCCTGGGCTGGGCCGCCGGTGGGCGGCGGATGGTGGCGCTGAGCCGTACCGAACAGGAGTTCGTCGCGGCCGGGACGCGGCTGGCCGGGGTCAGGGCGCGGCGGCGGGGGGTGGCGGCGGGCGTGCTCGCGGTCCTGCTCGCGGGGGCGCTGGCCGTAGCGGGCGTGGCCTTCTGGCAGGCCGGTACGGCGACGCGGGCGCTCTCCGAGACGACGGCCAAGGCACTGGCCGGGACGGCGGGGACGCTGCGGACCACCGACCCGATCACGGCGCGGCAGTTGAGCGCGGCGGCGTGGCGGCTGGCGCCCGTGCCGGAGGCGCGCTCGGCGCTGATGGCGGCGGCGACGGACCCCGTGCGTGACGTGTTCGCCGACCCGGACGCCGGTGCCGACTCCGTGTATACCTTCGACCAGGCGGGGCGCTGGCTCGTGGCGGTGCGCGGGGGCACGGCGCGGGTGTGGGACCCGGTGGCCAAGACGTTGCTGATGGAGATCAGGGGCGCGGGGCGTTCGGCGCGGCTGGCGGCGCTGAACCCGGCGGGCACCACGCTGGCCGTCGCGACGACGGGTGACGTGCGGGTGTTCGACACACGTTCCGGCATCCTGCTGCGCTCGTTGCCGGTGAAGGCGGCGCTGGCGCTGTCGTATCAGGGCGAGACGCTGTCCACGACCGACAAGTCGGGCTTGGGGGTGTTGTGGCGGACGGACGGCGGGCAGGTGACGGCGCGGCCGATGAGCAAGCTGAGCACGGACGGGCGGCGGGTGCTGGCCACCTCGGTCGCCAGTGACGTGGTCGCGCCCAGGCCGCCGGAGATCTGGGAGGGCGGCGGCAAACTCGACCTGCCATGGCTGGCCGCGCTCCGGGACGCCGTCACGACCGGGGCGCTCGGCCCCGACGGCGCCACGGTCGTCCTGTCGGGACCCTCGGGCACCCGCGTCCACGACCTGGCCAGCGGCCGGACGCTGGCGAGCACCGGTCCCGCCGCCTCGTCCCTGTCCTACTCCCCCGACGGCCGCCTGCTCGCCCAGGGCGGCCAGGAGGGTGTCACCGTCTGGCGGACCGGAACCTGGCAGCGCATGCTGCACCTCCGCGACTCGCCGCAGGGACGCGAGGCCACGGACCGGGCACCGGTGGTCGGGCCGTCCGGGGTGCGGTACGCCGGCGCGGGCGGCCGGGTGCGGACCTACACGGTCCCGGCCACCGCGCAGCCGCCCTTCGGCCCCGGCACGCGCACCCTGAGCAGGGACGGCCGGATCCTGGCCGTGGCCGACGGAACCACGATCACGCTCTGGGACTCGGGCAGGCTCACCACCACCCTGCCGAGCACCGCCACCCTGATGACCTTCAGCTGGGACGGCGGGCGCCTGGCCGTGGCCACCCCGGGCCAGCCGTCCGTGGACATCTGGGACCTGGCCGAGAGCAGCAGGACCAGCACGCTGAGCTCCTCCCCGGTCGCCGGTCTGGCCTTCTCCCCCGACGGCAGGACGCTGGCCGTGGCCTCGAAGGACTGGGTCGAACTGCACGCCGCCGGGCAGGTACACCGCGTGGCGGGGGTGAGCGGGCCCGGACTGGCCTGGCGGCCCGACGGGCTGCTGCTGGTCGCGTACGACGACGAGCGCGTCTACACCGTGGACCCGCTGACCGCCGCGCCGTCGGTGCCCAACGCCAACGGCAAGGCCGCCGGGGTGGTCGCCTTCAGCGCCGACGGCAGGATGGCGGCGACCGGCAACACGCTCGGCCACGTCACGCTCTGGGACACCGGCCTGCGCGCCCCGCTCGGCCCGCCGCTGGCGACCGGGAAGCGGGTGCGGGCGCTGATGTTCTCGCGGGACGGCGCCGTGCTGGCCGCCGCCGGGCAGGAGGGGCTGACGCTCTGGGACGTACGGACCGGCGCCAGGCTCGGCCAGCCGGTGGAGGTCGCCGAGCCCGTCCTGGCCCAGGGCGCCGACGTCCTGGCGGTCGGCGCCGACGGGCAGCGGCGAACGATCGCCGTGGACCCGGAACGGGCGCTGCGCGGCATCTGCGCCCAGGACGGCGAGCTGTCGCCGGCCGCCTGGGCGCGGTATCTGCCGGGCCTGTCACCCAGGAAGATCTGCTAGCTCCGCCAGCGCCGCGCGATGGTCGCCGGGCGTGCCGAGCGCGATCTCGGCGGCCTTCGCGCGCTTCAGGTAGAGGTGGAGGGGATGCTCCCAGGTCATCCCGATCCCGCCGTGCAACTGCACCGCCTCCTCCGCCACATGTACGGCCACGCCCGCGTTCCACGCCTGGGCCACCGCGACCGCCAGGCCGGAGCCGTCGGCGGCGGCGTTGCGCGCGGCGGCCCTGGCACGGACCACGTCCAGCCAGAGGTCGGCCAGCCGATGCTTGATCGCCTGGAAGGAGCCGATCGGCCGGGCGAACTGGTGGCGTTCGCGGACGTAGGCCAGCGTGGTCTCCAGGCACCACTCGGCCACGCCGAGCTGTTCCGAGGCCAGCAGCCCGGCCCCGAACCGCAGGACCTCGGCCACGTCGCAGGCCCCGAGGCGCGCGGCGGCGGCCCCGGAGAAGGTGACGGTGGCGACGGGCCTGGTCAGGTCGAGCGAGGGGCGCGTGGTGACTTCCGCGTGCCCGGCCTCGACCAGGTAGAGCGCGTCACCGGCCGGTACCAGCAGCACGTCGGCCGCCTCGGCGCCCGCCACGTCCGCGACCGTGCCGGTGAGGGTCGCGCCGGACACCTCCACGGTGGCGGCGGCCCGGCGGTAGGGGGTCGCGGTGAAGGGGACGGCGAGCGCGGCGGTCGTGTCGCCGGAGGCCAGCTCGCCGAGCAGGCCGGCGGCCCCCGTGTCCAGCGCGGCCTTGGTGGCCAGGACCGAACTGGTGAAGAACGGCACCGGCGCCACCGCCCTGCCCAGTTCCTCCAGGACGACGGCCACCTCGGTGGCCGAGGCGCCGGCGCCGCCGTAGGACTCGGGGACGAGCAGGCTCGCGACGCCGATCTCGCGGGAGAGCGTCTTCCACAGGTCGAGGTCGTAGGGCGCGGGGGACTCCACGCGCTTCAGCACCGCCGAGGGCGGGCAGCGGTCGGTCAGCAGCGCGCGGACGGCGGCCCGCAGCTCCTCCTCGACCTCCGTGTACAGCAGAGTGGTCACCGCGGCAGGTCCTTCCAGGGCACGTCCTTGTCGATGCGGGGTTCCGAGGGCAGGCCGAGCACGCGTTCGGAGACGATGTTGCGCAGGATCTCCGAGGTGCCGCCCTCGATGGAGTTGCCCTTGGCGCGCAGGTAGCGGTAGCCGGGGCCGCGGCCGAGCATGTCGACGTCCTCGGAGCGGCGGAACGACCAGTCGTCGTAGCCGAGGTCGCGGCGCAGCTCCAGGTCCAGGCCGGTGAGCTCCTGGTTGAGCTTGGCGAAGGAGAGCTTCATGCCGGAGCCTTCGGGGCCGGGCTGGCCGGCGGCCAGTTGTTCGCGCAGCCGTACCGCGGACAGGCGGGTCACCTCGGACTCGACCCAGAGCTGGAGCAGGCGCTGGTGGAGTTCGGGGGTGCGCAGGCCGGGGTTGGAGCGCCAGGTGTCGGAGACGACGCCGATCATGCCGCCGCCCCGGCGGCCCGGGGTGCCGCCGATGGCGACGCGCTCGTTCATGAGCGTGGTCTGGGCGACCCGCCAGCCGTCGCCGACCTCGCCGAGCCGCAGGTCGTCGGACAGGCGCACGCCGGTGAGGAAGACCTCGTTGAACTCGGCCTCGCCGGTGATCTGGCGCAGCGGGCGTACCTCGACGCCGGGGGCGCTCATGTCGCAGACGAAGTAGGTCATGCCGCGGTGCTTGGGCACGTCCGGGTCGGTGCGGGTGACGAGGATGGCCCAGCGGGCGTGGTGGGCTCCCGAGGTCCATACCTTCTGGCCGTCGACGACCCATTCGTCGCCGTCGCGTACCGCGCGGGTGGCGAGGGTGGCCAGGTCGGATCCGGCGCCGGGCTCGGAGAAGAGCTGGCACCAGATCTCCTCGCCGGTGTAGAGGGGGCGCAGGAACCGTTCCTTCTGCTCCCGGGTGCCGAAGGCGAGGATCGTCGGCGCGGCCATGCCGAGGCCGATGGCCTGCAGGCCGAGGTTGGGCTGCGGGGTGTGGGCGAGCTCCTTCTCCACGACCTGCTGCAGGTCGCGGGGCGCGCCGAGGCCGCCGAGCCCTTCGGGGAAGTGCACCCACGCCAGCCCGGCGTCGAAACGGGCCCGCAGGAAGCCCACCTGGTCGGCGGGGTCGGCCGAGGCGAGCAGGCCGGCGATCCTGTCCCTTACATCCACTTCTTCAGCTCCCGGTAGGCAAGAGAACGTTTGTGCACCTCGTCCGGCCCGTCGGCGAACCTGAGCGAGCGGGCGCCCGCCCACAGGCCGGCCAGCGGGAAGTCCTGGGAGACGCCGCCCGCGCCGTGGACCTGGATGGCCTTGTCGAGGATCCACTCCACGGTGATCGGCGTGGAGATCTTGATGGCCTGGATCTCGGTGTGGGCGCCGCGGTTGCCGACGGTGTCCATGAGCCAGGCGGTCTTCAGCACCAGCAGCCGCAGCTGCTCGATCTTGATGCGGGACTCGGCGATCCAGTCCTGGACCACACCCTGCTGGGCGACGGGCTTGCCGAAGGTGGTGCGGGCCAGCGCCCGCTTGCACATCATCTCCACGGCCCGCTCGGCCATGCCGATCAGGCGCATGCAGTGGTGGATGCGGCCGGGGCCGAGGCGGGCCTGGGCGACCGCGAAGCCGCCGCCCTCCTCGCCGACGAGGTTCTCGGCGGGCACCCTGACGTCCTCGAAGACCATCTCGGCGTGGCCGCCGTGGTCGGCGTCGGTGTAGCCGAAGACGTGCATGCCGCGCTTGATGTGCAGGCCGGGGGTGTCGCGCGGGACCAGGATCATGCTCTGCTGGCGGTGTGAGGGCGCCTCGGGGTCCGTCTTGCCCATGACGATGAAGATCTTGCAGTTGGGGTTCATGGCGCCGGAGATGAACCACTTGCGGCCGTTGATGACGTACTCGCCGCCGTCGCGGGTGATCGAGGTCGCGATGTTGGTGGCGTCGGAGGAGGCCACGTCGGGCTCGGTCATCGCGAACGCGGAGCGGATCTCGCCGTCCAGCAGGGGCCGCAGCCACTCCTTGCGCTGCCACTCGCTGCCGAACATGGAGAGGACCTCCATGTTGCCCGTGTCGGGCGCGGCGCAGTTGGTGGCCACCGGCGCGATGGCCGGTGACCTGCCCATGATCTCCGCCAGCGGGGCGTACTGGAGGTTCGTCAGCCCCGCGCCGTGGTCCCCGGGCAGGAACAGGTTCCACAACCCGCGTTTCCTGGCCTCGTCCTTGAGGTCGGCCAGGAGCGGGGGCGCGCTCCAGCCGCTCTCCGCGGCCTGTTCCTCGAAGGCTGCCTCGGCCGGATAGACACATTCGTCCATGAAGCGGAGCAGGCGCTCGCGCAGGTCCTCGGTGACGCTGTCGAAGGCGAAGTCCATAGCGCGACCTTACCGACCGGTCGGTATGACCGTCCACAGTGGTCTCCCACATTTCCCCGCAGGTGGCCATAAACCCAGGTCAACCCGCCCTCTAAGCTGAGCCGCATGACCGCGCGCATGCCCGCTCCCACCGTGCTCGAGAACGACGTCGTCCGGCTCGAACCGCTCACCCTCGACCACGTCCCCGACCTGTTCGCCGCCGGAGGCGACGACGACGAGGTCTGGCGCTGGATGCCCGCGCCCACCCCGCGCACCAAGGAGGAGCTGGCCCGGATCGTCAAGGGCGTCACCGCCAACCACGTCTCGTTCGCCGTGATTCACCGGGGCCGCGCCATCGGCCAGACGACCTACGCGGACGTGCCCGGGTTCGACGAGAGCATCGAGATCGGCTGGACCTGGTACGGCCGCGCCGCCTGGCGTACCGGGGTCAACACCAACTGCAAGATCCTCCTGATCGACCACGCCTTCTCCCTCGGCTACAACCGGGTGATGTTCAAGACCGACGACCTCAACGAACGCTCAAAGGCGGCGGTCGCCCGCATCGGCGGCGTCCACGAGGGAACCCTGCGCCGGCACCGCAGACGCCCCGACGGCACCTGGCGCGATTCCGCCTATTTCGGCATCCTCGAAGAGGAGTGGCCCGAGCACCGGGCTCGCCTGAACCGTTAGCCGAAAGGCGGCGTCTAATCCCTGATGGATGATCGGCTGGGGGACTACTGGCTGGGCATCCGGCTCGGTGGGCGCACCGTTGAGGCCTACGACGAGTCGGGGCTGCGCCGTGCCCTGACCCAGTGCGTCCCGCCGGAGGACACCGAGCCGCTGCGACGCGTGAAGAGCCTGCACGTCGCCGCCGTCGTCGAGGTCGCCGCCACCTACCTGATCAGCGAGTACGTCGAGGGACACAGCCTGCGCCAGGCCGTCGAGACCCGGGGCCCCTACTCCGCCGACGACCTCTACCGCCTGGCCGCCGCCACGGCCACCGCACTGGCCGCCATCCACGAGGCCGGCGCCGTCCACGGCGCGCTCGACCCGGGCGCCGTCCTGCTCACCGACGCGGGCCCCCGCCTGGTCGGCCTCGGCACCGGAGACGCGTGCGGGCCCGCCGACGACGTACGCGCCTGGGGCCGGCTGCTCGCCTTCGCCGCGGGCGGCCTGGCCGAGCTGGACCTCGCGCTGGCCGACCTGGTCACCGCCGCCCTCCATGCCGACCCCGAACGCCGCCCCGGCGCCAGGCAACTGCTCATGTCGCTGCTGGACCAGCCGCAGTCGCAGCAGGGCCGATTACTCCCGCCCGAGCCGGTGCACGACCTGCCGCTCGGAACCCGCGCCGAGCGGCTCTACGCCGCGCTCAGCCGGGCCGAGCAGGAACTCGTCCCCGAGGTGCTGCTGCGCCTGGTGGGCATGGACGAGCGCGGCGACGACACCCGCGTGACCGTCCGGCGGGCCGAGCTCGTGGCCGGGCGCACGCCGGAGCAGGCCGCCGCGATCGAGCGCGTGCTTGAGGTGTACGGCGAGGCCGGGCTCCTGGCCCGCGACGACGAGAGCGTGACCATGGGCTGCGGGGCGCTCCTGCGGGCGTGGCCGAGGCTGCACGAATGGCTCGACGCCGAGCGCGACGGGCTGGCCGTACACCGGGAGCTGGCTCGGGCGGCGCGGCGGTGGGAGAGCGGCGGACGGCGCGAGGCCGACCTGTTCCACGACGGCACGCTCGACCGGGCGCTGGCCTGGGCGGCCACCGGGCGGCGGCACGTCACGCTGGGCGGCGACGAGCAGGCCTTCCTCGACGCGGGGCTGACGTCGGGACGGCGCAGGGGCCGGCGCCGCTGGATCGTGGCGGCGTCGGTGGCGGTCGCGGTGCTCGCGGTCGCGATCTGGCAGTACGGCACCGCCCAGGGCCAGGTCGACGAGGCGATGGCCAGGGTCGCGGCCACCAGGGCGGAGACGATCAGGCCGAGCGACCCGGTGCTGGCCCGCAAGCTGAGCTTCACCTCCTGGGCCCTGGCGCCGGTGCCGGAGGCGGAGCGGCAGCTCGCCAAGTCCGACACCGACCCGGTGAGCGGTTCCTTCACCGACCCGACGGCGACCGAGCGGTCGCTGCACACGCTGAGCGCCGACGGCAGGAAGCTGGCCGCCCTGACCGACGGCGTGCTGCGGATCTTCGACACCCTCACCGGTGAGCAGCTCGCCACCACGCCCGGCCCGCCGGAGAAGATCCGGGCCATCGCCTGGTCGTCGCTGGAACGTGACCTCGCGCTCGTCGGCATCGAACGCACTTACTTCTGGGACACGACGTTGCAAGGTGGGGTCAAGGTGAGGTTCGCCCGGGGGCTCAGCCAGCCGGGCCGGCACGCGGCGTGGTTCAGCCCGGGAGGTGCCTTCCTGTTCGCCGAGGGCAGCGAGTACGGCGAGCGGTGGGCCTGGAACCTCGGCCTGGACGAGGAGGCGTTCGCCGGCCGGTTCGTGGTGGTGGGGCCGGACGACCGGCGGGTGCTGGAGTTCGACGGCCGCCGCTCGGTGATCGACGACCTGCACACGGGCCGGGTCACCCCCGCGCCGTGGCTGGAGCGGATGCCGCCCGACTACACCGCCTTCGGCCCCGACGGCTCGCGGGTGGCCATCGCCGGCGAGGACGGGGTGCAGCTCTACGACCTGACCGGGGTGCCGACGCTGTCGACGCCGCTGCAGCCCGCGTCGGGCACGCTGCGCTTCAGCCCCGACGGCAAGTACCTGGCCGGGACCGACAGCGACCGGGTGCGGGTCTGGCGGGTGGCGAGCGGCACGCTCACGGTGGACCGGCAGGTGCCGCTGGCCGGTGGGGACCGGCCGGTGCAGGCGGTCTTCGATCAGTCGAGCGCGGGCATCTGGGTGCTGGCCGGGCGCGGGACGGTGCTGTCGATCGCCGCCGACGGCGGGCGCCGGGCCGCCCCGGTGGCCGCGGCCAGGTCGGCCGAGGCGATCTGCGCCGACTCGGGCGGGCTCAGCCGGGAGGAGTGGGCCCAGCACCTGCCCGAACTGCCCTTCCGCGGCCTGTGCCGGCCGCCGCGCACCGGCCCGCGTTGAGGATCACCGCCCGGTCATGCCGCGCACGACCTCTTCGAGGCCTTTGCGCAGGTCCTCGTAGCAAGGGATCTCGCCAGCCCCGGCCAGCGCGTCGAACACCAGGCCCTCGGCGTAGGCGATGAGCTGGCGGCCGTGCCGTACCGGATCGGGCGAGCCCAGGGCGGCGGCGATGGCGGTGGCGGGCGCGCGGAACTGGCTGCCGGCCGCGTCGTAGATCGTGCGCAGTTCCGGGCGGCGGGTGGCCTCCAGGGCGAGCTCGTAACGGGCCAGCGTGCGGCGGCTGTCCTGGAGCTGCTTGTGGAGGGCGGTGGCGAGCAGGTCGATCGGGTCGGTGCCGGGCTCCATCACCGCTTCGAACGTTCTGCGCTCCAGGACGGTGAGGCGGTTCAGCGTGAGCTCCAGGAGGGCGGCGCGGGTGCGGGCCAGGTTGGAGGTGGAGCCCGGCGGGAGCCCCGCGGCCTCGTCCACGGCGCGGTGGGTCAGGCCGCGCATGCCCCGCTCGGACAGCAATGCGATCGCGGTGTCCGCGATGAGCTCGGAACGGTTCACGGCACCGGATACTACACTTGTAGTCGAAACTACGCCTGTAGTACCGTCGCGAACTACAGGCGTAGTGAGGGAGTGGGCGATGGCGACGGCAGTGGTGATCGGCGGCGGCGTGGGCGGGCTGACCGCGGGGCTGGCGCTCCGGCTCAAGGGCTGGGACGTGACGGTTCTGGAACGGGCCCCCGCGCTGGAGAACGTGGGATCGGGACTGGCCGTCTCCCCGAACGGGCTGCACGCCCTGGACACCGTCGGGCTCGGGGACCCGGTACGCGAACTGGCCCGTGTGCAGGGCGCCGCCGGGGTGCGCAAGCCGGACGGGCGCTGGCTGTCACAGACCTCGCAGGAAAGCGCGCGGGTCCGCTACGGCGACGGCGTCGTGCTCATGCTGCGGCGCGTGCTCGTGGACCTGCTGGCCGACGGACTCGGCCGGGCGAACATCCGCCTGAACACCGAGGTCACCGATCTGGACCCCGAGGGCGGCGCCGTTGAGACCGGGCGGGAGACGTTCCGGGCCGACCTGGTCGTCGCGGCCGACGGCATCCGCTCCGGGACCAGGCGGCGGCTCTTCCCCGGACACCCGGAGCCCGTCTACTCGGGGGTCACCGCCTGGCGCGGGCTGCTGCGGCGGCCCGAGGGCGCGACCGTCCACAGCGCGGAGAGCTGGGGCTCCGGCCTGGTGTTCGGGACTCATCAGCTCGCCGGCGACATCGTGTACTTCTACGCCACCGACCTCGCCGCCCCTGGCGGGCGGTCCGACGACGAGCGCGCCGAGCTGCTGCGGCGCTTCGGGAGCTGGCACCAGCCGATCCCCGCGATGCTGGAGGCGGTGGATCCGGGCGCGATCCTGCGCAACGACGTGTACTCCATGCGGGCCCCGCTGCCTCGCCTGCACCAGGGCCGGGTGGCGCTGCTCGGCGACGCGGCCCACCCGATGACGCCCAACCTCGGGCAGGGCGCCTGCCAGGCGATCGAGGACGCGGTCGTGCTCGCGCACCACGCGGGCGGGGGACCTGGCCGGTTACACCGAGGCGCGGCTGGGCCGTACGGCGGAGATCGTCCGCAGGTCCATGGCGATCTGCAGGGTGACGAAGATCCGCAACCCGGTGGCGATCGGGCTGCGGGATCTCGGCATGAGGGCGGCGGGCCGGTTCAGCTCAGATCTGATGTTGCGGGCAATGGACTCGGTTCTGGGCTGGCGGCCACCTTCGCCGGCCGGTCCTTCGAGTGGTCGGGCGTCAACCGGCCGAGCGTGATCGTGCCGCCGACGGTCAGCGCCGCGGCGATGATCGCGGGCACGGCGGTCGACGGGCTGGTCGGCAGCGGCTCACCGAGCAGGATCGCGCCGGCCAGTACCGAGGTGATCGGGTCGATCACCTGCACCCCGGCGTAGGCGATACCGAAATATCCCACCGCGTAGGACTTCTGCAGCAGCACCACCGCGCAGATCAGCAGGACCGGCACCGCCAGCGTGAACCAGTGCAGCAGCCTGCTCAGATCGCCCTCAAGCCCGCCCCCGACCACGCGTACGAACGTGGACACACTGGCCGTGACCGCGCCCGCCCCCACCGAGAGCAGCAGCGCCTTGTTCGCCCCCTCGACCCGCCGCGCCGCCACCTGCGTGATCAGCACGACGACGCCGATCACCGCCAGGAACGCGAGCGCCGCCGGCGTCCCCAGCCGCGGCGTCACGTGCTGCTGCGGAACAAGCAGCATCAGCCACAGCAACCCCACCGCGACCGCGACAGAACCAAAGATCTCCGCCTTGTACGGCTTGCGCCCATACATGAACGCCGCCAGCGGCACCGCGAACACCAGCGTGGCCACGCTGATCGGCTGCACCACGACGAGCGGCGCGAAGCTCAGCGCCACCGCGTGCAGGCTGGCGCCGGTGAACCCGATGACGCCCCCGATCCACCAGCGCGGGCGTTTGACGAGCTTGAGCGTCGCCCCCTGAGCGACCGCCTCGTACTGTTGCAGCGCCGCGCCGAGCGCGTATCCCAGTGCCCCTGCCAGAGCAATCGCCAGACCGACCCACGTCATGGGCGCCCGCAGAGGGGCAAGGAACCTTTCAAGAGCATTGACCCAGCTTATGGCTCGGTGTCCGCTCCCGGATCAGCCTTTAGGAGGAAGGGCATACACAGAAGAGATGTCCTTCGGGATCCTGGAGCACCACCCATTGGGTGCCTTCCTCGGTCACACCCGGTTGAAACTCGGGCTTCGTGGCTCCGAGCTCCACGTACTCGGCGACCGCCTTCTCCACGTCCGGAACCCGGAAGTCGAAGTGGAACTGCTTGTCGGGACTCGGCCAGGTGACCGGCTTGCGATCCGGCACGCGGCCGAAGTAGATGGACACCGTACCGTCGCCGACGGCGGCGTACTCGTCTTCTGAGTACTGGATCTCGTAGCCGGTGATCTGATGGTAGAACTCGGCGAGCCGCTTGGGCTCGGCGCAGTCGAGGGTGAACGCGAGAAGTTTGGCCTTGGTTGTCATGGGGGCTACTCTGCCCGCCGTACCTGCCATCTTCTGTCAGGTATGTGGAAGTGCCTTGAGCAGGAAAAAGTGCGGTCTTCCGCGAAATTTCGGGTGGGTCCACGATCGGAGGCATGACGATCATCGACAGGCCCGACTACCGGCCCTTCCCCGACCCCGCCAAGCCGCGTTCCCTCACCTGGCCCGTCATGGACCCGGTCCGCGCCGACGGCGACTACGTCAAGGACATCGTGCTCAACTTCGAGCACCTGGCCGACGGCGAGGGCATCCCCCTGCACCGGCACACCGGGGAGGAGGTGCTCATCATCGACGAGGGCGAGGCCGAGGCCTTCCTCGGCGACGAGACCCGCCTCGTGGGGCCCGGCACCGTCATCTTCGTCCCGCCGGGGACGCCGCACGGCTTCCGCAACGCCTCCGGCGCGGTGGTACGGCTGCACGCCCTCTTCCGCGAGCACGTGGTCGGCACCCAGATCGACGGCCGTCCGGCCTCCCTGGACGACTTCCGCCTGATCACGGACGCGTGGGCGAATTCCAGATGAAGTACCGGGACCTGGCCCATTAGGGTGGGCGACATGCACGGACGACTGATCTGCTCCCCGCCGCCCGCCCTCTAGCGGGCGGCTGACCTCCTTCCCCGGATACCCCAAGGCTGGGCCCCGGTGGTGAGCGCTGCCCGCGCGCGGGCCTCATCCACCTCATCCGGAAAGATCAGTCATGACCCCGATTTCCGCGCGCCGCGGCGTGGTGTACGCCGCCGTCGCCGCAGCCGCCTGGGGCACCGGCGGCGCCGCCGGCTCGCTCCTGTTCACCACCTTGGACCCGGTCTCCGTCTCGTTCTGGCGCCACCTCCTGGGCGCCGCCTTCCTCCTCCCCCTCCTCCTCCGCCCCACGCCGTCCCACCACGGCCACTCCCGCCTCCCCAGACTCTTCGGCACCACAGGGCACACCGGACAAACCCGAAGCCGCACGCTTTTCGGCGCCGCATCGGCGAGAAGGGACGACGGCGGAAACCGGCGCACTGTTACGGCGGGCAACGGGCGGACCGGCGCCGCGGGTTCGGCGGGTTACCGGGCGATGGCCAAGAGGCCGGCGAAGGTGTGGCGGATCTGCGTGGTCGGGGTGGGGATGGCCGTGTACCAGGCGGCCTACTTCGCGGCCATCGCCGAGTCCGGCATCGCCCTGGCCACCGTCGTCACGATGGGCGCCACTCCCGTCCTCACCGCCCTGGGCGGAAGGTTCCTGCTGAACGAGCGCCTCAGCCGCGTCGGCCTCATCGCGCTGGCCGCCGCGCTCGCGGGCCTGACCCTGCTCACGGGCGGCGGCCCGGCGGAAGGGGCCGCGGCGGGCGTGGCGTGGTCGCTGCTGTCCGCGCTCGGCTACGCCGCCGTCACCCTCTACTCCCGCCGCCACAACGGCGACCCGGAGACCACCGCCGTGGGCGGGTTCGTGGTGGGCGCCGTGTGCCTGGCGCCGTTCGCGCTGGCGGGGGGCATCCTGCCGGAGTTCACGCCGGCCTCGGCCGCCACCCTGCTGTTCCTGGGCGCGGTCCCGACGGCCCTGGCCTACGCGCTGTTCTTCCGCTCCCTCACCGCGCTCCCGGCCGCGACCGTCTCGGTCATCTCGCTCGGCGAGGCCGTCGGAGCGGCGATGATAGGAGTGGTGCTGTTCGGCGAAAGGCTGACGCTTCTGGCCTGGTCAGGATGCGTTCTGCTGCTGGCCGCTGTCGTGGTTCTGACCGTGCACGGGCAAAGGTGAGTTAGGGTCCGGTACGGCGGTGCCTGCCGTACCGGACCCCTTATCGGGGGAATCAGGGGGAACGGTGCCGAGGGAGCGCGCGTTGGAGGAACCGTGGCCTCGATTACCGGAATGATCAGGAATCTCCTGGACCGTCCAGGAGGGGTGAACCTGAGCCCGTACATGAAGATCGTCAAGACGGCGAACACCCGCGCCGACCGGATCGGCAAGCTCGACGAGCTGCCCGAGCCGTCCATGGACGATCTGGCCGAGTTCTGCGCCGTCGCCCGCGAGGCCGCCGACCGGACGCTCGGCCTGCGGCCGTACGACGTGCAGTTGCTCGGCACGCTCGCGCTCCTCCACGGTCACGTCGCCGAGATGGCGACCGGCGAGGGCAAGACCCTGTCCGGCGCGATGGCGGCGGCCGGGTACGCCCTGCAGGGCAAGCGCGTGCACGTGATGTCGGTCAACGACTATCTGGCCAGGCGTGACGCCGAGTGGATGGCGCCCTTCTACGAGGCCATGGGCGTCAGCGTCGGCTGGATCGGGCAGAACTCCACTCCCGAGGAGCGCCGCGCCGCCTACTCCCGCGACGTCACCTACGGCCCGGTCAGCGAGATCGGCTTCGACGTGCTGCGCGACCGGCTGCGTACCGACGCGGCGGCGATCGTGGTGCCGGAGCCCGAGGTGGCGCTGATCGACGAGGCGGACTCGGTGCTCGTGGACGAGGCCCGGGTGCCGCTCGTGATGGCGGGGGCGGCCGACGAGGGCAGCGCCGTACCGGAGATGGCGGCGCTCGTGCGCACGCTGGTGCGCGGCTACCACTACGAGATCGACGAGGGCGCGCGCAACGTCTACCTGACGCCGAAGGGCGCCGACAGCGTGGAGAACATCCTCGACGTCGAGCTCTACGACGAGAACGAGCCGGGCACGCTCATCGAGCTGAACCTGGCCCTGCACGCCCACGCGCTGCTGGCCAAGGACGTCGACTACATCGTGCGCGACGGCAAGGTCCAGCTGATCAACCCCTCGCGCGGCCGGGTGGCGCTGCTGCAGCGCTGGCCGGACGGTCTTCAGGCGGCTGTGGAGGCCAAGGAGGCGCTGCCGCCCAGCGAGAAGGGCGAGATCCTCGACTCGCTCACCATCCAGGGCCTGATCAAGCGTTATCCCAAGATTTCCGGCATGACCGGCACGGCGGTCGCGGTCAGCGAGCAGCTCGGCGAGTTCTACGGCCTGAAGGTCGCCGTCATCCCCCCCAACACCCCCGCCATCCGCGAGGACGAGCCCGACCGGATCTACCCGACCGTGCCCGACAAGGACGCGGCGCTGGTCGAGGAGATCCAGGAGGCGCACGCCACCGGCCGCCCGATCCTCATCGGCACCCTTGACGTGGCCGAGTCGGAGAACCTCGCCAAGCTCCTGCAGCGCCGTAACCTGGAGCCCGTCGTCCTCAACGCCAAGAACGACGCGGAAGAGGCGGCGATCATCGCCAGGGCCGGCGAGCGCGGCGCCATCACGGTCTCCACCCAGATGGCCGGCCGCGGCACCGACATCCGCCTGGGCGACGGCGTGGCCGAGCTCGGCGGCCTGTACCTGATCGGCTCCGGCCGCCACGTCAGCAGCCGCCTGGACGACCAGTTGCGCGGCCGGGCCGGCCGCCAGGGCGACCCGGGCGGCTCGGTCTTCTTCGTCAGCATGCAGGACGACCTGATCACCCAGTTCGTCCCGGACGAGCGCCCGCCCGCCGCCGACCCCGACGGCCTGGTACGCCACCGCCGCGGCGCCTACCTGGTCGGCCACGCCCAGCGGGTGGCCGAAGGCGTCAACCTGGAGATCCACCGCAACACCTGGCGCTACACCCGGCTGCTTGAACACCAGCGCGAGCTGATCCTGGAGTGGCGCGACAAGGTCCTCCACACCGACTCCGCCGCCAAGGCGCTGGCCGAGGCCGACGCCGAGCGCTGGGACTCGCTGCCCGAGGACACCCGCGAGGAGACCGCGCGCCAGATCGTCCTGCACGCGATCGACACCTGCTGGACCGAGCACCTGGCCTTCCTCACCGACCTGCGCGAGGGCATCCACCTGCGGGCGCTCGGCCGGATGAGCCCGATCGACGAGTTCCACCGCGAGGCGGTCGCGGAGTACAAGTCGCTGCAGGCCGAGATCGAGCGGCGCTCGCTGGAGGCGTTCGAGTCGCCGGAGCCCGACCTGAAGCGCCCCTCCGCCACCTGGACCTACCTGGTGCAGGACAACCCGTTCGGCACCGAGTGGGACCGCATTCTCAAGCGCGTCACCTCCGCCGCCCGCCGCGGCTAGACACGGCGGAAACTTGCAAGACCGGTCCGGCGGCGGGCGGGAAGGATGGGGTCATGACCGTTGACCTGACCGCCGCCGCCGACTTCATGGCCACGCACGCGCGTGTCCTGGACCGGCGGCGCTTCGATGTCCTGCTCGGCTCCGGCGACCCCGCCGGCCTTCTGTCCGCGGTGGACGCCTACCGCAACCCGGACGGCGGCTACGGCTGGGGCCTGGAGCCCGACCTGCGTTCCCCGGAGAGCCAGCCGGGCGCCGCCCTGCACGCCTTCGAGGTGTTCGCCGAGATCGCCCCGATCGTCGCCGTCCAGGCGGAGCAGCTGTGCGACTGGCTGGAGACGGTGACGCTGCCCGACGGCGGCCTGCCGTTCTCGCTGCCGCTGACCGTGCGGGCGGGCACCGCCCCGTGGTGGGGCGGCGGCGACGCCACGACCTCCTCGCTGCAGATCACCGCCGTGAGCGCGGCGGCGGCCCTGCGCGTCCCGTCGGTGGCGGGGCATCCGTGGCCGGCCCGCGCGATCCGCTACTGCCTGGACGCCGTCCGCGCGCTGGACTCCCGCCCTCACGCCTACGTGCTGTCCTTCGCCATCCGCTTCCTGGACGCCGTCCACGACCGCGAGCCCGAGGCCGCCGCCCTCCTGGACGGCCTGGCCAAGCTGATCCCGGACAGCGGCGAGATCCCCGTGGAGGGCGGGACTGCCGACGAGAAGCTCACCCCGCTCGACCTGGCCCCGTACCCCGATCGCCCGGCGCGTGCCCTGTTCACGCCGGCCCAGATCGAGGCCGACCTCGACCGGCTGGCCGCCGCGCAGAAGGCGGACGGCGGCTGGACCGTCGAGTACGCGAAGATCTCGCCCGCCGGAGCCCTGGAGTGGCGCGGCGTCGCCACCGTCAACGCCGTGGACGTTTTGCGGCGCAACGGCCGCCTCTGAGACCCTGGCCCGATGACCGAACGCCCTGTCGTCGTGCCCCATGATCCCGCCTGGCAAGGGGAGGCGGCGCGCCTGTGCGCCGACCTCCGGCGCGCGCTCGGGCCGGTGGCCATACACGTGGAGCACATCGGCAGCACCTCGATCCCCGGCATGGCGGCCAAGCCGCTGTTCGATCTCCAGGTCAGCGTCCTCGACCTGGACGAGGCCGAGCGGGTCTTCGGCGGGCCCCTGGAGGCGCTGGGGTTCACGATGTCGCCGTACCGGCGCGACCACGTGCCCGCCGGGCTGGAGGACGACCCCGCCAGGTGGGCCAAGCGGCTCTGGACCCGGCGGGGGCGCCCCGGTGACGAGGTCAACCTGCACGTGCGGGTGCTCGACGCGCCCAACGACCGCCTGGCGCTGCTGTTTCGCGACTGGTTCCGGGCGCATCCGGCGGCCGTACCGGCTTATGCGGACTTCAAGCGGCGGCTGGCCGGGGCGGTGCGTGAGACGGGCGAGTACGCCGACGTCAAGGATCCGGTCGTGGACCTGGTCATCGTGGTCGCCGAGGCGTGGGCGGACGAGACCGGCTGGACGGCCCACCCTTAGGGCTTACGGGCCACGCCGCCCAGCAGGAGTTCCTCCCAGGTCTCCAGCGGCCCGGGACTGCCCTCGGGACGCCAGTGGGGAAGGTGGACGAGGCCGGGGCTGACCATGTCCAGCCCGTCGTAGAAGCGGTTGATCGACTCGGCGGTGCGGAAGCGGCCGGTCCCCATCGTGGCGTGCAGCATCGCCTCCAGCGCCTTCGCCTTGGGGTTGTAGGAGGTCATCATGTTGGACGCGGCCAGGTAGCTGCCGCGCGGCAGCGCCTCCATGTACTGCTTGACCAGCCCGTGCGGGTCGTCCTCGTCGGGGAACAGGTGCAGCAGGCTCATCATGAGCAGGCCCACCGGCCGGGAGAAGTCGATCAGGTCGAGCAGGTCGGGGTCGCCGAGCACGGCGTCCACGTCCGTGGCGTCCGCGGTGATGGCCGTGGCGCGCAGGTTGGTACGCAGGATCGAGCGGGCGTGCGGCTCCACCATCGGGTCGAGGTCCACGTAGACGACGCGGGCCTCGGGGTTGGCGAACTGGGCGACCTCGTGGGTGTTCTCGATCGTCGGCAGGCCCGCGCCCAGGTCGATGAGCTGGGTGACGCCGGCGTCGCGCACCAGATGGTCGGTGACCCGGCCGACGAAGGAGCGGTTGCACCAGACGAGGCTGACCACCTCGGGGACCGCGGCGGTCAGGCGTTCCGCCACGGCCCGGTCCACGGTGAAGTTCTCGGTGCCGCCCAGCAGCGCGTCGTATACACGAGCCACGCTCGGCCGGGTGGCATCGACCCCGGGTGGAATCCATTCGTTGATCATGGGCGGCTCCGCCGAAGTTCCGTTGCCGCGGATCGTATCCAGACTCCGGCCGGTATGTCAGCGCCTCTGCGGGGTAGCGCCCGAGCATGACGGACACTTCTCACGGCGAGTCCCACAAAGAACGGGTGGATCGCGAGCTGACCGAGTTGCTGCAGGGCCTGCGCGTCGCGGTCACCGGGGTTCAGGTGCTCTTCGCCTTCCTGCTGACGGTTCCCTTTCAGCAAGGCTTCGGCAAAGTGGACACCGTAGGCCTGTGGCTGTTCTTCATCGCGCTCATGGGCGCCGCGATGGCGTCGGTGTGCTTCATCACGCCCGCGGCGCAGCACCGGGTGTTCTTCCGCACCGGGCTCAAGGAGCGCATGATCAAACGCGCCAACTCGCTGGGCATCGCGGGAGCGGCGTTTCTGCTGGTCGCCATGACCGCGGCCGTGGCCATGGTGGCCGAAGTGGTGCTGAACGCCTGGCCGGCCACCTTGTTCGGCGGCGCGGTGGCACTCACCGCCGGGTGGTTCTGGCTCATCCAGCCCATCACGGACATCTATCGCACCAAGGGCACGTTAGAGGAGAAGTCCTGAGGGCAGCAGCAGGTCCATGGCTACATTGCTCTGGATCATCGCCGTCATCCTCGTCGTCGCCGGGATCTACGTCATCCTGGCCCGGCGGGACATCCTGTGGGGCATCGTCCTCATCGTGCTGGGATTCCTCGTGGGTCCCGGCGGAGTCAGCATCTTCAATGTGTGAGGTAGGCGGGCCGGACAGAACCGGCCCGCCTACCCTCACCTCACAACCGTTTCAGCCGCTTCCCAGGTCCTCAGGTAGGCCTCGGCCCCCTGAGCCATGTCCTGGACGAACGCGTCGCCGGCCAGCGACCTGATGTCCTCGATCCAGTCGGGCACCAGGCCGTAGTTGGCGACGCCGTCCACGTTGTAGTCCCATGTCCGCTGTCCCGTGCTGTGCCGGTCGAAGCTGACCGAGCCGTCGTGGGAGTGGAAGGGGTACGCCACCGCGCTGCCGGCCCGGGGACCCGGCAGCTTGCCCAGCCCGTTGGCGTCGAGGCCGTACCCGAACCCGGGGCGGCCCGCCGCGTCGCGCAGGGGCTTGGTCTCGCGCCAGGCGTCGGCGAACCCCTCGGCCCCGTGGCCGTATGAGGTGACCATGCCGCCGAGCCGGTAGATCCGCTGGTAGTTGAGGGCGTCGGTCCAGCTGTGCGAGGAGATCACGCCCGCGTAGCCGGCCTGCTCCAGGAGGGTGAGCGTCCGGTCGGCGGCCTTGACGCTCATGTGGTCCACCTCGATGAGCATGCCGCGGCTCATCATGCCCTTGACCATGTGCTCACCGAGTGAGGTGAGCCCGCGTCTGTTGCAGTGCGGCCCCGGCGGGTAGACGGGCAGGCTGACGCCGGGCGGCAGCCAGCGGGCCAGTTCGGGCGGGAGCACCGCGGGCGAGATCGTGTTGTCGCGCTGCGGTCCCGTGCACGCCTCCGTCTGCCAGAAGCGGCCCGACGACAGGAAGTTGCCCAGGTTGACGATGACGCCCTGGGTGCCGGAGTCGAAGCGGACGCCGCACAGGGCGTTGTCGTACTTGTGGCAGACGAACATGGAGCGGACGCCGAGCTGGTACATCTCATCCAGGCCCCGGTCGATCTGGGCCTTGGTGCAGTGGGGGATGCCGAGCGTCTGCCGGCAGCCGAACGGCTCGGAGGTCTCGATGCCGAGCACCACGGCGAGCTTCCCGGCGGCGATGACAGAGCGGGCCTCGGCCGGGCTCCTGACCACGCGGAACCAGCCCTGGCCGGGGCCGCCGCTCTGCTGGTCGATGTAGTCCTGCATCTCGAACGTACGGCGGGCCTCCAGGCGGATGGAGCCCATCTCGTCACAGGGGTTGGTCTTCAGCGGGTAGATCTCGCAGAGCTGGCGGTTGGCCACGAGGTCGTTCACCATGATCCGCAGCCCGCCGCGCCAGGCGCGCTCGATCCAGGTGTAGTAGGCCTGCTGGTGGGTCAGCGAGTCGTGCGCCGGCCAGCTCTTGAACGTGGGCCAGCCGACCGGGTCGTGGGTGCCGGTCGGCTGTCCGGTGCGGGTGAAGTTCTCGAACCAGGCGGCTTCGCCGTTCGGGAAGTGGTCGAGGCAGTCGACCAGAGCCCTGGCGATGCCGCCCGGATCGAACGGCTTGCCGCAGAGCAGCTTGCCGCCGAACGCTTCGTAGGACATCAGATGGCTGTGCGCGTCGATGAAGCCGCTCACGGGCTGCTCGCTGCGGGATGACGCGGGGGCGGGTAACGCGAGCAGGGCGATGGCGACCAGGACGGCGAGTATGCGGCTGATCACGCCCTCAGCGTGGGCTCCTTACAGACGCCAGTCAAGACCCAATGTGAGTCCTACTCGCTATTTTGGGTCCGCCGGATCCAGATAGACCTCGCCACCCCTCTCAGTGAACTCCACCGCCTTCTCCGCCATGCCCGCCTGAATGGCCGCGGAGTCCGTCAATCCATGTTCCTCCGCATATTTCCGGACATCGTGGGTGATCTTCATCGAACAGAACTTCGGCCCGCACATACTGCAGAAATGCGCGGTCTTGGCGGGCTCGGCCGGGAGCGTCGCGTCGTGGAACGACCGGGCCGTCACCGGGTCCAGCGACAGGTTGAACTGGTCCTCCCAGCGGAACTCGAAGCGGGCGTCCGACAGCGCGTCGTCCCACTCCTGCGCCCGGGGGTGCCCCTTGGCGAGGTCGGCGGCATGGGCCGCGATCTTGTAGGTGATGACGCCGGTCTTGACATCGTCCTTGTCCGGCAGGCCCAGATGCTCCTTGGGGGTGACGTAGCAGAGCATGGCGGTGCCGTACCAGCCGATCATCGCGGCGCCGATGCCCGAGGTGATGTGGTCGTAGCCCGGCGCGACGTCGGTCACCAGCGGGCCCAGCGTGTAGAACGGGGCGTCGTCGCAGATCTCGCGCTGCAGGTCCACGTTCTCCTTGATCTTGTGCATGGGCACGTGGCCGGGCCCCTCGATCATGACCTGCACGTCGTGCGCGCGGGCGATCTTCGTCAGCTCGCCCAGCGTGCGCAGCTCAGCGAACTGCGCCTCGTCGTTGGCGTCGGCGATCGAGCCGGGCCGCAGGCCGTCCCCGAGCGAGAAGGCCACGTCGTAGCTCGCCAGCAGCTCGCACATCTCCTCGAAGTGCTCGTAGAGGAAGCTCTCCCGGTGGTGGGCCAGGCACCACGCCGCCATGATCGAGCCGCCGCGCGAGACGATGCCGGTCTTGCGCCGCGCGGTCAGCGGCACGTACGCCAGCCGTACCCCCGCGTGCACGGTCATGTAGTCGACGCCCTGCTCGCACTGCTCGACCAGCGTGTCCCGGTAGACCTCCCACGACAGGTCGGCCGCCACGCCGCCGACCTTCTCCAGCGCCTGGTAGATCGGGACGGTCCCGATCGGCACCGGCGCGTTCCTGATGATCCACTCGCGGGTGGTGTGAATGTTGCGGCCGGTGGACAGGTCCATCACGGTGTCGGCGCCCCACCGGGTGGCCCAGGTCATCTTCTCCACCTCCTCGGAGATCGAGGAGGCGACCGCGGAGTTGCCGATGTTGGCGTTGATCTTCACGTGGAAGTTGCGGCCGATGACCATCGGCTCGCTCTCCGGATGGTTGACGTTGGCCGGGATGATCGCCCGACCGGCCGCCACCTCCTTGCGCACGAACTCGCCGCTCACTCCTTCCCTGACCGCGACGAACTCCATCTCCTTGGTGACCACGCCCCGCCGCGCGTAGGCGAGCTGGGTCACCGGCGCCCCGGTGGCCCGCAGCGGCTTGCGCCCGTCGCCGGGGAAGACCTCGGTGTTCGCGCGGGCCCAGGCCTGCTGCTCCTTGAAGCCGTCGTCGATGGGCCGCACCTGGCGGCCGCCGTAGCGGGCGACGTCGCCGCGTTCGAGCACCCACACCTCCCGCGACCGCGGCAGGCCCCGCGTGATGTCGGGGTTGTCCGGCCCGGAGGTGTCGTACAGCTCCACCGACGTCCCGTTCGACAGGTGCACCCGCCGCATGGGGACCCGCAGATCACCGAGATGGATCTTGGAAAAGCGCGCGTCACTCATCGCGCAAACTCCCTTCGCCGGCATTACCCGGATCAGGTTCTGGCGGTCGGCGGCTGCTCCAGCCGTCCTCTCAGCCCGTTGCACCGGGCTCCCGCGTTCGGACCGCGCCACCGTACCCCGGCGACCCGGGGTACGCACAAGACCCTTTACAGCGGCGGCTCGTCGATCCGCCGCCTCTCCTCGTAGACCGTCGTCGTACGGCGCGCGTGCGGGTCCTCGTAGATCGGCTCCTCGATCACCCTGCGGGTAACGTGCATCCGGTACAGACCGAACAGCAACCCGGCCAGACCACCGATCATGAGGACGACGCCGATCACATTGATGTCAAGACCGGCGAGGTCGAACTCGACCGCCCAGGTCAGGATCGCGCCGAGCATGATGAGGATGATGCCTCCGGCGATTGTCATAATGCACCTCCAGAGGAAACACCTATCCCCATGTCGAAGAACAAACCTGTCGTCGTGATCGGGCTCATGGGCTCGGGCAAGACGACCGTCGGCAAACTGCTGGCCCGCGAGCTGGGCGTGCCGCTCAGCGACAGCGACCCGTACCTGCGCGGACGCTACGGCGCCAGCGCCGCCGAGATCGCGAAGGCGGAGGGCGCGGACGTGCTGCACCGGAGGGAGGCCGAGCACGTGCTCCACGCGCTGACCGAGCCGCCCCAGGTGATCGCGGCGGCGGCCAGCACCGTGGAGGACCCGCGGGTACGCGAGGCGCTGCGCGCGGCCTTCGTGGTCTGGCTGGACGCCCCCGACGAGATCCTGGCCCAGCGGATGCGCTCGTCCGACCACCGCCCGGAGTTCTCGCCCTCCGCCATGCGGGCGCGGCGCGGGCCGTACTTCCTGCAGCTCGCCGACCTGCGGCTCGACGTCTCCACGGCCACCCCGGAAAACACGGCGACAACCATTTACGAGGCTCTATAAATTAGGGAAATGTTCGCGAACAAACCCACCCTCGCCGGTGACCGGGTGACCCTCGTACCCGTCGGGCCCGAGCACGTCGAGGGCCTGATCGAGCTGTGCGACGACCCCGAGGTCGCCCGGCTCACGGGCTCCCACACCCACGACGGGATCTCCCCCAAGGCGGCCCTGGAGTGGTACACCACGCGACGCGACCACGAGGACCGGCTCGACCTGGCCATCATGGCCGCGGACGGGTACGTCGGCGAGGTCGTGCTCAACGAGCTCGACAAGGACAACCTGTCGTGCAACCTGCGCATCGCGCTGGTCGGCGCGCGGGCGTTCGGCAAGGGTTACGGCACCGAGGCCATCCGCCTGGTGCTCGGCCACGCCTTCGCCACGACCCCTCTGCACCGCATCGAGCTGGGCGTATACGATTTCAACGACCGCGCCAAACACGTCTACGAGAAGGTCGGCTTCGTGCGGGAGGGCGTGCAGCGTGACGCGCTGCTGTGGGAGGGACAGTGGTACGACTCGGTGACGATGTCCGTGCTGCGGACGGAGTGGAAACCCCTGTCATAATGATCATGACGCACGGGTCCCTCGAGGCGCGCGAGGGACCTGTGACGTTGCCGCTGCCAACCAATTCCGCGTTGTGCGCATCTAAGGGGCAGTGACGATGCGCTTGGTGCCCGGTGACCCCGAACGGCTTGGCGGCTACTGGCTGGCCGGCCGGCTCGGCGCGGGCGGCCAGGGCGTCGTCTACGACGCCTACGACGCCGAGGGCCGCCGCTTCGCGGTGAAGGTCCTGCACGGCGGGCTGAGCGGGCAACTGGCCAAGGAGGCGGCGGCGACCGGCCGGGTGGCCTCCTTCTGCACCGCCCGCGTGGTCGAGGCCAGGCTGGACGCCGAGCGGCCGTACATCGTCAGCGAGTTCGTCGAGGGCCCCAACCTGCGCCAGGCGCTCGAACGCCACGGCCCCTACGCCGGCGACTCCCTGCTCAGGCTGGCCGTCGCGCTGGCCACCGCGCTGGCCGCCGTCCACAGCTCGGGCGTGGTGCACCGCGACCTCAAGCCGGAGAACGTGCTGCTCGGTCCGGACGGGCCGCGGGTGATCGACTTCGGCGTCGCGCGTACCACCGACGGGGCGAGCACGAGCTTCATCGGCGGCACCCCCACCTACATGGCGCCCGAGGTCTTCACCGGCCGCCGCGCCGGGCCGCCCGCCGACGTGTTCGCCTGGGGCGGGGTGGTGCTGTTCGCCGCCACCGGCGAGGACCCGTTCCAGGCCGAGAGCCTCGGCGGCGTCATGCACCGGGTGCTCACGGTCGACCCCGACCCCGGCGACCTGGCCGAGCCGCTGCGCTCGCTGGTCGCCCGCGCGCTGGCCAAGGACCCCGCCGCGCGCCCCACCGCACCCGAACTGCTGCTCGGGCTGCTGGGCAGCGCGGAGCCGAGCGCCGGCGCGGAGCTGGCGGCCGAGGTCAAGCCGCCGGACGGCCTCGGCGGCGAGCGGCCGCTGGGCGAGGTCGCCGAGGAGGTCTACGCCGCGCTCACCCCCGAGCAGCAGCGCGCCGTGCCCGGCCTGCTGCTGCGGATGCTCGACGGCGAGACGCTCCGCCGCATCCCGCGCGACGAGGCCGAGGACCTCGGCGTGCTGGCCCACTTCGCGGAGGCCGGTCTCCTGGTACGGCGCAGCCTCAAGGTCGCCCCCGAGGACACCGAGACCGGCAAGCTCGTGGCCGTCTCCGACGACCTGGTCGCCCCGGCCAGCGCCGCGCTCTACCACGCCTGGCCCAGGCTGCGCTCCTGGGTGGCCGACGACCGCGACGGCCTGGCCGTGCACGGCAGGCTGCGCGGCGCCGCCCTCCACTGGCAGGCCCACCGCCGCCGCGCCGCCGACCTCTACCACGGCAGCGCCCTGGACACCGCGCTCGGCTGGGCCGCCACCACCCGCCGCCACCTGGACCTCAACGCCCTCGAACGCGACTTCCTCGACCGCAGCGCCGCCCAGGCCAGGCGGCGCGGGCGCCGGCGCGGGCTGGCCCTGGCCGCGATGGCGGCGCTGCTGGCGGTCGCCGTCTCGGCGTCGGTGCTGGCCGTACGGCAGAGCCAGGACCTCAGCGAGCAGCTCGCGCAGGCCAACGCGCGGGCGGTGGCGGCCAGGGCGGAGGCGATGCGCGCGACGGACCCGCGGGCGGCGATGCGGCTGAGCGTGGCGGCCTGGAGCCTGTCGCCGGTCTTCGAGGCCAGGACCGCGCTGCAGCATTCGCTGGCCCAGCCGGAGGTGAGCGTGTTCACCGATCCGGAGATCGTGCCGTCGGCCGCCTACCACCTGGCCTTCGACGGCAAGAGCCTGCTCAAGCGGGCCGGCGACCAGGTCGTCACCTGGGACATCGCCACCGGCAGGGCGACCGGCCGGGCCAGGGTGCCGGGCGGGCAGGTCGAGGCGATCAGCGACGACGGCGCCAGGGCGGCCGTCTCCGACGGCTCGACGGTACGCACGGTCGAGCTGGCCACGGGCAGGCAGGTCGGCGCCGCCCGCCCGCAGGGCGACGCGGTGGAACTGCTGGCCGGCGGCCGCTTGCTGGCCCTGTCCGCCGGGGGCAGGACCGAGCTCTACCCCGCCGACGGCGCGCCGCTCCCGCTCGATCTGACGGGCCGGACCTACGCCGTCTCCCGCGACGGCCGCTGGGCCGCGCTGGGCTCCGCCGAGGACGGCGGCCGGGTCGAGCTGTGGGACCTGCGCTCCCGCAAGCGCACCGCCACCGTGCAGGTGGACGTGCCGGTCGCCAAGAGCGGGGCGGAGCTGCCACTGGCCTTCAGCCCGGACGGCTCCCAACTGGCCGTCACCGGCGCCACGGGGATCACGCTCGTCGACACCGCCACCGGCGGGCGCCGCCTGCTGCCGAGCAGGGGCGGCTCGCTGCTGCCCGTGGTCTTCAGCCCGGACGGCAGGTTCCTGGCCGAGCGGCTGGAGGACCAGGCCCAGCTCTGGCGGGTGGCCGACGCCGGCATCCTCGGCCAGTACCCCGTCAGGCAGGCCGATGCCGCGCTCGCCTTCTCCGGCGACGGCCGCGCGCTGCGCTACGTGAAGGGCTCGGGCTCGGTCGTCTCCGTCGACGTCTCCAGCGCCGTCGAGCTGACGCCCGACGAGGAGGCCGTCAGCATGGGCATGGCCCGGCTCTCCCCCGGCGGCAGGGTGACCGCGCTGCAGGTCTCCGGCGCGATCAAGCTCACCGACGCGCTCAAGAAGCAGCCGATCGGCCGCATCCAGGGCACCGGCGACCTCGCCTTCGACGACGGCGGCACCCTGCTGGCCGTCGCCGCCGACCCGGTCGTGATCTGGGAAGTGGCCGCCGGCCGCCGCGTCAACGCCATCGACACCGGCCACGAGCCCTCCGCCGTACGGCTGTCGCCCGACGGCGGCACGCTCGCGGTCGTGCGCGGGCCGGACATCGACCTGTGGAGCGTGCGCGACGGCCGCAAGACCCGCACGCTGTCCGGCGTGGGCAGCTCCGCGCTGGCCTTCAGCCCCGACGGCAGGACCCTGGCCGCCGGCGCCGACCTGGTCGAGCTGAGCAGCGGCCGGGTCACCCGCGACCCCGCCGGGGTGCGCAACCTGGCGCCCGACGCCGTCGCCTTCAGCCCCGACGGCCGCACGCTCGGCTACGTGCTCGGCGAGGACGGCCGCATGCTCCTGTGGGACCTGACGGCCCGCAAGGGCCGGACGGCGCCCGTCTCCTCCGGCGCCCTGCACCTGCGCTTCTCCCCCGACGGCAGGCTGCTGGCCGTCGGCGGCGAGCGGGTGGAGCTCTGGGAGGCGGACTCGCTGCGCGAAGTCGGCCAGGCGCCGGTGGACGCCTACCCCGCCGACATGGCCTTCAGCGACGACGGGCGGCGGCTGTTCGTCGTGCAGCCCGGCGGCGAGGTGCAGCAGTCGCCGATCGACCCGCTGCTGGCGGCCGAGCAGGTGTGCGCGCGGGCGGGCGGCGCGCTCAGCGAGGCCGAGTGGGCGAAGCTCATCCCCGAGGCCTCCTACCGCAGCAGTTGCTGATCCGGCGACAAGTACGCCACCAGAGGACGGAAAGAGCGGGGGCTCATGCTGACCGCATGAGCACCGTACAGATCCCCACGTTCACGCCTCGCCGCGGCGGCGGGCAGGAGCCCGAGCCCAACCTGACCTCGATGTACGTCATCCACCGGGCCATGCTCGCCGACCTGCGGCGGCTGACCGCCCTGCTCGCCCGGCCCGGGTCGCTGGGCGTCGCGCGGGTCGCGGTCCTGCGCGAGTACGTCTCCAGCCTGCTCGTCGAGATCGACCACCATCACGCCAACGAGGACGACCTGCTGTGGCCCATCATCGAGAGCACCGCCGGGCGGGCCGTGGACCTCAACCCGTTCACCGACGATCACCAGATGCTGGAGCCGCTGCTGAACCGCTGCCGCGGCGCCGTGCACGGCGACCCGGCCACGCTCGGGAGCGAGCTGGCGGAACTGCTCGCGCTGCTCGACGAGCACATCGCCGAGGAGGAGTCCGACCTGTTCCCGATCGTCTCCCGGTTCGTGCCGCACCACGCGTACGCGTGGGTGGAGAAGCAGGTGGCCAAGCGGGCCACGCTCAAGGAGCTGACCTTCACCGTGCCGTGGCTGGCCCGCTACGCCACCAAGCAGGAGATGGACGGGCTGCTGGCCGACGCGGGCGCGCCGTTCCGCGTGCTGCTGGCCCTCACCCGGGGCCGCTACGCCCGGCGCGAGCGGCTGCTGTTCGGCTGACCGCCGAGGCGGGCGCGGGCGGCGGCGATCCAGGGGGCCACGCCCGCCCGCTCCGCTATCTCCAGGGCGTGCTGATAGTGCTGGTCCGCGGGACGGCCCAGGTGGGCGGCCACGTCACCGAGGACCTGAGCCGTGGGCCAGACGGCCAGGTAGCCGGTGCCGCCCACGGGCTGGGCCGCCACGGGCAGCAGGTCGGTGTAGGCCGACTCCATGCGCGGCCGGTCGTCGAGCGCGATGCCGAGCAGGGCGCGGACGGCGGTGAGGAAGTGCCAGAAGTAGTCGCGCCTGATCGGCTTCGGCGGGCCGGACAGCGTGGCCCGCGCCTCGTCCGCGCGGCCCGCGTGGCACAGGGCCAGCGCGTGGAGCTCGGTGACCTGGTCCCGCCAGGGTTCGTAGCCGGTCCAGGGCTCGATCTCGGGCAGCAGCGGGGAGACGTCGCCGCGCATCAGGTGCATGCCGTACAGGGCCAGCAGGAGCACGCCGGCCTCGTGCTGCCACATGCCGAGGCGGCCGGCCTGCCTGGCGGCGGCGCGGTAGCGGCGCTCCGCCTCGGTGTAGTCCTCGGCCAGGGCCGCGCGCAGGCCGCGGTAGAAGCCGGCCACGGCCTCGGGCAGCGCGAGGCCGTGGCGGGTGGCCCGCGCGGCGTGGTGGTCGGCGGCGGCGAAGTCGGCGCGGCCGGTGGCGCTCTGCATGAGCATCAGGTGGGCCACCACCTCCAGGGTGCCGTCGGCCTCGGCGATGGTGAGCAGTTCGCGGCCGATCTCCTCGCGCTCGGCCAAGCCGTCGTAGCGGAAGCTCTCGTGGTGGCGGCCGTTCAGCGCCAGGGTCAGCAGGCCGGGGTCGCCCAGGCGGCGGGCCATGGCGACGGCCTCCCGGGAGGCCAGGTAGCCGCGTTCGGTGGGTTCGCCCTCCAGCTCGAAGGCGAGCGTGGTCAGCAACTGGCAGCGGGCCCTGCCGTCGCCGGAAGGCAGCGACTCCAGCGCCGACTCGACCGCGGCGAGCAGGTCCGTGTCGAGCCCGCCGTACTCCCTGCTGCTCCAGAACATCGGCACGTCGAAGGAGACGATCACCCGCGCCAGCGGCTCGGGATCGCCGAGCGGCAGCGCCTCGCGCACCGCCCTGGTGCGGTGGGTGCGGGCCTCGACCAGCCGCCCGTCGTTGGCCAGGGCGGAGACCTTCGCCAGCGTGAGCTCCAGGCGTTCGCGGGCGGTGCCGTCGAAGCCGTCGAGCGCGTGCTGCCACAGCTCGGCCGCCTGCGCGAAGGCGAAGCGCCGCTCGGCCTGCCGCGCGGCGAGCCTGGCATAGTGAACGGCTTTCGCCCGCTCCGCGGCGGCGAGGTAGTGGTGGGCCAGGGCGGCCACGTCGTCCGGCTCGTGTTCCTCGATCGCGCGGGCGACCTTGCCGTGCAGCCGCGCCCGGCGGATGCGTGACAGGTCGTCGTAGAGCGTGTCGCGGATGAGCACGTGGGCGAAGCGCAGCCGGCCCGCCTCCGGCTCGGTCAGCAGCCCGGTGACCAGGCCGGACTCGATGGCCTCCAGCACCGCCTCCTCGTCGCCGCCGCTGACGGCGGTGAGGACGGCGACGCCGCTCTCCCTGCCGATGACCGCGCCGTGCCGCAGGATGGTCCGCGCCTGCGCGGGCAGGCGGGCCAGGCGGCGGCGCAGCACCTCCCGCACGCCCGCGGGGACGGCGACCGTGCCCTCGGAGTCGAGCAGCCGCGCGGTCTCCCTGACGAAGAACGGGTTGCCGCCGGTGCGTTCGGCGATCGCGGCGACCGCCTCGGGCGCGGCCGGGCGTGCGCAGGTGACCCGGACCAGTTCGGCCACCTCGTCCCGCGACAACCCGCCCAGCTCGACGCGCAGCGGTCCGTGGGCGGCGATCGCGGCCAGGGCGTCGGCCAGGCGTTCGCTGGGCTCGGTGTGGCGGTAGGAGCCGATCACCAGGAGGCGGGCGGCGGTGTTCTCGGCGATGACGTGGGTGAGCAGGGCGAGCGTCTCGGCGTCGGCGCGGTGCAGGTCGTCCAGGACGATCAGGAGCGGCTGCCTGGCCGCCGCCGCGCCCGCGAAGGCGGCGACCGCGCGGTGCAGCCGGAAGCGCGCGGTGGCCGCGTCGCCCCGGACCGCGGCGTCGCGCAGCAAGGGAGCCAGCGCCTCGGGGTCGTCGGGCGGTACCCTGGCGGCCAGCTCCCGCAGCAGCTCGGCCCAGGCCCAGCCGGGCGGCGCGCCCTCGTGCTCGGGGCAGCGTCCCCAGCCGGCCGCCCATCCCTCCGCCACGAGCCGGGTCCTGACCTGCTCGATGAAGGCCGTCTTGCCCGCGCCGGGCTCCCCGCTGACCAGCACGACCCCCGCGGGCAGCGCGAGCACGCCGGCCAGCTCCCCGCGCCTGCCCACGTACGGCCGCACCGGCACGACCGGCCGCTCGGGCGGCGCGGCGGGGGCGGGCCGGTCGCTGAGATGGGCGGCCTGGGCGAGGATGTCCTCCTCCAGCCGCCGCAGCTCGGGCCCGGGATCGACGCCGAGTTCCTCCACCAGGTGGGCGCGGGCCCGCCGCAGCGCCCCCAGCGCCTCTCCCTGCCGCCCGCATCGGTACAGGGCCCGCGCCAGCAGCGCCCACGCCCCCTCGCGCAGGGGGTACGCGCCGACGAGCCCCTCCAGATCCGGTACGGCCCGCGCCGCCCCGCCCTGCCCGATCAGCTCCCCCGCGTGCCGTTCGACGGCCGAGGCGCGCAGCTCGTCCAGCCTGGCCGCCTCGGCGTCGGCCCACGCCAGACCGGCGAACTCCTGGTAGGCGGGCCCGCGCCACAGCGCGAGCGCCTCGGCCAGCGTCGTGGCGTCGGCCGACGGGTCACGCACCAGGCTCTCGAACCGCCAGGCGTCCACGGCGCCGGCGGGCAGCCGTACCGCGTAGCCGGGCGGTACCGTCACCAGCACCCCGCCGGTGGAGCGTGGCGAGCGGCCGGGTTCGAGCGCCCGGCGCAGGTTGGAGATGTAGCTCTGGACGGCGGCCAGCGCCTTGGGCGGCGCCTCGTCGGCGTAGAGGTCGTCGATGAGCCGGTCCACGGGCACCACCTGGCCGCCGGCGGCCAGCAGCCTGGCCAGGACCGAGCGCTGCCGCGGCCGTCCCAGCACCAAGGGCTCATCGTCGACGTGGACGGTGAGCGGGCCGAGCACCTGGAAGGTCAGCACAACACCGCCACCGTACCCAGAATCGCGGAAGCGGACATGCCGCGATTGCCTCTACGGTAGGGCCATGGATCCCGTCCTCAGCCTCCGGGCGCTCAACCGGGCCGCGATGGAGCGGCAACTGCTGCTGCGCCGTACGGACCTGTCGGTGGTCGAGGTGGTCGAGCACCTGTTCGGCCTGCAGGCGCAGACCCCGCACACCTGGTACGCCGGGCTGTGGAACCGGATCGAGGGGTTCGACCCGCTGGCCGCCTCCGCGCTGCTGGACAACCGTGAGCTGGTCAGGATCGCGCTGCAACGCTCGACCATCCACCTGGTCACGGCCCGCGACTGCCTGGCGCTGCGGCCCCTGCTGGACCCGGTGGCCGAGCGGGGCACCAGGACGACCTTCGTCAGGCGGCTGTCCGGCGTCGACCTCGACGAGCTGGCGGTGGCCGGTCGCGCGCTCGTGGAGGAGCGGGCGCTGAGCTTCGCCGAGCTGGGCAAGGCGCTGGCGGAGCGCTGGCCGGGCAACGACCCGCACGCGCTGAGCCAGGTCGTGCGCTGGCTGGTGCCGCTGGTGCAGGTGCCGCCGCGCGGCCTGTGGGGGCGTAGCGGGCCGATCGCGCACACCTCCGCCGAGTCGTGGCTGGGGAACTCCGAGCCGCCGATGTCCGCCGAGGAGATGGTGCGGCGGTATCTGCGGGCGTTCGGTCCGGCCTCGGTGAAGGACGTGCAGACCTGGTCGGGGCTGACCCGGCTGGCCGACGTGGTCAAGGGCATGGATCTGGTGCGTTACCGCGCCGAGGACGATCGCGTCCTGTACGACCTGCCGGACATGACCCTGCCGTCCGCCGATGTTTCGGTGCCCGTGCGGCTCATGTATGACTTCGACAACGTCTTCCTCGGATACGCCGACCGGACGAGGTTCATCACCCCGCGGGCCCTTGAGGTGGGCGGCGCGTTCGTCAAGGCCAACGTCCAGTGGCGGCTCATCCTGGTGGACGGGTTCACCGCGGGCGACTGGACGGTGAGCACCGAGAAGGGCGCCTCGACGCTCACGATCCACCAGTGGAAGCCGTTCGCCCCCGCCGACCTGCGGGCGGCCGAGGAGGAAGGGGCGAGGCTGCTGGAGTTCCTCGCCCCCGGCGACCGGCACGAGATCGCCGCCGTGCTCGGCGCGTCACGCTCCTAGCTCTTCACGCAATCAGCTCTTCACGCGATCAGCTCTTCACCGCACCGCCCAAGCCCGAGACGAGCCTGCGCTGGACCACCACGAAGAAGATCAGCACGGGGATCGTCATCAGCGTCGAGGCGGCCATGATCCCGCCCCAGTCGTTCTCGTCGGGCTTGAAGAAGACGAGCAGCGCCGAGGGCAGGGTCTGGTTCTCCTTGGCGGAGATGATGAAGGTCCTGGCGAAGATGAAGTCGTTCCACGCGGTGATGAAGGAGAACACGCTGGTCGCCACGAGCCCCGGCGCGACCAGCGGGAACAGGATGCGCCAGAGCACCGTGGCCCGGCCGGCCCCGTCGATCATGGCCGCCTCCTCCAGCGCCTCCGGCACCGCCGCCACGAACCCGCGCATCATCCAGATCGCGAACGGCAGCGAGAACGCGAGCTGCACCAGCACCAGCGCGCCCAGCGTGTTGAGCAGCTGAAGGTCGCGCACCACGAAGAACAGCGGGATCGTGAGCGCCTCCACCGGCACCATCTGCGCGATCAGGAACATGATCAGCACGGTGGTCCTGAAGCGGAAGTTGAAGCGCGTCACCGCCACCGCCGCGAGGAAGGCGATCAGGGCCGACAGCACCACCACGGCCAGCGCCACCAGCGCGCTGTTGAGGAGGTAGCGGGCGAAGCCCTCGCCGGTCAGGACCCGGGCGAAGTTCTCCAGGGTCGGATGGGCCGTCCACGGGCGTACGTCCAGCGACTGGATCTCACCGGCCGGCTTCAGCGCCGACAGCGCCATCCAGTAGAGCGGGAAGGCCGTGAGCAGCGCGACCACCAGCGCCACCGCGTTGGCGATCCAGCGGCCCCTCACAGCTTCTCCCCCGTCCGGTAGAGCGCGCGGATGTAGACCAGCGTCACCGCCAGCAGGATCAGCGCCATCACCACCCCGATCGCGGCCCCGAGGCCGTACTCCGACGAGCCGAAGGCCGTCTGGTAGGCGTAGACGTTGAGCACGGTGTTCTGGCCCGCGATCCCGCCTCCGTTGGTCATGACGTAGATCTGCGTGAAGATCTTGAAGTCCCAGATGATCGACTGGATCACCACGATCGTCACCAGCGGCCTGAGCATCGGCATCGTCACGCGCCAGAAGGTGCCCACCGCGGAGGCGCCGTCCAGGGCCGCGGCCTCCAGGACCTCGCCGGGGATCGCCTTCATCCCGGCGTACAGGGTCACCATCACGAACGGGAACGAGTGCCACACGACCGTGGCCCCGACCACGCCGAACGTCACCCACTTGTCGTAGAACCAGTTGTAGCCGTCGAGCCCGAGCACCTGGTTGACCAGGCCCAGGTCGGCGTCGAACAGGAACATCCACACGGTCGAGCCGGTGATCGCCGGGGCCGCCCACGCGCCGAGCGCCGCCAGCGACAGCGTGGTGCGCGCCCACGGCGCGGCCTTGTCCATGACGATCGCGAGCGCGGCGCCGACGACGAGCGTCGCCAGCACCAGCGCCGCCGCGAAGACCACCGTCTGGACGAGCACACTCCAGAAGCGCTCGTCCGACAGAAGCCTCGCGTAGTTCCCGAACCCCAGGAACCGGGTCGGCTCCCCGCCGCTGACCTGGGCCTGCCGGTAGTCGAAGACCGACAGCAGGCCCAGCATGTACAACGGGTAGCCGAACATCGGCCCGAGCACGGCCGCCGTGGGCAGCAGGTACACCCACGGCCTGGCTCGTGA
>NZ_JBHYIO010000007.1:274490-356181 GCF_042740095.1 Nonomuraea sp. NPDC059023 | reverse complement strand
CCACTGAGGGGAGCCCGAGCGCGAAGCGCGCCATCCGCGAGGACCGTGCCTGTCAGGCGGGCGCCAAAGGCAGGCGGATTTCGAAGCGGCAGCCGGCCCCCTCGTTGACCACGTCGATCATCCCGTCGTGTGCCTCCACGATGCCCTGGGCGATGGCCAGCCCCAAACCCGCCCCGCCATCCGACGAAGGAGTCCGGGCGGCCTCGCCGCGGAAGGCCACGTCGAAGACCCGGGCGAGGTCCGCCGCCGGGATTCCGCCGCACGCGTCGGAGACGGCCAGGTAGGCGATGCCGTCCGACACGCCCGAGCTGAGCGTGACGGTCCCGTCCGATGGCGTGTGGCGGATGGCGTTGACGACCAGGTTGGCCAGGGCCCGTCCCAACGCCCCGGCGTCGGCCTCCACCGGCGCGGGCGCGGCCTCCGCCGCCAGCCGTACCCCCTTGGCCGCCGCCACGGCCTCGACTCCGGCCAGCGTGTCGGCCACCAGGTCGGCCAGCCCGATCCGGCTACGGCTCAGCCGCAGCGCCCCGGCATGGATCCTGGACAGCTCGAACAGGTCGTCCACCATCACCGACAGCCGTTCGACCTCGTGCCGGATCCGGGTGACGTAGCGCAGGTCGGTGACGACGCCGTCCTCCAGCGCCTCGGCCATGGCGCGCATCCCGGCCAGCGGGGTACGCAGGTCGTGGCTGACCCAGGCGACGAGTTCGCGCCGCGCGCCTTCCAGGGCCTGCTCGCGCGCGTACGCCTCCTCCAGCGTGTTGGCGATCGTCTGCAGCTCCGACGGCAGGCCCTGCGGCGCGACGAACGGCGCCGAGCGCACGGCCTCGACCAGCCGCCTGCTCTCCCGTACGACCCGCCGGGCCACCACGTATGCCACGCCGAGCCCCACCAGCGCCCCCACGCCGACGACCGCGAGCACCACGTCCCTGGCCCGGCCCTCGATGACCATGTCGACGGTGATCGCCGCCACGCCGGCCAGCGTCGCCGCCACGGCCGCGACCACGACGACCGCCAGCATGGCGCCGATCGAGCGGGCGCGCCGCCAGCGCAGCACGCCGATTCCGGCCGCGGCCACCAGCAGGCCGAGCGCGGCGGCGACGATGATGGACAGGGCGGTCATGGCAAGGGTTCGTACCGGTATCCCACGCCCCAGACGGTGACGATCCGCTGGGGCGCCGTCGGGTCGGGTTCGATCTTCTCGCGCAGCCGCCGTACGTGCACGGTCACCGTGGAGGAATCGCCGAACGACCAGCCCCACACCTGGTCGAGGAGCTGGGCGCGACTGAAGGCCTGTCGAGGGTTACGCATGAGGTAGGCGAGCAGGTCGAACTCGCGGGCGGTCAGCATGATCTCGGCGTCGCCGAGCCGTACCTCATGGGCGCCGACGTCCACGGCGAGGTCGGCGTCGCGCAGGACGCCGGTCCCGGCGGTGCCGGTCGCGCCGCGGGCGCGGCGCAGCACGGAGCGCACGCGCAGGGCCAGTTCGCGCGGGCTGAACGGTTTGGTCACGTAGTCGTCGGCGCCGGTCTCCAGGCCGACCACCCGGTCGATCTCCTCGCCGAGCGCGGTCAGCATGATCACCGGGACCGGCCAGCGCTCCCTGAGTTTCCTGCAGACCTGGAGCCCGTCGACTTTGGGCAGCATCAGGTCGAGGACCATGAGGTCGGGCGGCCTGGCGAGGGCCCGGCGCAGCGCCTCGGCCCCGTCGCCGACGCATTCGACCTGGTGACCGTCGCGCTCCAGGTATCGGGCGACGACCTCGGCCACCGTGGGGTCGTCGTCGACCACCAGGATGCGGGTGTTCACCTCTTCACGGTACGGCCCCGCGGTACACAACCGATATGGACGTCACCGAGCCGTAAGGACGCCGAAGGACGTACCTTGGTCACATGGGTCGCATTGTCGCGCTGGTGCTTGGCACGCTCGCCGCTGCCTTCGTGCTGTTCAACTTCGTCCTCCCGATGGTCGCCGTGCTGTTCAAGGTGGCTCTGATCATCGGTGTCATCGCTCTGGTCGTGTTCATCGCGGTCAGGGTGATCAGCGGGTCGCCCTCGCGGTGACCCTCCTGTTCGATCCCGCCTGGCTGGTGGCGCTGGCCACGCTGGCGAGCGTCGGCATCCTGCTGCTGGCCGCGTGGGCCGCCAGGCTGCTGCCCGCGCGTGACGGCGCCGCGCCGAGCTTTCCGCTGCGCTACGCGCGCCGGATCGCGTTCGTACGGCAGCGCGATCCCGACGCCGCCGGCCGGGCCAGACCGAGAGCCCCGTCACCGAGCCCCGCTTCACGTTAGGCGGGGCTCGTAACCGGGCGAGCCCTCATTCCCCCCGAGGAAGGGCTCATGATCGACTCTCTGGTCACGTTCGTCATCGGCACGGCCGGCGGCAACGCCGCGCTCGGCATCGTGCTGTTCACCATCGCGGTACGCGTGCTGCTGCTGCCACTCGGCGTCAAGCAGGCCAAGGCCGCCAAACTCCGCGAACGGCTGGCGCCCAAGCTGAAGGAGCTGCAGAAGCGCCACTCCCGCAACCCCGAGCGGCTGAGCAAGGAGATGACCGCGCTCTACGCCAAGGAGGGCACGTCGCCGCTGGCGGGGATCGGGCCGAGCCTGGCGCAGGCGCCGTTCCTGTGGGTGGTGTATCAGGTCGCCACGCATCCGACCGCGCTGGCCGGGCACACCCTTTTCGGCGCGCCCCTGGGGCACCAGGTCGCCGCGCTGGTCGCGAATTACGGACTGATCAGTTGGCCATTTTTGGTCTTCGCAGTCCTGATCTTTCTGATCGCTCTCGTGGCGTGGCTGACCGCCCGCAAGATGGACGGTCCGGCGTGGATCAAGGCGCTACCGTTCGCCTCGGCGCTGTTCGCGCTCGTGCTGCCGCTGGCGGCCGGGCTGTACCTGCTCGTCTCCACCGCGTGGACGGCGGGGGAACGGGCCGTGCTGGCTACCCGGCCTCTCTGAGCGCGGCCACCTGCCCGTTCGCCACGCCGTTCGGCGCGGGCAGGATCGCCCACACCGTTGTGGTGTCGCCGTCGTGCCGAACGCCCCAGCTCTCCGCGACGTATTCGACGATGCCCAGGCCACGGCCACCGAGCGACGAGAGCGTGGGGCGGCCCGCGCGCGGCTCGGTGGCCGCTCCGCCGTCGCTCACCGCGACTTCGATGTGATCATCGCTCCACAACCAGGCCACCCTGACCATGCCGGAAGGCAGCGGATGGGCGTGCCTCAGAGCGTTGCTCAGCAGCTCGCTCACGACCAGGACAGCGTCGTCGACGGCGTTCTCGAAAACGCCGCTCGCCTGCAGATCAGTGCTCAGACGCTGGCGGGCGACGGCGACGCTGGACGGTGCGTAAGGCAACAGCACCACGCTCGACACGCGCACCTCCCCGCTCCCAGTTCCCCCCGAGGGAACACTCCCCGGTACGACCGAAATGCCCCGTTACCCAGTCCCAGAAACCGCATCTCGATCACAGCTTGTACACATTGGACGATAGATCAGCGCATCCGTGACCACCTCGTTACCGCATCGGTGTGTCGGATCGGATATCAGGAGCACGACCCAGCGCCAGCCTGATGCGGGTGCCCCCGCCCGGCCGGGGATGCGCGCTCACCTCGCCGCCCTGGGCCCTGGCCAGGCTCCGCACGATGTAGAGCCCGAGCCCCACGCCGCCGAACCTGCGCCGGTCGCCGCTGTCGACCTGCACGAACCTCTCGAAGATGCGCTCGCGGTCCTGGGCGGCGATGCCGACGCCCTCGTCGTCCACCACCACGATCACCCGATCGTCCTCCGGCCACGCCTCGACCGAGATGAGACCGCCCCGGGGCGAGTACTTGAAGGCGTTCTCCAGCAACTGCCCCAGGATGATGTCGGTGGCCAGCGCGTCGCCCCGCACGAACGGCAGCCGATCGGGCACCACCACCTCGACGCTGTGCCGATCCGACAGCACCGGCAGCCCCAGCGTCGCCGCCCGCACCCGCTCGGCCAGATCGAACGTCTCCATCCGCACCGACAGCTCCTCCGCCCCCGCCCGCGAGCCGAGCAGCAGATGGTCGATGAGCTGCCCGAGCGACCTGGCCCGCTCGGCGATCGTGTGCACCGCCGAGCGCCGCTCGGCGTCGCTGAGCTTGTCCCAGCGCGCGTCGAGCGTGCTGGCGAAGCCGCCCACGATCGTGATCGGGGTACGCAGCTCGTGGCTCGTGGTCGCCAGGAACAGATCCTTGGCCTCTTCGAGCTCCTTGGCCGTGGTCACGTCGCGGAAGTCGACGACGATCTCCCCGGTCTCCTCGATCCGCGCGCTCAGCACGTCGAGCCAGCGCCCGGTCTCCATCTGGAACGTCAGCTTCTCCCCCGGCTGCGGCAGCGGGAACGGCGGCGGCCCGCCCAGTACCGCCTCGGCGCTGAAGGCGGTCATCTCGGCCGCCGCCGGGTTCCACTGCAGGACCCGGCCCTCCTCGTCGAGGACCGCGATGCCGTCGGCGCTGGCGTCGAACACCGCGCGCTCGTGCGCCCGCTGGCGCACCGCGTCCTGGTAGGCCATCGCGTTGCCGACCGCGATGCCCGCGTGCCCGGCGAGCAGCTCCAAGAGCTCAAGCTCGACGTGCCCCGGCTTGTGGTCGGCGAACAACGCGTAGAGCGCCCCGTACGGCCGGCCCCCGATCGCCGCCACCCCGAGCGCGATCGTGTGCAGTCCGGGCAGCCGCGCCCAGACCAGGTCACCGAGCCCATGCGACTCGAGCAGCACGGTCTTGCCGGTGCGTAAGAGCTTGCCGACCAGGCTGTTGCGCATGTCGGCCGTGGTGTCCTTGAGCGAGTCCGGCAGCTGGTGCACGCTCACCAGGCGCAGCCGTTCCCCCTCGATCAGCACGAAGCCGCCGGCGTCCGCGCCGGTCAGCTCGGTGAGGCTGGCGGCGATGCGGTCGAGTACGGCGGGCAGCTCCAGCTCCGAGTTGATGTCGCCGACGACGTCGTTGAGCCGGCGCACCAGCCGCTCGCGGCGCGCCACGCGCAACCTGGCGCCCTCGTCCTCCTGCGTCAGGTGGTGCACGCAGACGTAGCCGGCGACAGAACTGCCCTGGAGCAGCGCGCTGGTGTCGATCCGCACGTCCAGCAGGCTCCCGTCGCGGCGGAAACGTTTGGTGTGCAGCGAGACCTGGCCGCCGGTGCGCACGCGTTCGAGCACCGCGTTGTGCTCGGCGGTCAGCTCGGCCGGCACGATCGGGGCCCGGCGCCCGACGATCTCCGCGGCGGTCCAGCCGAACAACCGTTCGGCCGCGGGATTCCAGTGGAGCACCGTCTGATCCCGGTCGAGAGCGATGATCGCGTTGGGGGAACTGGCGAGCACGACGGCGGCGAGGTCGTCGTCACTACCTGCCCGCATGTCTCCCACATCTCCATACTGCCCGTGGCGGGGTGCTTCCGTCGGGCGATCCGTCCGATACGCTGCGGTCACGGGTTCCCAGGTGGCGAAGTGGGTGAGGGTATGTCGAGCGGTGACCTCGATGCCCTGCTCCGCGTGACCTCTTCGACCTACCGCAGCGAGGACCCGCCCGACGTCGCCTTCGGCCGCTACGACGGCGCGGTCGGCAGGCTCGTCCTCGCCGTGACCGCGCGCGGGGTCGTGACCTGCAGTTTCGACGAAGAGAACGCGGTGTTCGAGCGGGTCGCCAAGCAGTTCGGCTCCTTCATCGGGCCCGACGCCGCCCGGCTCGACCCGGTGCGCCGCGAGCTCGACGCGTTCTTCTCCGGGCGCCTGCGCACGTTCACCACGCCGGTGGATCTCACCCTCGCCACGCCGTTCGCCAAAACGGTTCTGCAGAAGATGATGGCGGTGCCGTACGGGACGACCACGACCTACGGCGAGATCGCCGAGCGCATCGGCCGGCCGCGCGCGCTGCGTGCGGTCGGGAACGCGCTCGCCCAGAATCCCGTCTGCGTGATCGTCCCGTGTCACCGGATCGTGCAGGCCGACGGCGAACTCGGCGACTACGCCGGAGGCGCCGCCGCCAAGCGCCACCTCCTGACCGTCGAGAGCCGCTGACTCACTTCACCGCCGCCCGCCCGCGCGACCGGCCGAGCAGTCCGATCAGCAGCGTCACCAGCGCCGCCACGATGGCGCCGCCGAGCGCGCCGTTCATCCACGGCTGGCGTACGGCATCGCGCAACGGCAGCCAGATCGCGTCCCATGCCGCGACCGTCGGCGTGCTCGTGGTCACCCAGTAGGCGGCGAAGCCCAGCGCCCACGGGATCAGCATCGACCAGCGGGCCGGCGCGTTCTCCGCGGTGTTCCACCGGGTGCCGCCGCCCAGCAGGAAGTAGTCGACCGCGAGCACCGCGAACATCGGCACGAAGACCGCGCCGATCACCCCGAGGAAGGCGCCGTAGGAGGTGACGTCGACGGCCAGCGCGATCGCGACCGTCAGCACGCCGATGGCGGTGGAGAAGATCCGCCGGTCCACCCTCGGCATCAGGTTCTGCAGGGAGACGGTCGTGGAGTACACGTTCGCGAACGACTGGTCGGTCTCGCGCAGCACCAGGATGGCGAAGAACAGCGCGCCCAGCGGCGCCGCCACGAACGGCGCGAACACCGCGGTGGAGTCGGCCGCGACCGCCGAGGCCCCGGCCAGCGCGACCGCGTAGACGCCCAGGCCCAGGCAGGCGATCTGGGCCAGCGTGTAGCCGCCCACGACGCCGGTGAAGGCGGCCCTGCTGGAGCGCGAGTGCCGCGCGAAGTCGGCGGCCAGCGGCACCCACGAGATCGACAGCGCGATCACGTAGTCGACGGCCGGGGCGAACGCGGTCCAGTCGCCACCGGTCTGCGGCGGCGCCTTGCCCAGGAAGTCCACGGCGAACCAGACCATCGCGATGATCACGCCGATCGTGACGTACCTGCGCAGCAGCCTGATCGCGCCCAGCGGCCAGATCGTCAGCGCCGTGGTGATCGCCCCGGCGACCAGCACCCAGACGGCGTACGGCACCGCCGTACCGAAGATGGCCATCGCGCCGTTGGAGATGACCCAGAGCTCGAACGCGCCCCAGCCGATCATCTGGACGATGTTGAGCACGGTCGGGATGTAGGACAGCTTGGCGCCGAACAGCCCGCGCAGCAGGACCATCGCCGGTTTGCCCGTCTGGGTGCCGGGGATGGCCGACAGGCCCACCATGGCGGTGCCGATCAGGCTGCCGACCGCGGTGGCGGTGAGCGCCGCCGCCAGGCTCAGCGGCGCGTCGCCGAGGGGGTTGAGCAGCAGCAGCGCGCCGGAGAAGCCCAGCAGGCTGACCGCGAGGTTGGCCCACAGCGCGCCCTGGTCGAGCACGCCGAGGGTTTTCGGCGTGGCCCCGTCCAGGGTCAGGGCCACCTCCGAGTGGTGGGGTTCATCAGAGTGGTGTGATCCATCGACGACACGCGTCATCGTGAACGCTCCCTACGCCGGCATTACCCGGTCAGGTTCATGCGGTCGGCGACGGCACTCGGTCGCCCTCTCAGCCTGGTTGCCCCAAGCTCCCGCGTTGGATTGATCTTTGGAGCTGGGAATGCACAGCTCGCGGCCCTCATGATGCCCCATATGGGCGCTTTCGGCCAGCCCGGGGTTCGAGATCTATCCTGCGGCGAGAGTCCGTCGACGTACGCCGGAGTACAGCTACATCCCTGGCGATAGCCGTACTTTCTGGCTGAACGACAACCCTTTCTGAACAGGCCTTTTGTAGTACGCGCGACGTGCTTCAGCCGCCGGGAACAGGCACAGAGCGATCACCGTGCCTTGGGAGGCCGTCAGACCTCGGCCATCGTCACGCGGTTGCTCACACAGACTGAAACACTTGGCAGTTATCCCACCTGCGTCATCGTCCTCGCGAACCCTCGTGTGCGCTTGATCGTCAAGCCCCATGAGACGCGCGGTACGCGTGTGTGTGTTGCACGCATGATCGAGCGCGAAGAGAAGGGGATCATTTGTCCGAGGACAACGATCTTCCACCGTCCGCCCGTGTCCGCGTCCTACCGCTCAGGCCGTCCCGCCGAGACAACGGCGACCTCTGCGGCGCCCTCGCAGCCGTTGCCGTGGCTGCGCTCCTGGCGCGCTGTCCCTGCCCCTGGAATCACCCGTCCCCGGGCCATCAGAGGCTGATGTACATCCCTCAGCCATGCTGCCCGACGCGTCGACGCCACAGCCAACCGTGACCGTGACACGCGTGATCATCCCACCGCCACGGCAGGAGCGCACCGCCGACCGCCACCGTCACGATCCCCGAGCGGAGCGGCCGGCCCCGATCAGCCGCGAGGCGAGTACGAGGGCGGAGTCTCGGCAGCAAACGGAGCGGGCGGGGTTCTGCGGTCAATTCCAGACTGCCGCGCATTGCTGAGCCCGAAGTGACCCAAGGTGTTCAGCCTCAGAGTGAGCCTTGCCCAGTCGCCATTACGCAGTGAAGAGTTCGAGAGCGATGAGAGAGCGCTCTGAGCCGTGGGGACACAAGAGGCCGGCCTGTCCCCGGTCTGTCCCCGACTTCAACGATGTGTCTCCGCAGGTCAATGTCATGTCGGGGACAGTGGGGACATGTGTGACGCGGACCTTGTACCTACGGGCGTCTAGGTCGTGGCGGTGAAGCCCACACCGGGACCGGTCGCGGTAAGTCGCGCGCCTAAGAGACACCGGATCTTGCTCAGCTCAGCAAAGTTCGCCACTGCAGCTGCCCAACGTAAGGTGCGGACGCCAAGAGCACCATCTACACCACGTGAGCTATGTGACGATACGTTTCGGTTCACGTTGTCCATACCCATATGGGTCGATTTTCGATGCTCCGCACCTCTCCCCAAGAATCGTGTGCTGATCTACCCTTCATCCAGAGATGGGGGTGTCGATGGAGAGCGTGCTGGATACAGGCGAAGCGAAGAAGCCTCGTCAGCAGCACATCCAGGCAGTGGACCAGCTGACCTTTACACCTCTGATGGAGCAGCTTCAGCAGGGGTATGTAGCGAGTGTGGCAGCTACTGCTGGTTGCACATTCGAGACGATCAGCAAGGACGCTTGGGGCGTCGACGCACAGATTATTCGCACGCCCAGGACACCCCACGAGCAAGAGAGTATGGTTTTTGCACAACTGAAGTCCACTACACAAGTGATCCCGGATCCCAAGAAAGACTTCTTTAGCTATCAATTTACCAAGCGCCAGTATTTTGATCATTTGGTCAAAGTACGCAGCTATCCAAAAGCCATCTTGATAGTTATGACTACGTCACCGAAACAGCTAGAGTGGACCTCGGCTGATCACACCGGACTGCACACCAAACGCTGCTGCTATTGGGTACACCTGGAAGGCGTCAAGGCAAAACCTGCAGTCGCAAAACCGACGATCCGCGTCCCGACCAAGAACGTCTTTGACGCGTTCGCTCTAATCGACATCATGGACAAGCTTGAGAGGGGTGAGTCCCTGAATGCGTAAAATGACATCAGACCTCCCTATTCCAAGCAATGTCAATCCAGACAAGCTTACTGCGCTTTTGCTTGATGCGGGCTGGCATAATGTGGGAGGCAGACGCGGAGTGTATGCTCGTGTCGCTCCACCAGATGCTGGAGAGCCAGGAGTTGGGCCAAGCGTCGTAGTTCCACTGGACATGAATGCCCCTGACTTCACGGATACTATGCGTTCAGCCCTTCTGCAGTTATCAGAAGATCGCGATCTATGGGCCCGATCGGTATACCCACGCCTCGCCGTAGACGCGACAGATGAATTTCGATTTCGAAAGGAATCTAGCGCGCCGAGTGGCCTAATTCCTTGGCGTAGCGGCGAGAAGCTATATGAGGCAGCGCGCCGAACCCTGCTCGCTGGCGCAAAGTCCTTCATGGGCCCAGAGCGGCACTTTGTTAATAGACACGGCGGGTTTGCGAGCCGCTATCTGGACCTAGTTTTTATGGGGCAAACTGCCCCCGGCAGCTACATCGTCACAGCCTATGCTCCGTCAAACGCCTCTGTAGCCTTACGAGGCGGAGCAGGCCATGCTCATGGACAAATCGATCCACTTCCTTCCATGGCCGAAAATACCACAGCACCCGTAAGGGCGGTAAATGAGGCCGTCGTTCGTGCTATCGAGGCAACCGTAGAAGCAGTCCAGCACTACAAGTCACGCGACGGCTCCCTGGCCGGGTTCTTTGAAGGGATAACCCATGGCATTTCCTATGAAATGACAAATGCGATCTTGGGAATGGCATCAGACGCTAGCGAAGCGGACATCACAATCGAATGGGATCCGACTACGCCAGCCGTTGGATTCGAGACCCAATTCACATTCAACCCTTCTGACATCACCCCTCTGGCAAAAGCCGCTGCGAAGCTCGCGGAAGATGAATCGGCCAGACCGGTAACAATGATGGGTCGAGTACATCTACTCGCAAAAAAGCAAGCAGGCAGCCCAGGAGTCTTTGGAATCGACTCACTGCAACCAGAAGGGCCACGGAAGGTCCGAGTGCGTCTCGCTGATGAAGAGGACTATCACGAAGCTGTTAGGGCCCACGAAGAGGATCTTGCACTTATGGTCAGCGGTAGATTGGAGAAGGAAGGAAATCTCAGCTGGCTGTATGACGCCACTGTGATTCGCACACTAGGCCACATAGGCGACTACATGCCCAAACGAGGTAGGGCGCGGACTTTGTCAGGCCAAACGGATCTCCTTGCCGAGGAGTAACTCGGCAAGAGATTGATCATAATCCCGTGGTGCCTATCAGTCGTTGATCTGGAATGCTGAAGCACTTGGGGATCGTCTCGCCAGCGCCTGAAATCCTGCGAGGCTTTCCGGTGGCTGCCCATTCGTCACCTCACATAGCCGCGGGAAAGGACTGCGCGCTTGGCTGCCGCCCCTCTAGTGGGCAGTATTTCGGCAGGTCATCTATGGATCAGGGACGCGAGAGACTACATGGACGCAACTGGTGGCCTGCCCGACAGCTAGAGGCACGCGCGGGCAACCTGTTCACGCTTCGCCTGCTGGCCACTTGTCGCGCGATGAGACGTAGGTTCCGCGCTGCGGCAGTGTGAAGACCCAACCTTCGTCCCGCTGGTACTGCACGGCCTGGCGGGCGGTGTCGGGCGCAACCCCGAGTTCCTGAACCATCTGCGACTCGGATGGAATCTGCCATTCGCCCGGCAGGTGGCAAGACACCGGGCGGTCCTGAGGCCTGGGAGAATGGGTACATGACGGTTCCCGAGATCGAGGCCAAGGACGTGCCCACGGGCGCGTACCTGCTGGACGTGCGTGAGCAGGGCGAGTGGGTGGCGGGGCACGCGCCCGACGCCGTGCACATCCCCATGGGCGAGCTGCAGTCCCGTCTCGACGAGGTGCCCGCCGGGCAGCCCGTGTACGTGGTGTGCCGGGTGGGCGGTCGTTCGGCGCACGCGGCGGCCTGGCTCAACCACGTCGGCCGCGAGGCGGTCAACGTGGGCGGCGGCATGCAGTCGTGGGAGGCGGCCATGCGGCCGATGGTGAGCGAGAGCGGGCAGGAGCCGTTCGTGGCCTGACCCCCGAATGCCAGGTCCGACCGCCGCCAGCATCGGGAGGGCGGCCGGGAGAGCATCGGAGCATGGGATACGAGATCAGCGCCATCGACCCGGTGATCGTGCGCGAGCTGCTCCGGGCGGACGACGCGGGCCGGGCGCCCCGCTTCAGCATCGACGAGGAGGGCGGCGCGCCGCTGCGGTGCTGCCTGCGCAGGGCGGCGGCGGGCGAGCGGATCGCCCTGGTGTCGTACGCGCCGCTGCGCCGCTGGGCCGCCGAAACCGGCGCCGACCCCGGGCCCTATGACGAGCTGGGGCCCATTTTCGTCCACGCCGAGCCGTGCGAGGGACCCGGCACGACCGCCTGGCCCGCCGCCCACACCGCCCAGCGGGTCCTGCGTGCCTACACCGCCGACGGGCGCATCCACGGCGGCCGTCTCCTGCCCGAGGGCGCCGACCCCGAGGTGGCGCTCAAGGAGGTGTTCTCCGATCCCGATGTGGCGTTGGTGCACGTTCGGGCGGTCGAGTACGGCTGCTTCCAGTTCGCCGCCCACCGGGCTACTTGAGCAGGCGCGACAGACGGCGGTCGGCGAGCGGCTTGCCGCCCGTCTGGCAGGTCGGGCAGTACTGCAACGAGGAGTCGGCGAACGAGACCTCCCTGATGGTGTCGCCGCACACGTCGCAGGGCTGCCCGGCCCGGTTGTGCACGCGCAGGCCCGACTTCTTCTCCGCCTTCAGGTCCTTGGCCGCCACCCCGTGCGCCCGCTCCACCGCCTCGCGCAGCGTGGCGACGATCGCCTCGTGCAGATCGGCCACCTGCGCGTCGGTCAGCGAGGCCGCGATCTTGAACGGGGACATCTTGGCCGCGTGCAGCACCTCGTCGGAGTAGGCGTTGCCGATGCCCGCGATCACCTTCTGGTCGCGCAGAAGACCTTTGATCTGGGTACGGTTGCCACCCACGATCCCCTTCAGCACGTCCACGGTGAAGGTGTCGGCCAGCGGATCGGGGCCGAGCGAAGCGATACCCGGCACTTCATCCGGATTTTTCGTGACATAGACGGCCAGGCGCTTCTGCGTGCCCGCCTCCGTCAGCTCGAACCCGGGGGCCAGGCCCTCGTCGTCGGGCGCCAGCCGTACCCGGACCGCCAGCGGGCCCTTGCCCGGACGGACCGGCTTCGCGCCCGAGAGGTCGTCCTTCCAGCGCAGCCACCCGGCGCGCGCCAGATGGATGATCAGGTGCAGACCGTCACAGTCGAGGTCGAGGAACTTGCCGTGCCGCGCCACGCCGGTCACGGTGAGCCCGCCGAGCGCGCTGACAGGCGGATCGAAAGTCTTGAGCGCCTGGAAGGCGACCACGTCGACGGCCAGGATCGTCCGGCCCACAGCCCGCTCACGCAGGAAATCGGTGAGCGACGCCACTTCTGGAAGTTCGGGCATGCATCCAGATTATGGTCCACAGGCTGTGGAAAACACGGCGCTAGGGTCAAGGTATGAACGTGACGATCGCCGAAGAAGTCCTCCTTCTCGCCCACAGCGAAGAAGAGGGCAAGCAGCTCATCCCCGGCACCCAGCTGGACACCGCGCTGGGCGGCGCCATCCTCGCCGAGCTGGCGATCAACGACCGGCTGGAACTCTCGGACAAGAAGGTGTCCGTCAAGAACGCCGCCCCGCTCGGCGACCCCGAACTCGACGCCGTCCTCGCCCGCATGGCCGAGGACGGCAAGGCCCGCCGCCCGGTGTGGTGGGTGCAGAAGCTGTACTCCGGCAAACTCCGCAAGCGTCTTCTGGAACGGCTGGCCGCCGCCGAAGTCCTGAGCGAGGAGCGGGCCAAGGTGCTCGGCCTGTTCCCCACGTCCCGCTGGCCCGAGGTGGACGGACGGGTCGAGGCCGAGATCCGCGCCCGGGTCGCCGCCGTGCTGGGCGGCGCCGAACCCGACGCGCGCACCGCCGTCCTGATCGCGGTCCTGCACGCCGCCAACGTGGACCGCAAGGCCTTCCCGGGGGCCGACAGGAAGCGGGTCAAGGAGATCGCCGAGGGACAGTGGGCGGGCGACGCGGTGGCCAAGACCATCGCCGCCATCAACTCGGTCATCTTGATCACGGCCACCACGGCCGCGATAACCGCCACCACAACAACCTGACCCAACCCACCCGCCCAGACCTCATGCGCCAGGAGACCCACCGGGATCCGGAAGCCCCAATCAGGGCAGGGTGTCCTGCCGAGCCGCGTGCCCACGGGGCGGTCGTTGCGGCGGGCCGCCCGCGCGCCCTGCCTGCCGTGTCCCTGGACGGAGGGCCAGGGGCTACGGCGGGTGGGGTGGGGGCGGCGGAGCCGTAACGGATAAGCGCGCCCTTAAGAGAGAAGTACGGTCAGTTGGCGTCGAGGATGTCCTTGGGGACGGGCTTGTCGGCCTTGAGGGCGTTGAAGAGGGCCAGCGCCTTCTGGGTGTCCCACTTGACGGCCGTGCCGCCGCCGGCGATCTCGTTGCCGCCGAACGGCACCACCGTGGTCACCGGGCTGTCGCCCATCGCCAGCCCCAGCGACAGCATGTCGAACGCCCCCGTCGAGCCGTCCACCACGACCGCGTCCGTCGCGCTGGCCGCCAGCGGGATCGAGGTGAACGGGTTGATCAGCACTCCGGGGCTCGCGGCCTTCTTCACCACCGCGCCCAGGAACTGCCGCTGTCTCTTGGTCCGCTCGAAGTCCGGCAGCGCGCCGCCCTTGCGGGTGCGGACGTAGCCGAGCGCCTCGCCGCCGGTCAGCTCCTGCTTACCCTTCTTGAGGTTGAGCCCGGCCTTGGGGTCGTTGATGTCGGCCCGCACGTTGATCTCGACACCGCCGATGGCGTCCACGATGTCCACGAACCCGGCGAAGCCGATCTCCATGTAGTTGTCGATGCGCAGGCCGGTGACGTTCTCGAGGGTTCTGACGAGCAGCTTCGGCCCGCCGATGGTGTAGGCGGCGTTGAGCTTGTTGCGGCCCTTGCCGGGGATGGTGACCGCCGAGTCGCGCGGCAGGCTCACCAGCGTCGCCTTGTCGCTGCCCTCGGGGACGTGCAGCAGCATCATGGAGTCGGTGCGCTGCCCGGCGGCGCGGCCGGTGGCGAGCTTCTTGCGCTGGGCGGCGGACAGGCCCTTGCGGCTGTCGGAGCCGACCAGCAGCCAGTTGGTGCCGGGGGTGTCGGCGGGACGGCCCTCGTAGTCGTCGAGTACGCCCGGAATGCCGGTGAGCCGGGAATTGACCCAGAAGAACATGCCGATGGCCGCCACCAGCAGCAACACCAGCAGGCCCGCCACGCTCAGCGCGATGATCTTGCCGATGGGGCGGCGCCGCCCGGTGCGGGGCGGCTTGGCCGGTGGACGGTTGAACGGTCCGCCACCGCCCTGATGGACGGCCGTGGGCGGCACCTCGCCCCCGCCGCCGCCGCGTCCCTTCAGCGGCTTCACCGGGCTGTTGCCGGGGCGCTCGCGGCCGTAGACTCGCCCGGCAGAGCGCGGCGGCTCGGCCGGCGATGGCGGGAACTGCTGCGCCGGAGCTCCGGCCGACCGCATGCCGTCATCAGGCCGGCTCGGCAACGGGCGACCCTCGCCCGGCGAGCGCAGCGGGCGCGTGCGATCTTCCTCTGCCACGTCTTCCCTCTCCCATCGGTTGCCATAACGCTACGTCGAGCCCCCCACCAGTGGATGCGTCCCGCCAAGGATTTCCCACGGAAAAGTACGCGGAACACACTCTGGGTCACTCCGGAAACATCTGATGCCACCAGCGTCGTTACGGTTTATGGACGACCTCTATCGAAGGGAAGATTGTGTCCGCTTCGGACCCATGGAGTAGCTGCCCGTGCACGAGCACGGGTTCCGCTGAAGGCGGCTCACTGCGGTGAGCGCCTATCTGGGCCTGCTGGCCCTCCTCCTCCTCACCGTCGCGACCGGTTACTTCGTCGCGCAGGAGTTCGCTTTCGTCGCCGCTGACCGGGGAATCCTGCGCGAGCAGGCCGCGGCCGGCGACAAGTCCGCCGAGAAGGCTCTCCAGGTGACCTCCCGGCTCTCCTTCATGCTGTCGGGCGCCCAGCTGGGCATCACCGTCACCGCGCTGCTCGTCGGCTTCCTCGCGGAGCCGGCCATCGCGACGCTGGTGCGGCCCTGGCTGACCGACCAGGGCCTGCCGCCCGCCGTGATCACCGGCCTTTCCGTCACCGCGGGCGTGTTCGTCGCCACGGTCGTGCAGATGGTCCTCGGCGAGCTGGCCCCCAAGAACCTCGGCATCGCCAGGCCCGAGGCGGTCGCCAAGTTCCTCGCCCGTTCCACGCTGGTCTACCTGGCCGTGGTCGGCCCCCTCGTGCGGCTGTTCGACTCCGCCGCGACGGGCCTGCTGCGCAAGGTGGGCGTCGAGCCGGTCGAGGAGGTGGAGCACGGCGCGACCCCCGAGGAGCTCTCGCGGATCATCGCCGAGTCCACCCAGGCGGGCGAGCTGCCCCCGCGCCTGTCGGAGCTGCTGGAGCGCGCGCTGGAGTTCGGCGACCGCAACGCCGAGGAGATCATGGTGCCGCGCCCGCGCGTCGTCGTGCTCCGGTCCGACCGGCCGCTGTCCGACCTCGTCGACGCGATCAGGGAGCACGGCCACTCCCGCTACCCCGTTCTGGGCGCCGACGGTGACGTCGCCGGCGTCACCGGGGTACGCGAGCTGCTGGCCTCCGGCCGGGAGGACGGCGTGATCGCCGAGATCACCCGCCCCGCGCTCCTGGTGCCGGACTCCCTTCCCCTGCCGCTGGTGCTGGAGCGTATGCGCCAGGCCAAGGACGACATCGCCTGCGTCATCGACGAGTACGGCGGGCTGGCCGGCGTCGTCGCGGTCGAGGACCTGGCGGAGGAGCTGGTCGGCGAGCTCGTCGACGAGAACGACCCCGAGCCAGAAGGCGCCACCGAGCACCCCGACGGCACCTGGGAGGTGCCCGCGTCCTTCCGCCTCGACGAGGTCGAGCGCGCGACGGGCATCGCCCTGCCGGAGAGCGACGACTACGACACGCTGGCCGGGCTCGTGCTGGCCCGGCTCGGCCGCATGGCCGAGCCCGGCGACGCGGTGACGGTCGAGTGCACGCCGGAGACCGACCCGTTCTCCGAAGACCCCGATGAACACCTCGCCGAACTCACGGTTCTGTCGCTCAGCCGCAGAGTCCCCGAGTGGGTACGGCTGGCGCCGGTACAGCACCACGCGAGGGCCGCCCGATGACCATGATCATCATAAGCCTCGCGCTGCTGGCCTTCAACGCCTTGTTCGTCGCGGCCGAGTTCGCCTTCGTCTCCGCCAGGCGCCACCGCCTGGAAGAGGTGGCGACCGGCGGCAACCGCATGGTCAGGTTCGCCGCCAAGTCCGCCGTGGGCGGCAGCAGGCAGCTGTCGCTCATGCTGGCCGGCGCCCAGCTCGGCATCACGCTGTGCACGCTGGGCCTCGGCCAGGTGACGGAACCGGCCATCGAGCACTTCCTGGAGCCGGTCTTCGCCGCGATCGGCGTACCGGAGTCGCTGCGGATGCCGATCGCGCTGACGATCGCGCTGGCCCTGGTCACGTTCCTGCACATGGTCATCGGCGAGATGGCGCCGAAGTCCTGGGCGCTGACGCACCCGGAGCGGGCGGCGTTGCTGCTGACGGTGCCGTTCAGGGCGTTCACCTCGCTGATGAAGCCGCTGCTGTGGTCGCTGAACGGGGTGAGCAATCTCATCCTGCGCCTGTTCGGCGTCGAGGCCCGCGACGAGTTGGCCACGACCAGGACGCCGCGCCAGCTCGCCATGCTGGTGGGCGAGTCGGCCAGGATGGGCCTGCTGGACCGCGAGGAGCACGACCTGCTGACCCGTGCCCTGCGCCTGCAGGCCGAGGGCATCGAACGCCTGATGGTCCCCATCGCCGAGGCCGTCTGCGTACCGCCGGAGGCGACGGCGGGTCAGATCAAGGAGGTCGCGGCCAGAACCGGACACCTGAGGCTCCTGGTGGGCTCGGACGTCAACGTCCAGGGCGTCCTGCACGCCCGGGACGCGCTGCTCCACAAGGAGGCGACCGCGGGCGTCCTGGCGAGGCCACTGCCCCGGCTGGCCTGCGTCACGCAGGTTCCCGAGGCGGTCACGGCCCTCCAGGAGGCACGGGCCCACCTGGGCCTCGTGACCAGCGCGGACGGCAGCGTCATCGGCCTGGTGAGCCTGACCGACCTTCTGGGCGAACTCCTCGACATGCGGGCGATCGCCGCCTGATAGGTCAAATCTTGTCCGCTCATGGCGAAACCCGCGAAAGCGGTTAGAAAGCGAGTTGCAAGCGCCCGCGTCTAGGTTCTCCGGACGCGGGCGCTCGCTGCGCGCATGGCAAAAAAGAAGAGCCCCGGCTCTTGCGAACCAGGGCTCGTTTCGTCACTGTGGGTCTGCCACCAGCAAGGCCAAAGCATCAGAGCCCGGGAACAACACCCCGGGAAACAGGAAGGACCTGGCAATCACGATGACCGGGGGCGAAAGCACAAACCGGGAATCAAGATGACCGCCGCCCACCTAACGCGGGCGAAAGCCCGGCCAATCAAGGCCACCCGGGCGAAAGCTCGGGCAATCAAGGAAACCCGGGCGAAAGCCTGGCTGGGGGTCCGGGGGTTATCCCCCGGGTGGAATGCGAAGAGGCCTGCGGGAGAAGCCCCGAAGGGGCTACGACCACAAGCCTCCGCCGAATCGCGTGGGCGAGGAGGGATTTGAACCCTCACGTCCTTTCGGACACACGGACCTGAACCGTGCGCGTCTGCCGTTCCGCCACCCGCCCTTGTTGGGTGCGGAGAAACAGTAGCACGGAACTGCCGCTGGTACTGAACCCGGATACGATCGCATAAGACACGGGAGCGGATGAGCTGGGCGCGACTGCCGACGAGCGCCTGGCTCACGGTCGCGTGGAACGTGCGGAAGCCCAGGAGCAGCAGCTTCTTGGCGGCCGCGATCATATGCACGGAGGAAGGGAGGTACCCGGTGGGAGTCCTTCAGCGCTTCGAGCGACGGCTCGAAGGCTTGGTTGAGGGGGCCTTTGCGCGGGCGTTCAAGTCTGACCTTCAGCCGGTCGAGGTCGCCAGCGCGGTCCAGCGTGAGATGGACGAGCGCGCGGCGATCGTCGCCCAGGGTCGGACACTCGTGCCCAACGACTTCGTGGTTGAGCTGTCCACCACGGACAGCGAACGGCTTGAGGTCTACGCCGACAGCATCAGCCACGAGCTGGCCAACCTCGCCAGGGAGTACGCCAAAGAGCAGGGCTACTCCTTTGTGGGACCGGTCCGGGTGCGTTTCGAGACGGCCAACGACCTCGCGGTCGGACTGTTCCGCATCAGGTCGGGCGTCATCCGTGGCGCCACGGTCGAACAGGACGAGATCCGCCAGCCGGCCAGCGACCTGCCGCCCTCGCGGCCGAACGCCTTCAACGGCAGGCCCCGCCTGCTCGTCTCCACGCAGGACGACCCCCAGGGCGACCGTTCCTACGAGCTCACCACGCCGGTGACCTTGCTGGGCAGGGGCACCGACTGCGATCTCCGTCTCGTCGATCCCGGCGTCTCCCGTCACCACGCGGAGCTACGCGTCGAGGGCCAGCAGGTGGCCCTCGTCGACCTGGGATCCACGAACGGCACTTTCGTCAATGGCCAGCCGGTACGCAGGATCGAGCTCCAGAACGGCACGCGAGTGACGTTGGGACGCACGACCCTGGTGTTCCGGCGCGATTAGGGGTAGACAAACGGTCCATGTCCGAGCTCACGCTGCTGCTGATCCGGCTCGCCTTCCTGGCGGTGCTGTGGTTTTTCGTCATTGCCGCAGTCGGCGTGATCCGGACTGACTTGTTCGGGTCACGCACTGCTCCCGCGGGGCCACGCAAGGGCACCAAACCCGCCAAACCCGTGGCAAAGCCAAAGCCCAAGAAGGGCGAGCCACGCCAACTGGTTGTGACGGGTGGCCCCCTGCAAGGCACCACCATTAACCTCACGGAGACGCCCATCACCATCGGCCGGGCCAACGACGCCACGCTGGTAGTCAGCGACGACTACGCTTCCAGCCGGCATGCCCGGCTCTTCCCTCAGGACGGTCAGTGGATCGTGGAAGATCTCGGTTCGACCAACGGCACGTATCTCGACCGCTCAAAAGTCACCCGTCCGACCCCGGTGCCGCTCGGTGTTCCGATCCGCGTCGGCAAGACAGTCATTGAATTGCGCAAATGACCATCGCACTCCGCTACGCCGCCCGCTCGGACGTCGGCCTCCTCCGCGAAGGAAACGAGGACTCGGCGTACGCTAGCGGCCGCCTGCTCGCCGTCGCGGACGGTATGGGCGGGCACGCACACGGCGAGGTGGCGAGCTCTGTCGCCATCGCCGCAATGGCCTCACTCGAAGAGGCCCAGCAGGGGGGTGACCTGCTCAACGCCATCGAGGCGGCGGTACGCGACGCCAACCGCAAGCTGCACGAGATGGTGGGCAGGGATCCGAGCCTCAAGGGGATGGGCACCACCCTGACCGCCATGCTCTGGAACGGCACCCAGGTCGCCCTGGTGCACGTCGGCGACTCGCGCGCCTACCTGCTCAGGCGCGGGGAGCTCTACCAGATCACCCACGATCACACGCTGGTGCAGCAACTGGTCGACGACGGCCGGATCACCCCCGAGGAGGCGGCGACGCATCCTCAGCGGTCGATCCTGCTCAGGGCGCTCGACGGCAGCGGCGAGGTCGATCCCGACCTCACGCTCCGCGAGGCGCAGATCGGCGACCGCTACCTGCTCTGCTCCGACGGGTTGTCCGGTGTGGTGAGCGCGGAGACGCTGCACGCCACGCTGACGAACATCGACGACCCGGAAGAGGTCGTGCGCCAGCTGATCGACCTGGCCAACCGGGGCGGCGGTCCCGACAACATCACGTGCGTGCTCGCCGATGTGATCGAGCTGACCGACGGGCAACAGGTGCCCGCGGAGGCCGCGGTCGTCGGCGCTGCGGGCATGAATCGCTCCCACCCCTCGGGCAATCCGGCGGGGCGAGTAAGCGCGGTGACCGCGCCCCAGCCGGCCATCACCGACGATGACTTCGACGAGCCGGGCGTCCAGACGTCCCGCCGTTCGCCGAAGCGTCGCCGGGTGTGGCCTGTGCTGGTCACCGTGCTCGCCGTCGGCGCGGTCGTCGTAGGCGTCGGCGGCTACGTCGGCTGGCAATGGACCCAGGACCAGTTCTTCGTCGGAGCTAGGGGCGACGAAGTGGTCATATATCGCGGCATCCAGCAACAAGTCGGGCCGCTTGAGCTCTTCAAAGTAGTCAAGGGGACCGGCCTGCAGATATCCACCCTTTCAGACCCCGACAAAGCCGACATCCAGCAGGGCATCCCTGTCGAAAGCATTGATGACGGCATCAAGAGGATCAGCGGCTTGAAGCCCTCCACGAACAAGTCAACTCCGCCGGCTTCCACCTCGCCCACCCCGACAGCGACGAAGAAGTCGCAGTAGGGTCCGAACAGGTGAGTAACGAAGTGGCAGCAGCCCCCGTCCCCATGCCCGCGAAACGGCGTGTGGCGCAGCTTCTCATGCTCGCGCTCGCGGTGGTCGTCGTGATGGGCGCGTACGCCAACGTCGGCCTGGCCATGGACGAGAAGATCCCGTCCGGCATGCTCACGTACGGCCTCAGCCTGGGCGGACTCATGCTGGCCGCCTACCTGGTGCTGGCGAAGTTCGCGCCCTGGGCCGACCCCCTGATCCTGCCGCTGGTGACGCTGGTCAACGGCCTCGGCCTGGTGATGATCTACCGGTTGTCCGAGTCCGACTCCCCGCTGCCGTCGGCCACGCTGGCCTCGCCCAACACGCAGCTTCTCTGGACGCTGATCGGCATCGTGCTGTTCAGCGCCACCCTGATCTTCCTGCGCGACCAGCGCGCGCTGCAGCGGCTGACCTACACCGCCGGCGCCGCCGGGCTCTTCCTGCTGGTCTCGCCGCTGATCCCGGGCCTGGGCCAGGAGCTCAACGGCGCCCGCATCTGGATCGGCATCCCGGGGGTCGGCCAGATCCAGCCCGCCGAGTTCGCCAAGCTGGCGCTGGTCGTCTTCTTCGCCGGCTACCTGGTCGCCAAGCGGGACGTGCTCGCGCTGGCCGGGCGACGGCTGCTCTTCATCGACCTGCCCCGCGCCCGCGACCTCGGCCCCGTTCTCATCACCTGGGGCGTCAGCCTGGGCGTCCTGGTCATGCAGAAGGACCTCGGGTCGTCGCTGCTGCTGTTCGGCACGTTCATCGCGATGCTCTACATCGCCACCCAGCGCATCTCGTGGGTCATCATCGGCATCCTGCTGTTCGTGGGCGGCGCCGTACTGGCCGGGCTGGTCTTCGACCACGTGCAGCAGCGGTTCGAGGTCTTCCTCAACCCGGGCGACCCCGAGCTCTTCACCAAGATCGGCGGCAGCGAGCAGCTCATGCAGGGCCTGTTCGCGATGGGCTCGGGCGGCATCCTCGGCACCGGGCTCGGGCAGGGGCACCCCGAGCTGATCCCGCTGGCCTTCTCCGACTTCATCTTCGCCGCGACCGGCGAGGAGATCGGGCTGACCGGCCTGATGGCGCTGCTGATGGTCTACGCGCTGATCGTGGAGCGCGGCCTGCGTACCTCTATCGCGGCCCGCGACCCGTTCACCAAGCTGCTGGCGGGCGGCCTGTCCTTCCTGCTGGCCTGGCAGGTCTTCATCATCGTCGGCGGCGTGACGAACCTGATCCCGCTGACCGGCCTGGTCACCCCGTTCATGTCCCAGGGTGGTTCCGCCCTACTGGCTAACTGGATACTTATCGCCCTTTTGGTACGCATGTCGGACGCGGCGAGAAGGCCTCCGCCCCAGGCGATCCAGGACGAAGGACTGACGCAGGTGTTCCAGCGATGAACAGCACACTCAAGCGCGCCGCCGTGGCCTGCCTGGCCATGTTCGCGCTGCTCATGATCAACGTCAACTATCTGCAGGCGGTCAAGGCCGACGGCTACCGCGAGGACTCCAGGAACAACCGCAACTACTTCGAGCGGTACGCCGTCCAGCGCGGACGCATCACCGCCAGCGGCAAGACGATCCTCGCGCAGTCGACGGAGACCAAGGGCCCGTTCAAGTTCCTCAGGGAGTACCCGGAGGGCGAGCTCTACGCGCACGTCACCGGCTTCTTCTCCCCGGAGAGCGAGTCGGCCGTCGAGCGCGCCGAGAACAGCCTGCTCGACGGCTCCAGCTCCGACCTGCTCCTGCGGCGCAGCATCGACCTGTTCACCGGCGAGCCCACCAAGGGCGCCAACGTCGACCTGACGATCAACCCCAAGGCGCAGAAGGCGGCCTACGACGCGCTGCGCCAGAGCGGCAAGCGCGGGGCCGCGGTCGCGATCGAGCCCAAGACCGGCAAGATCCTCGCCCTGGTCTCGCTGCCGACCTACGACCCGGCCAAGATCTCGGTGCCGGAGAAGCCGCAGGCGTTCTCGGCGTACAACAAGCTGGAGAAGAACCCCGACAAGCCGCTGATCAACCGCGCGATCGGGGACTTCTACGCGCCGGGCTCGACGTTCAAGGTCGTCACCACCGCCGCGTGGCTGGAGGACGACTCCAGCCGCGACGGCCAGACGGTCGTGGACGCGCCCACCCGCCTGTCGCTGCCGAACACCACCACCACGCTGCCCAACTACGGCGGCGCGGCCTGCGGCGGCGGCCAGGTGCCGATGGTGTACGCGCTGGAGCGCTCGTGCAACACCCCGTTCGGCAAGATCGGCCTGGATCTCGGCTACGCGAAGATCGCCGAGCAGGCCAGGAAGTTCGGCGTGGGCGAGCCGCTGAGCATTCCCATGGGCGTCGAGGCCAGCACGATCGGCAAGGAGGAGACGGACGACCCCGCCGCCATCGCCATGACCTCGATCGGCCAGCGCAGCGCGGTGATGACGCCCCTGCAGATGGCCATGGTCGCCGCCGGCATCGCCAACAACGGCACGGTCATGAAGCCGTACCTCGTCAACAAGATCACTGACGCCAAGGGCGACGCGGTCGACGAGGGCGAGCCCGAGGAGTTCTCCGAGGCGATGAGCCCCGAGAACGCCACCAAGCTCAAGAACATGATGGTCAGCGTGGTCGCCAACGGCACCGCCAAGACCGCCCAGATCCCCGGCGTCGAGGTGGGCGGCAAGACCGGCACCGCCGAGACCCGCGAGGGCAAGGCGCCGCACGCCTGGTTCATCTCCTTCGCCCCGGCCCAGGACCCGCAGGTGGCCGTGGCCGTCTTCGTCGAGTCCGGCGCCGCCAGAGTCGGCGAGGAAGCCACCGGCGGTGGCGTCGCCGCCCCGATCGGCAAGGCGATCACCGAGGCGGTGCTCAACAAGTGACCCCGGGCACGCAGCTGGCCAACCGCTACCTCCTCGTCTCCCGCATCGCCGCGGGCGGCATGGGTGAGGTGTGGCGTGCGCGCGACCAGCTGCTCGCCCGTGAGGTCGCGGTCAAGGTGCTGCGCAGCCACGTCTCCGGCGACCCCACCTTCCGCAGCCGCTTCCGCAACGAGGCGCGCATCACCGCCGGGCTCGCCGACCCCGGCATCGCGCAGGTCTTCGACTACGGCGAGGAGGCCGACCTGGCCTTCCTCGTGATGGAGCTGGTCCAGGGCGAGCCCCTGTCGGCCATCCTCGGGCGCAACGGCTCGCTCGGGCCCGACGTGGCGCTCGACGTCATCCACCAGACCGCCAAGGCGCTGCACACCGCCCACAGCTCCGGCGTGATCCACCGCGACATCAAGCCCGGCAACCTGATGGTCACCCCCGACGGCAAGATCAAGGTGACCGACTTCGGCATCGCCAGGGCCCTGGAGGCCGCGCCGGTCACGCAGACGGGCACCGTGCTCGGCACCGCCCAGTACGTCAGCCCGGAACAGGCCCAGGGCACCACCCTCACCCCGTCGACAGACCTCTATTCCCTCGGCGTCGTGGCCTACGAGTGCCTGGCCGGGCGGCCGCCGTTCCAGGCCGACACCCAGGTCGCCATCGCGCTGATGCACCTCAACGAGACGCCGCCGCCGCTCGGCGTGGACGTGCCGCGGCCGGTGCGCGAGCTGATCATGGCGCTGCTGTCGAAGGACCCCGAGCGCCGGCCCGCCTCGGCGATGGAGCTGGCCGATCGGGCGTACGTGCTGCGCGACTCGCTGGCCGCGCTCCAGCAGCGGACCGATCTGAGCATGTTCACCGACCCGGCCGGGTTCCGGGTGCGGGAGCCGTACACCGGTGAAGCGAGCGGGCCGCGATCGGGCGAGGTCGAGGGCGTGGCTCAGGGGTACGGCGAGCCGTACCCGCAGCCGGAGGGGTCGGATCGCACCACCGACGACCTCGGCGGCGGCGCGCCCCTCACCACGCGGCAGGCCCCGGCGGCCCGCAAGGGCCGGCGCACCGTTGTGCTCTTCGCCACCGCGGCGTCCGTGGCGGCGGTGGGTTTCGGTGCTTTCATGGTGGCAAGAGGGCAGGAGGCGCCACCGCCTGACGTGGCCGAACCCACCCAGGCGTCGCTCAACCGGCCCGCCGAGATAAAGCCGCGCAAGACGAAGACGCCGACCCCGCGTCCGTCGGTGGTTCCGGTGAAGTCGACGCGGCCGGTAACCTCGCGGTCAGCTACCGTAAGCTCGTCGGCAACTCCAAGTCAGAAGCCGACTCCGAAACCGACCCCGACGACGACCCGGACCCGGACCCCGACTCCGACACCCACCCCAACGCCCACGATGTCGCCGACACCGACACCGACGGCCTCACCTGACCCGGGTGATACAAACCCGCCGAAGGAGGAGACGTGATGCGTCTCGGGGTCGATGATGGACACCGGCGGCCACTCGTTACAGCACGGTGCAGGCCGGTACCCAAGATGAACGGTAAGGGACAGTGCAGGAAATGACTCAGCCTCGGCTACTCGGTGGTCGCTACGAACTCGACGGTGTCGTCGGGCGCGGCGGCATGGCCGAGGTGTATCGCGCCCGAGACATCCGGCTGGACCGCATCGTCGCCATCAAGACGCTCCGGGCGGACCTCGCCAGGGACCATACGTTCCAGGCCAGGTTCCGGCGCGAGGCGCAGTCGGCGGCATCCCTGAACCACCCCGCCGTCGTCGCGGTCTACGACACCGGCGAAGACGGCACCGAGGGCACCCCCGTGCCCTACATCGTGATGGAGTACGTCGACGGCCGGACGCTGCGCGACCTGCTGCGCCAGGACCGGCGGCTGATGCCGGAGCGCGCGGTCGAGCTGGTCGACGGCATCCTGCGCGCGCTCGACTACAGCCACCGCGGCGGCATCGTCCACCGTGACATCAAGCCGGCCAACGTGATGATCACTCGGGCCGGCGACGTCAAGGTGATGGACTTCGGCATCGCCCGCGCGATGGCCGACTCGGCCGCCACGATGACGCAGACCGCGCAGGTGATAGGGACCGCCCAGTACCTGTCGCCGGAGCAGGCCCGCGGCGAGCGCGTCGACGCCCGCAGCGACATCTACTCCACCGGGTGCGTGCTCTACGAGCTGCTGACCGGGCAGCCGCCGTTCACCGGCGACTCCCCCGTCGCGATCGCCTACCAGCACGTGCGCGAGGAGCCCATCCCGCCGTCGCAGATCGACCCCGAGATTCCCGCGTGGGCCGACGCGATCGTGCTCAAGGCGATGGCCAAGGACCCCGCCCAGCGCTACCAGAGCGCCCAGGACATGCGCGCCGACATACAGCGCGCGATGTCCGGGATGCCGGTCGACGCCCAGACGATGGCGATGACCAACTACGGCGCGGGCACCCGCACCATGGCCGCCACGCAGCAGCAGGGTGGCCCGGCCACCGGCCGTACCGGCGCCGTCCCGCCCTACGAGTACGGCGAGACCGAGCACGGCGGCCGGGGTGGTCGCCGGCGCGCGGGCGGCGGCGGCAACAAGGCGGTCAAGACCGCCCTGTGGATCGTGATCCCGCTGCTGATCATCGGCGCGTTCATCGGTGTCGCGTACGCCTTCCTCGGCGGAGGCGGCGGCGGCACGCCCACCACCGCGGCGCCGGTGAAGGTGCCGCTGCTCACCGGCATGACCCAGAAGGAAGCCGAGACGCAGCTCACCACACTGGGGCTCACGCCCAAGGTGGAGGAGGAGTTCAGCAGCGACGTCAAGAAGGGCGTCGTGATCTCCAGCAACCCGGCGGTCGGGGCCGAGGTGCCCAAGGGCGGCGAGGTCACGCTCACCGTGTCCAAGGGCGTGCAGAAGGTGAAGGTGCCGGAGGGGCTCGTCGGGCTCGACAAGGACGCCGCCCGGACGATGCTGACCGACCTCGGGTTGAAGCCCGTGTTCAAGACCGGGGTGTCCGGCAAGTCGCAGGGCAAGGTGTACAAGACCGACCCCGTGGCGGGCACCGAGGTCAACGAGGGCACCACGGTCATGCTCTTCGTTCCGGCGGAGCTGTCGGAGGTGCCGAGCGTGCTCGACCTCACCGAGGCCGACGCCGCCGCGGCGCTGCGCGCGGCCGGGTTCCGGGTCAAGGTGGTCCCGCAGTCCAGCGCGGACAAGCCCGAGGGCGTCGTCATCCAGCAGAACCCGGGTGAGGGGACCAAGGTGGCGCCCAAGACCACGGTCACGATCGTGGTCTCCACCGGGCCGGACGTGCAGCCGACCGACACGCCCACCACCGACCCGACGTTCCCCACGGAAGAGCCGACCGGGGAGCCGACGGAGGATGATCCTCCGGGCGACGACTTCTAGGCCAGACGACGGGCCCTCCGGTTTCCGGGGGCCCGTCGGCGTTCCCGGAAGTTGTGGCACAAAAAGGCGCCCCCGCCGCTCGGGGGCAACGGCGGGGACGCTTAATGAGTAGTCGTGTGCGGCCCCGAGCGCGTTACAGCGTTGAGTTCAGCCAGTTCGCCAGGAGTCGGTGCCCATGGTGGGACAGAATCGACTCTGGGTGGAACTGGATGCCTTCCACGGGCGCCGTGCGGTGGCGCAGGCCCATGATGACGCCGTCGGGCGTCCGGGAGACGACGTCCAGGATGTCGGGGACCGTGGCCGGGTCCACGGCCAGCGAGTGGTAGCGGGTCATCTCGACCGGGCTGGGCAGGCCCTCGTAGACGGTCTTGCCGTCGTGCTCCACCTGGCTGGTGCGTCCGTGCATGAGCTCGGGGGCGGTCGAGACGGTCGCGCCGTAGGCGACGGCGATGGCCTGGTGGCCGAGGCACACCCCTAGCAGCGGCAGGCCGCGGTTCGCCGCGTGGTGGACCAGCGGGACGCTGATGCCGGACGCCTCGGGGGTGCCGGGCCCCGGGCTGATCAGCACCGCGTCGAAGGCGTCGGCGTCGGCCGGAAGCACCTCGTCGCGCGGGCGCACGTCGCAGGCGGCGCCCAGTTCGCGCAGGTACTGGACGATCGTGTGGACGAAGCTGTCGTGGTTGTCGACGACCAGCACCCTCGTCACGTGGAGCTCACTTTCTGACGGTGACCTCGTCGAGCGTCACCGCGGGTTCGAGCAGAGGAAAAACCACATACCAGAGTACGGCTGCCGCGATCGCGGCCAGGACCGCGGCCGTCAGGAGCCGTTTGCCCAGCGGGGTGGGGAGCTTGCGCCAGAGCCAGCCGTACATGTCAGACCTTTCGTTCCTCGGTCTCCTTGAGCACGCCGTAGACGATCAGCCGTTGGGCGGCCGAGTACTCGGGATGACAGGTAGAGAGCGTGATATATGAGCGGATGGGGCTGATGTCGGGCTTGCCGGGAACGGGGGCGATGATCTCGATCTCGTTGGGTTCGACGATGTCCTGGGAGGTGACCCGGTAGGTGTAGCGGGCCTCGCGGGCCTCCACGACGATCTCGTCGTCGCGCTGGAGTTCGTCGATCCGGTTGAACGGGGCCGAATACGTGGTCCGGTGACCGGAGACGACGAAGTTGCCGACCTGGCCGGGCAGGGCCGTACCCGGGTAGTGGCCCGGACCCTTCTTCAGGTGGTCGGTTTCCACACCCTCCACCACCGCGTAGCGGTAGTCGCGGCCGAGTTTGGGGATGCGCAGCAGCGCCATCGCCTTCCCCAGCGAGATCTTGGGGATCTTGCCGTCGGCGGCCGGCTGCGCCGGAGTGGCGCTCTCCTCCGCGAGTTGCTGCTGCAGCAGGAGTTGCTGGCGCTGGGTGTAAGCGCTGGTGCCCCAGAGAAGGTAAGCGCAGAAGAGCAGCATGATCACGCCCGCCGTGATGCTCAGCTCGCCCACGCTCCGCAGGATGGCCCTCACCCGGCCAGGGTATTCGTGACTGATCCGGTTCCCTGGGGATCGCCATGTCATGCGCGTGGCGACTATCCTGGGCCACGCTTCAACTACGCTAACCACAGAGCCTGTGGACGATCCGGATGCCCCAGGCCCTCAGCAGGAGTTATCCAGTGTCCAAGCCCAAGGCTCGCAAGAAGGCGGTTTACACACCGCCGCAGAAGACCCAGCAGGTCAAGGTCAGCCCCCGCTGGCTGGCACCGACGATGGTGGGCACGTGGATCATCGGCATCCTGTGGATCGCCGTCTACTACATCGCGCCCGACGCGCCCTTCATCGGCGACCTACAGAACTGGAACCTGCTGATCGGGTTCGTTTTCATCATCTTCGGTGTGGTGCTTTCCACCCGCTGGCGTTAGTTCTTTCCACAGTCTTTTCCACACCTGGGGAAAGTCAGCTCACGATCGCGGACGTCCGGAGCAACACGAGCACGCCGAGGACGACCACCGCCCCCACCACCGTCAGCGTCTGTACCAGGGCGCGGTTGTTCTTGGGGGCGTACGCCAGCGCCGCGGCCAGCGCCGATCCGGTGATCAGGCCGCCCACGTGGCCGGTCCAGCTGATGTTGAACCCGGGCAGGAACGTGATCACCAGGTTGATCACGATCAGCACGGCGATGCCGCGCACGTCCATGTTGAGCTTGCGGCCGACCACGAAGATCGCGCCGAACAGGCCGAAGATGGCGCCGGACGCGCCGACCGTCAGCGTGTCGGGCGTGTCCAGCCAGTAGCCGAGCGTGGAGCCGCCGAGCGCGCTGACGACGTAGATGGCCGTGAACTTCACGTGCCCGAAGGCGCGCTCCAGGTAGGGGCCGACGACGTACAGCGCCCAGCTGTTGAACAGGATGTGGAAAACTCCGCCGTGCACGAACGCGGCGGTGATCAGCCGGTAGTACTGCTCGCCGAAGGCGACGCCCACCGGCCACATCCCCAGCCGGGCCGTGACGGCGTTGCCGGTCAGGTATTGCGCGCCGAAGACCAGGATGTTGACCGCCAGGATGGCCCAGGTGACGTAGGGCGTGGCGACTACCGCGCCGCCGAAGGCGGCTTTGGCCTGCCGTACACCCTTATTGCCTTCGGCTACGCACTCGGGGCACTGGAAGCCCACGGCGGCGTCACGCATGCAGTCGGGGCAGATGGGCCGGTCGCAGCGCTGACAGCGGACCCAGGTCTCACGGTCGGGATGCCGGTAACACGTCGGCACCGCCTCGGCGGGATGCTCGGGCGGGCTGGGCGGCTGGCTGGTCATGCTCGCAGCCTACGGCCTGCAGCCCGCCCGACGCGCACACGAACTCAGGCGGGCTGGCGGTCGAAAGTGAGCGACTCGATGACCACGTCCTGCTGCGGACGGTCGTTGCGACCGGTCGGCACCTTGCAGAGGGCGTCGACGACGTTCTTGCCCTCGATGACCTCGCCGAAGATCGTGTGACCTCCGTTGAGGTGCGGCTGCGCGCTCACGGTGATGAAGAACTGCGAGCCGTTGGTGCCCCTGCCCATGCGGATGCCCGCGTTGGCCATGGCCAGCAGGTACGGGCGGTTGAAGTTGTTCTGGGCGTGGATCTCATCGTCGAAGGCGTAGCCGGGGCCGCCGATGCCCTGGCCGAGCGGGTCCCCGCCCTGGATCATGAAGCCGTCGATGATGCGGTGGAAGATCGTGCCGTCGTAGAGCGGCTTGGTGGACTTCTCCCCCGTCTCCGGGTGGGTCCACTCGCGCGTCCCCTCGGCGAGTTCGACGAAGTTGGCGACCGTGTTCGGAGCAAGCTCAGGGAAGAGCTTGATACGGATCAGGCCGTGGTTTGTCTTCAGGTTTGCGATCAGCTTCTCAGCCACGAGACAGCTGCCCCCCTCTATGCACAGGGTTGGTTTTGTGGTGTTTTGATGACGATGGCCCTTGGGCCGTTGGCAGCATCCTCCCACGGCTCACGATGATTGAGCCGCCTTGTACCGGGAAGGTCACGCTCCGGGGCCCCAATGACAGGGGAGGTTGTCGTGTCCCTGACACTTAGAAGACGCCGTGCGGTGATCGAAGTACCCGATACATGGATGGGCCGCGTCAAGGCTCAGGCCGTGCAGGCGGGCCGCCGGCTCGCGCCGATGGCGGACCAGGCCAAAGTGGCCACCGCCCAGCGCATCGAAGATGCCCGCTACTGGGCAGCGCCCAGGCTGGAAGACGCGGCGCATCACGTGGAGGATCGGCTCGCGCCGGCGGTCAGCACCATGCTGACCCAAGCCGCGCACAAGATCGATCCGACGCCTATGCCCAAGTCCCGCCGGTGGCCGGTGATCCTGCTGATGACCGGACTGGCGGTGGGCGTTATGGGCTACATGTTCTACCGCCGCAACGCGCAGCAGTGGACTGACCACATGAAGGACTCCGCCTCGGACGCCTCACAGTGGGTGAACGACCGGGCGGAGAAGGCTGCCGACCGGGTCTCCGACACGGCGGACAGGACCGCGGACCACATCTCGTCCACGGCCAATGAGGCATCTCGCAAGATGTCCTGATTTATCCGCAGAAAGCGCGCCACCGAAGGGGTGGCGCGCTTTCCGCACCCACTCCCCTAACTAGCCCCACCACGCACCCCCCACCACCGACCGCCCCGCGCCTCACACCCCGCACCCCCGCGCCTTGCACCCGCATCCCGCACCCCGCACCTCACCACCGCGCTGCACCGTGCCCCGGGTCCTCGCACCTCCAAACCCGGCGCCCCGCACCTCGGACGCCGCGCACCCGGGAACAGCAGCACCGCGCAGACCAGAGCGGGCGAGCCAATGGGGGGCACACCGGCCGGGTGGAATGGCCGGGCAGGGGGTGGGGCGTTGACGTTGTACCAAGCGCTTGCTACAACCCTGGCATGGCGCTCTCACCCCTGGACGACTACCCGATCCATCAGGCACCCCAGGTCATGCGGCATGTGGCCACCTCCGACCGCAACTTCTACGACCGCTACTACTTCAACTGCCACGCCGCCACCGACGAGCTCATGCTCATCATCGGCGTAGGCCAGTACCCCAACCTGGGTGTCACCGACGCCTTCGCCTGCGTCAGGACGCAGCGGCTGCACCGGGTGGTCCGCGCCTCGCGGGAGCTGGGCGCGGACCGGATGAACACCGAGATCGGCCCGTTCCGGGTGGAGGTACTCGAAGGGCTCAAGCGGCTCCGGGTGCTGTTGGAGCCGAACGAGCATGGCCTGTCCTTCGACCTCCACTGGGAGGGCACGATCCCGGCGACCTTGGAGCCGCGCCACTTCGTGCGCTGGCAGGAGCGGGTCATGTTCGATTCGGTACGGATGGCACAGACGGGACGGTGGTCAGGAAATATCCGGATCGGGGAGGAAGAGATCGCCGTCACCCCGGACCGCTGGCAGGGCACCCGCGACCGATCCTGGGGCGTACGACCCGTTGGCGAACCCGAGCCGCCCGGCATCCAGTCGAAGAACCCGGGCACGTTCTACTGGCTGTACGCGCCCATGCAGTTCGACGACCACGCGATCCTCTGCATCATCCAGGAGGACGAGAAGGGCCGCAGGGTGCTGGAGGAGGCGACACGGGTCTGGTCGGACGGCCGGGAGGAGGAGTACCTCGGCCGCCCCGAATACCAGCCCGTGTACGCCCCCGGCACCCGTGACGTGGTCGAGGCCGTGATCGGCTTCTCCCCGCCCGGCGGCAAGCCGTTCGAGGTACGCGCCCGTCCGATCCTGCCCGTCCACCTCATGGTCGGCACCGGGTACGGCCTGGAGCCCGACTGGAAGCACGGGATGTACCAGGGTCCGGACCCGGTGGTCCAGGGTGTGACCTATACGCTCCCGGACGACGCGGCGCGCATGTGGGGCATGGTCGACGCGGTCGGCCGGTTCGAATACGACGGCCAGGTAGGGCACGGCCTGTACGAATACTGGGCCCTGGGCCCGCACCCAACCTTCACCTAGACCTCACACCAGAACCCCACACCGCCCGTACTCCCCGTCCGTACGGCCGGCGCACGTCCCATCCGGCACATGACCCCGACACACCCCGCAGCCAACCGATCGGCCACAGTCGGCTGCGGTCGGTCGTGGCCAATCGTGGTCGGTTACGGCGAGCCATGGTCGACCCTGATCGATCGTGGCCAGTCACGATCGGTCGGGGTCAGCCGTGGTCGGTCGTGGCCGCCGCTGCGGGACATGACATCGGTGCGGGACATGTCACCGGTGCGGGACATGACATCGGTGCGGGACATGACATCGGTGCGGGACATGTCACCGGTGCGGGACCGTTGCCCCTGCGGGGGCATGGCACCGGTGCGGGACTGGTTGACGGTGAGGAATGGCTGCCGGTGTGGTTAGTCGACCTTCGCGCACTTGATGGAGATCGTCTTGGCCAGTCCCTCCGCGGGCGGGGCGCCCATCACGGTCAGCGAAGGCTTGGAACCGGCCTCGGTCTTGCCGCCCTGCTCCGTGCCCTTTTCGGCCGGAAGTGCGGGTACCGCCTCCGTGAACTCCAGGACGCCGCCCTTGACCGGGTCGTCGGCCTTCTCGGCGTCCTTGCCGGAGGTGGGCGTGGCGCCCTCGGCGGGCACGCCTTCCGCGTCGGCCGAGGTGGTGACCTTGCCGTCCTTGTCGATGGCGATCGCCTTGGTCGCCTGGGTGAGTTCGGCGATGACCTTCCCGTTCTCGTCGGTGCAGACGACCTTGCCGCCTGCGCCGGGCGCGGGTGTCTCGTCGGCCATCGCCGATCCGGCCAGGGCGGCGAGCCCCAGCACGCCTACCGCACTGAGGACCATTACGCGGCGCTTGAACATGAATTCTCCTGTCGTGTGGGTCGGACGGGAACGAATCTGCTCTGCCGTACCTGAAGAGAGGCTGAAGGCGCCCTAAATGATCTTCAGGTTGGCTTTAGGTGGCTTGCTGCACTCTGAGAGGCGTGCGAGTGCTATTGGTTGAGGACGAGCAGCGGCTGGCCGACCTGGTGAAGGGCGGGCTGACCGGCGAAGGGTTCGCGGTGGACGTGGCCTACGACGGGCGCGACGGGCTGTGGATGGCCACCGAGAACGACTACGACGTGATCGTGCTCGACGTGATGCTGCCCCGGATGAACGGCTACGCCGTCTGCGCCAAGCTTCGTGAGGCGGGCAACTGGACGCCGATCATGATGCTGACCGCCAAGGACGGCGTCTACGACGAGGCCGAGGCACTCGACACCGGCGCCGACGACTATCTGGCCAAGCCGTTCTCGTACGTGGTGCTGCTGGCCCGGTTGCGTGCGCTGGTGCGGAGGGGCGGGCGGGAGCGGCCGGTGTCCATCACGGTCGGGGACCTGGTGATCGACCCGGCCGGGCTGCGCTGCCGCAGGGGTGAGACGGAGGTGTCGTTGACGCCGAAGGAGTTCGCGGTGCTGCACGGGCTGGCCAGGCGGGCGGGCGAGGTGGTGTCCAAGAGCGACCTGCTGGCCGCCGCCTGGGACTTCTCCTACGACGGTGACGCGAACATCATCGAGGTGTACATCAGCGCGCTGCGCCGCAAGATCGATCTGCCGTTCGGCAGGACGACCCTGGTGACCGTCCGCGGCGCGGGCTACCGGCTGGAGGCGGAATGACCGGCAACGGCGACACAACCCCCCACAACCCCCAGCCCCACCCGCACCCCGCCGCTCAATTGCCCAAGACCACTCAGCCAGCCACGCGAGAGCACAAAACCACGGGTGAAAGCCAGGCAGCGAGGGAACACGAGGCCACGGGGGCGCACACCGCGAGGGAACGCCAGACCACGCGGGACCAGCAGACCACGGGCGCGCACAAGACCGTGCGGGCGCGCCAGGACACTCCCGCTACCGTGCAGATGCGCACGGATGCCCCGGCCGCAAGGGGGCGCCAAGACGCTCCCGCGGCTGCGGAAATGCGCACGGACGCCTCGGCTGCTCGCGGGCGGAAGACCGTGCGAGCACACATGGCCGCGGAGGAGCACGAGGGTGTGCGGGCGCGCAAGGCTGTGCGAGGGGACAGGGCTCCGCAAGGGGACAGGGCTGTGCGAGGGGACAGGGCTGTGCGGGGGGACGGGGCTGTGCGGGGGGACGGGGCTGTGCGGGGGGACGGGGCTGTGCGGGGGGACGGGGCTGTGCGGGGGGACGGGGCTGTGCGGGGGGACGGGGCTGTGCGGGGGGCTCGGGGGCGGCGGGGTGTGCGGGGGGACGAGGTGCGGGGGCTGGGCTCGGGGAGGGGTCGGGTGGGTGGGTCTCTGGTTGCTCGGGTGCGGGAGGGGGCCTCCTCGGTACGGCTGCGCGCCACCCTAGCCGCCACCCTGGTGGTGGCCCTGGCCCTGGGGGTGACGGCGCTCGTGCTGACCCAGTCCATGCGCGGCAGCCTCCTGGCCAGCGTCGACGCGGACGCCACCCGGCGGGCCGTCGAGGCGGCGCCCGTTCTGCAGGCGTCGGTGGCGCGGGCCGATGCGCAGAAGGCCGAAATGGCCACCCTGACCGGCACTACCCTGCCCTATCAGCCCACCATCGGCACTACCCAGCCCTACCAGACGACCCTCGTCGATCCGGACGTCATGCTCAGTGCGGACGGCAAGACGTTCACCACCGCCTGGGAGCAGGTCGACGGGTTCCGGGTGGTGGGGATGTCGGTGGCCACGGAAATGGGGCCGGGTATGGTGCTCGCGCGTTCCTCGCTGGCCCCGGCGGAGGAGGCGCTGACCACGCTCAACAGCGTGCTGCTTCCTGGCGTGCCCGCGCTGCTGCTGGTGGTGGCGCTGATGACGTGGCTGTCGGTGGGCCGGGCGCTGCGCCCGGTGGCGGCCATCCGGGCCAAGGTCGCCGACATCACCGCCCGCGACCTGCACCAGCGGGTCCCGGTCCCGCGTTCGGGGGACGAGATCGCCGCCCTGGCCACTACGGTCAACGGCACCCTCGACCGGCTGGAAACGGCGGTCGACCGGCACAAGGGCTTCGTCGCCGACGCCGCCCACGAGTTGCGCAGCCCGATCGCGACCCTGCGGGCCAGGCTGGAACTGGCCGAGCCGAGCGAGCTGACCGCCGAGGCCCTCGCCGACGTCGAACGCCTGCAGGCGCTGGCCGGTGACCTCCTCCTGCTGGCCCGGCTGGACGCGGGCGAACCACTCCAGGCGGCCGACGTGGACCTGGGCCAGATCGCCGCCGAGGAGGCCGTGCGGGTCGAGCGCCGTTCCGAGGTGGAGCTGAAGCTGGACGTGCAGCCGGACGTGGTGATCGAGGGTGCGCGCGGGCACGTCGGCCGACTCGTGACAAACCTCGCGAGCAATGCGGTACGGCATGCCGCCTCGACCGTCGTGGTCCGGGTCCGCCGGGAGGGTACGACGGCGGTGCTGGAGGTCGAGGACGACGGGCCGGGGATTCCGGAGGGGCAGCGGGAGGCGGTGTTCGGCCGGTTCACCAGGCTGGACGAGGCCAGGGCGCGCGATGCCGGTGGCGCGGGTCTGGGCCTGCCGATCGCCAGGGACATCGCGACGCTCCACGGCGGCACCGTGCACGCCATCTCCGGGGGATTTGTCGCACGTTTCCCCATGAACCACTACGCCGATGCGGTACGTGTGGACGGTTGAAGGAGGCAACCATGCTCACACGCCGTGCCTTAGTCACCCGCGGCACCCTCACCGGCGCCGCGATCGTGTTCCTGTGGCCAAGCCGGGCCGACGCGGACGCGGAGTCTGCCAAGCCGGTCCTGGCCCTCACGAAGAACATTCGCGTCGGCGGTGGAAGGATCATCAAGAACAAGTACGTGATCACCCAGCCGAAGAAGAACGTCTTCCGGTGCTTCAGCGCCAAGTGCACCCACCAGGGCTGCACGCTGGCCGGCGTCAGCCGCGGCACGATCAACTGCCCGTGCCACGGCAGCAAGTTCAACATCTCCACCGGCGCCGTCGTCCAAGGCCCGGCCACCCGCGCCCTCCCCCGCAAGAAGATCAAGGTGGCGGGCGGCAAGATCAGGCTGGCGTGAGCATCCTCGTATAGGCGGAGGTGCGCTGGACCACGGTGAACCCGGAGCGCTCATAGACGCCGAGTGCTCCGGTGCCGTTGTCGGCGTCGACGCTGAGGCCGGCTCTGCCGTACCCCTGACTCTTGAGTTCGGTGAGGGCGTGTGAGATGAGCGCGCTCGCCACGCCCTTGCCGCGCCAGGGCGCGAGGGTGCCGATGATCTGGATCCACGCCTCGCGCACGCCGGTCACGGCGGTGTCGGCGGCGAAGTAGTGGGTGATCAGGATGCCGACGACCTCGTCGCCGTCGAGGGCGAGGAAGGAACCTTCCGGGACGAAGGCGCGGGTGCCGGTGATCTTTTCCTTCCAGCTTGCCGGGGTGTGGGGGGTGGTGCCCCAGTGGCCGCTGAAGGCTTCGTTGCGCACGTTCAGGGCGCCCGCGTCGCGGTCGGGGGTCCAGGTGGTGAGGCGCAGGCCGGCGGCGGGCGGGCGGGACTCGATCTCGGTGGCCAGGTCGCGTTCCATCTGGAAGAACCAGCGCGCCTGGGCGAAGCCTCTGCTCTCGAAGAGTTTCGCCGCCCAGACCTGCGTGTCGCGGGAGTGGAGCTGGAGTTCGAGCGGCCTGCCGGGGTACGCGCGCTCGTGCAGGCGCGGGGCGGCCTCGACGGCCCAGTCGAGGACGCGCGTGCCGAGGCCGGTACGGCGGTGCTCGGGGTGGACGCCCGCCCACAGCCCCATCCGGTGCACTTCCGGGGCGGTCTGCCTGATCGGGAGGAAGGCGAAGGCGACGAGGCGGTCGCCGTCCCTGGCGGCGAGCGTGCCTTCGGCGAGGTCGACCAGCGGGCTGGTGAGGCTCTCCGTGAGGTCCTCTGCGCCGTAGTTCTCGCCGTCCTGGTCGACGGCCTGGATCGCGGCGGTCAGTTCCGCCCATCGTCCGGCGTCGTCCTTGCGCAGCGGCCCCCACGTGATGCTCATGGAGCGGCAGCCTAAGCCAGCCTGGTCGAACACCCCAAACGATTTCCTAGCTGGACAAGCCGCTCGGCGAAGCCCTCCCGGGTGGACTCCTTGAAGCCGACGAAGAAGCGGTTGGCGAGCGGTACGCCCCAGCGCATCCAGGTCGCCACGTTGAAGACGCGGTGGACCAGGAGCGAGCCCTGCGGGTGCGGCTCGACGCTCCATTCGCCCCGGTACCACCACCCGCCCTGGAAGGCGATGGTCCGCCCGGCGACCTCGACGGTCGAGGTGTGGCCGGGGGCGTCCTCCACGGTGAACCGGCCCTCCTGGTGGCCGCCGGGCAGCAGGCTCCGCGCCAGGTCGTCCCAGACCTTGGCGCCAGGGGCCTCGACCACGCCGGACACCTCGGTGATGAGCTTCTTCACGGTTTCCTCCTATTCGAGGGTTTTCTCCATCAGCTCGCGGGTGAGCGTCCCCTGCCAGGACAGCTCGCCCTTCTCCAGCCGCGCGATCAGGTCGTCCATCCAGGACAGCTCGGCCTGGCTCAGCGTCCGCTCGTAGTCGACCTCGATCATGAGCAGTTCGGGCAGGCCGTTGTCGCGCATGGCGGCGACGTGTCCGTCCATGGCGGTGATCAGCCCGCGTACCGAGGCCGCTCTGGACCGCAGCGCGTTGAGCGCCTCGGGCACGGGCAGGCAGCCGATCAGCGAGACCGCCGCGGTGAACGCGCGGCGGTCGCCGCCGGGGCTCTGCAGGAGCGACCTGAGCCGGGTGGACAGTTCCTTGCGGCCTTCGCCGGTGATCTCGTAGACCGTCCGCTCGGGGCGGCGGCCCTCCTTGGTGGTCTCCACCGGGACGATCAGCTCGTCGCCGGCGAGCTTCTCGACCGCGTGGTACAGGCTTCTCGGGAGCCCGGTCACGTAGTCCTTGTGCGTGTCGACGATGAAGCGGTGCAGCTCGTACGGGTGGCTGGCGCGTACCGAGAGCATGGCCAGCACGGTCAGGCCCACCAGATCGGGACGACGCGCCATGTTGCCTCCTTCTATATTGCATTATGCACTAGTGCGTACCGGCTAGTCGAGCTGCTTGAAGGCGCGCTCGATCGCCTGGCGGGCCACGTCCTCCGGGTAGGGGAAGCGGCCGATCAGGTCGCGCAGGCCCTCGGCGTGGGCGCGGCGGGCCAGTGCGGCGACCTCGGCCAGCTCGTCACGCTGGCCCTGCGCGAAGGCGAGGTCGACGACCGCGCCGTGGCCGGGCACGATCACGGGCTCCGGCAGGCCGGCCAGCATCGCGGACATCGTGGCCGGCCAGTCGAGCGGGTAGGAGTCGCTGAAGGCCGGCGGCGCGCCCTCCTCGACCAGGTCTCCGGCGAAGACCACCCCGGCGTCCGGCACGTGCAGCACGATGTCGTTGTCGGTGTGCCCCCGCCCGAAATACCGCAGATGTACGGCCCGCCCGCCGATGTCGAGCGTGGCCCGGTCGGTGAAGGTGTGGTCGGGCGCGACCAGGTCGATCTCCTCGACCTCCGCCCGCCGCTCCTCCGCCACGAAGCCCAGCACGCCCGCCCGCTGCGCCTCGCCGCCGGACCTGATCTCCTCCGCACACCGGGCGTGCCCCCAGATCTCCGCGGGCAGGAACATGGCGTTGCCGAAGAAGTGGTCCCAGTGGGCGTGGCTGTTGACCACGGTCCACGGATCCGGCGTGATCCGGCGGACGGCGGCGATCAGGTCCACGGCCTCCCGGTGGGACATGCGGGTGTCGAACACCAGGCAGTGCCCGTCGCCGACGACCAGGCCCACGTTGAGGTCGACGGACTCGTGCCTGCGTACGAAGACGCGGTCGCCGACCTCCTGCCACTGCTCGTTCACGCGCCCGTCCCGAAGGTCAGCTCGGGCCGTTCCCAGGTGATCCTCGGCGGCTTCGGCGGCGACGTGCCCACGCGTACCGCGCCCATGCGCAGGTAGAAGGCCTCGGCGGGCGGGTGGGAGACCACCCGGACCCGGGTCAGCCCGGCCGCGCGGGCCTGGGCCAGCATGTGCTCGACCAGGCGGCGGCCGAGACCCGTGCCCTGCGCCCGGTCGGCGACGAACAGCAGGTCCAGTTCGTCGCCGACCAGGGCGTAGAAGCCGAGATGGCCGTCGGTGGTGAAGACCGGGTGGGCGGCGATGTACGCGGCGGTGACCTGGTATCCCTCCAGGATCGTGGCGTACTCGCCGTGGTAGGCGCTGGAGGCGTGCATGAGCGCGGTGAGCGCCCCGGCGTCGCGGGGCTCGGCGCGGCGGATCGTTTCAGGCATGGTCTGGCCTATGTTGTCGAACATGAGCTATGGCTTCCAAGTGAGCGTCGACGCGGCCGACCCGCACGCGCAGGCCGACTGGTGGGCGGACGCGCTCGGCTGGGAGGTGGAACCCCAGGACGCGGACTTCATCCGCGACATGGTCTCCAAGGGGTTCGCCACCGAGGCCGACACCATCGTGCACGACGGGCAACTTCGCTGGCGGGAAGGCGTGGCCATCCGGTGCGAGGGGCATCCGCGGGTGCTCTTCCAGCTCGTGCCCGAGTCCAAGACCGTCAAGAACCGGGTCCATCTCGACGTCCAGGTCGGTCAGGACAACGTCGAGGCGGAGGTCGAACGGCTGACCGCCAGGGGCGCGAGCTTCTCGCATCGGGGACAGCAGGGACCGCACTCGTGGGTGACGATGACCGACCCCGAGGGCAACGAGTTCTGCGTCACCTAGTCAGGTAGGCCAGCACCGCCAGTACGCGGCGGTGACCGTCCTGTGTGGGCGGCAGGTCGAGCTTGGCGAAGATGCTCGCGATGTGCTTGGCGACGGCCGCCTCGGTGACCACGAGTTCCCTGGCGATGGCGGCGTTGGCCCGGCCCTCGGCGATCAGCGAGAGCACCTCGCGCTCGCGCGGGGTGAGGCGGGAGATCGGGTCGCGGCGGCGGCCGAGCAGTTGCCGGACGACCTCGGGGTCCACGACGGTGGCGCCGGCGGCGACCCGGCCGAGGGCGTCGGCGAACTCCTTCACGTCGCCGACCCGGTCCTTGAGCAGGTAACCGACGCCGGTGCCGGTCTCCAGGAGTTCGGCGGCGTAGGTCTGCTCGACGTACTGGCTGAGCACGAGCACGGGCAGGCCGTCGCGCCGCAGTTCCAGGGCGGCGCGCAGGCCCTCGTCGGCGAACCCCGGCGGCATGCGCACGTCGGTGAGCACGATGTCCGGCGCGTGCTCGCGGACCGCGGCGAGCAGGGCGTCCGCGTCGCCGACGGCGGCGGCCACCTGGTGGCCGAAGCGTTCGAGCAGGCTCACCAGGCCCTCGCGCAGGAGGACGGCGTCCTCGGCGATGACTACGCGCACGGGATCTCCGCTCTGATGGTGGTCGGGCCGCCCGGCGGGCTGGACAGGGACAGTCTGCCGCCCACCACGTCGAGCCGGTCGGCCAGGCCGGTGAGCCCGGTTCCCGCCGCCGTGTCGGCGCCGCCGCGGCCGTCGTCGGTGACGGCGATCGACAGGCTTTCACGCGATTTTTCCACTTTTATCGTGATGTTGGTGGCGTTGCTGTGTTTGGTGGCGTTGGTGAGGGCTTCGCTGGCCACGTAGAAGGCGGCGATCTCCACGGGCGGCGGGAGCCGTACGTCCAGATCTGTCGTGATCGTCACGGGGATGGCCGAGCGCGCGGCCAGTTCGCCGACGGCGGCGGCGAGGCCGCGGTCGGTCAGCACCTGGGAGTGCACCCCGCGGATCAGCTCCCGCAGCTCGGCCAGCACCTGCTTGGCCTCGGCGTGCGCCCGGTCGAGCGTACGCGCCAGCGGGGCCTCGTCGGGAACGTCCAGCCTGGCCAGCCCGAGCGTCATGGTCAGCGCGACCAGCCGCTGCTGCGCGCCGTCGTGCAGGTCGCGCTCGATCCGGCGCCGCTCGACCTCGAAGGCGTCGACCAGCCGCGCCCGCGACCGCCTGACCTCCTCCAGCTCCGCCCGCTCGGGCGCGAGCACCGCCCTGACCATCGCCGCGCGCACCCCCGCCCAGGCCGTCAGCACATACGCCCCCACGGGCACCAGCGCCGCCCCCACCAGCGACCCGGCCACTGCGACCCCGCCCGCGGAATCCGGCTGCACCACGGGCGAGAGCACCAGCAGGATGGGCCCGCCCACCGCGACGCCGACGATCGCCAGGTCGATCCACCAGAACGCGACCAGCGTGAGCACGGCAAGACCGATCTCCCGCCGCCGCTCCCGGGTCCCGGGCACCGGCGACAGGTCCACAAGCCGCATCCGCCACCGCTCGAAGCGCGTCACGAACGGCCCGAACGCCACCAGCGCGACAATCCCGGCGCCCACCGCGGCCCATCCGGGCAGCACCTCCGACAACGCCGCCACCACCAGCGGCACGACGCAGAAGACCGCTCCGGCCAGCAGGTACGCCAGCGCCCGCCAGGGCCAGGACGAACGCAGGAACGGCAGCGGCCGGGAGCCGAGCGCTTCGAGGGCGGAGGTGCTCACCCCGTCAAGGTAACCAGAGGGCGGAAACCTAAATTTAGGTCAATGACAAAGTTGAGTCGGTCATGCCAAAATGGCGGCATGACGACAGGGCTCCGCGCGATGAAGAAGCAGCAGACCAGGGAGAACATCTCCCAGCACGCCACCAGGCTCTTCCTCGAACGCGGCTACGACAAGGTGACGATCGCCGACGTCGCCACCGCCGCGCAGGTGGCCAAGATGACGGTGACCAACTACTTCCCCCGTAAGGAGGACCTGGCGCTCGACCTGGGCGACGCGTTCGTCTCCGGGCTGGCGCACACGGTCGCCGAGCGGCCCGCCGGTCAGTCGGCGCTGGCCGCGCTCCGTGCCGCCTTCCTGGCCGCGGTGGAACGCAAGGACCCGGTGATCGGCTTCGCACCCCTGGAGTTCGCCCGGATGATCACCGACAGTCCCGCGCTGGTGGCCAGGCTCCGCGAGTTCCACGACGAGCGGGAGGCCGCCCTGGCCGACCGGCTCGCGGCCGAGACCGAGCCCGGCTTCCTGCCCCGGCTCGCGGCGGCCGAGCTCGGGGCGGCACACCGGCTGCTGTTCGACGAGACGCTGGCCCGGGTGCTCGACGGCCAGGACCACGACGGGATCGCCGCGGCGCTGACCGAGGCCGGGCGCATGGCCTTCGACCTGCTGGAGCCCTCCCTCGGAACCTATGCCGTCGCCGCGGATGCGTAGCCGCAACGAGCTCGCCGCCGACTACGCCGCCTTCCAGACCCGCGGGCGGCGGGCACTGCTCGACGGCGAGTCCACCCACGACCTCCCCTTCACCGAAGGCAGCCCGCGCTGGGGCATGACCACCATCCTGCGCCCGACGGGCCCCGCGCTGGACCGCCTGGAGTCGCTGGCCAGAGCGGCTGGCGAGGCCGCGGGCCCCGGCCACTGGACTCACGGCCGCGGCGTCCTGCACGTCACCCTCCGCTCGCTGGAGGCGTACCGGCAGGTGATCCCCGCCGCCGACCCGGCCCTGCTGACCTTCGCCGCCGCCCTGCGGACCGCGGCCCGGGGGCTGCCGCCGGTGCGGATGCGCGTCGAGGGCGTCAGCCCGCACGCCGGTGGCGTCCTCGCCTTCGCTTACCCGGAGGACGACACGATCTGGACCCTCCAGCGCCGGTACGACGAGGCGCTGGGGGTACGCGGGGCGTTCGAGTCGTGGCCCAGGGAGCGCTGGTACATCAGCCTGGTCCACTTCGCCGCGCCGCTGACCGACCCCAAGAAGGTGGTCGCCTGGTGCGACGACCACGCGGGCGAGGCGCCGGGCACGACCGAGATCCCGGCCGCCGACCTCGCCCACGCCACCATCGCCGGCCCGCACGTCCGCCTTACCACCCTGAAACGGGTCATACTGGACAGGTGATGATCGCCTTAACCTGGGTGACCCTCGGTTTGCTGGCCGCCAACACCGTCGTGGCCGCGTACGTCATCTTCTTCGACCGTTTCCCGCCCTGGACGCCGTGGTTGCGCAGGCACCGCTTGAACCGGATCAGCGGCTGGGGAAACCTGCTGGTGTCGGCCTCAATCGCGCTGAACATCATCGCCGCACACACCGACTACTCCTATCCGATCACGGCGGCCGCCCTCCTGTGCCTGGTGGGCGCGGCGGGGCTCTGGTACGTGGGTGGGACTAGAAGCTCGTCCCCAGCAGGCGGGCCACCTCCGTACGGTCGTTGACGCCCAGCTTGTCGTAGACCGCCTGCAGGTGGTTGGCGGCGGTGCGCATGGACAGGGTGAGGCGGTCGGCGATCTGGCGGTTGGTCAGGCCGGCCGCGGCGAGCTGGACGATCTCCCGCTGGCGCGGGGTCAGGTCCGGGGTGGCCAGTTCGACCAGGGCCGGGGTCGTGACGCCGGGGCAGCGCCTGGCCAGCGCCCAGGCGCGGGTCTGGGCGCCCTTGGCGGCGGTGCCGCGGCCCATCCGGCGGTAGGCGGCGGCCTCCTGCGCCGTGGCCTCCGCGGCGTACAACACCATGCCGAGCGACTCGAACTCGGCCGCCACCGCGCGCAGGCCGGGCGGGTCGTTGCGGGCGGCGGCGCGGGCGTGGCGGACGCAGATCTGGGCGAAGGGGCCCTCCATCCGACCGGCCAGCTCGTCCAGCGGGCCGGTCACCAGGTCGGCGGCGCCCATTCTGACGACGTCGTGCAGAGCGAGCATCCGGTAGCCCAGGTAGGGGCAGTCGGCGGCCATGGACAGCGCCGTCCGAACGGCCCCGTCGAGGTCACCGTCGGCGGCGGCCAGCCAGGCCTTGGCCAGCAGCACGGGCTGGAGCGTGTAGTTCCAGCATCCGGCCAGTTCTTCGGCTTCGGTCAACGCCTTTCTGGCGGTTTCCAGGTCGCCCAGGAGCGCCGCCGAGTGGGCCAGTTCTGCCAGGCACCTGCCCAGGTACGGCGAGCGGGCGCGCAGCCGTACGACATCCTCGCGGCACCAGCGCAGGGCGGCGGCCACGTCGCCGCGCAGGCGGCAGATCCGCGCGCGGTAGACGCCGAATCCGCAGACCGACAGGTCCGGCGCGGCCAGTTCGGTGCCCTGGACGGCGACGCGGGCGGCGTCGGCGAGTTCCCCCGCGAACAGGTGGGCCGCGCACCGCGCGTCCAGCATGACCGGCAGCGCGTGCGGGGCGCGGTCGCGCCAGGCGTCCGCGTCGGCCATGGCACGTTCCACGACGGACACGCAGCGGGCGCTGCGGCCGGAGTGGGCGCTCACCCAGGACTCCAGCGCGGCCAGGTGCCCGCTGCCGGGCGCGGTGTCGGGGGCGAGGTCGCGGGCGCGCGTGAGCGTGTGCTCCGCGGCGTCGAGGCGGCCGGTGAAGAAGTCGACGACGCCGCGGTGGACGAGCAGTTCCTGGCGCCAGGCCGGGTCGGCCAGTGTGTCGGCGGCGCCTTGGAAGACGCGGCCGGCCTCGTGGGTGTCGCCGGACCAGAGCATGTTGACGCCGAGCGCGAGCGCGTGCTGGGCGCGTTCGGCGTCGGTGGCGCCGGAGCCGCCCTGACGGCGCAGCACCTCCTGCGCGCCGCCGGTGTCGCCGAGGATCGTCAGCACCTGCCCGAGCAGCGCCACCGCCTCGATGCCCGCGCCCGCCTCGACCGCGGCCCGGCCGAGCCGGGCGGCCAGGTGCGGGTCCTGGCGCCCCCACGCCAGGTGCGCGGCGACCAGGAGCATGCGCGGGTCGGCGGGCGAGCCGCTGTCGAGCCGCCACACGGCCGCGCGCAGCATGTCGTCGCGTCCGCGCATCCCGCTGGCCTCCAGCGACTCCGCCAGCGTGCGCAGCCGCCGCCGGGCCCTGAGCGTACGGCAGCGCCCCCGCACCACCTCGCCATAGAGCGGATGGCCGAGCCGCATGCCGGGTCCGTCGGCGACGATGAGCCCGCGGTCCTCCACCCGTTCGACCGCGCCCGCCGAGGCCATCGTGACCAGCAGGTCGGTGCCGAGCGGTTCGCCGAACGCCACGAGCTCCAGCACCTCGCGCTCGTCCGGGTCGAGATGCCCGATCCGCTCGCTGACCAGCTCGCGCAGGCGGGTGGTCATCGACAGCCCGCCCCGCCAGCGCCACTGGCCGCCCTGCTCGGACAGGCAGCCGAGGTCGCGCCCGGCGTGGACGAGCTCGCGCAGGTAGAGCATGTTGCCCTCGCTCACCCGCGCCAGGTGGCGTACGGTCTCGGCCGCCACGTCGCCGCGCAGCGCCGCGGTGAGCGCCTGGCTGACCTCGTCGCGGGTCAGCGGCGCCAGCTCGATCCTGGTGACCAGCTCCTCCTTCCAGAGGGCGGCCACCGGCTCGGGCACGGGCTCGCCGGTCCGTACGGTGACCAGCAGTGCCGCCTCGCCCCGCGTGGCCAGGTAGTGCAGCAGCGCGGCCGAGGCGGCGTCCAGCCGGTGCGCGTCGTCCACGGTGACCAGCAGCGGGGCCTGGCCCGCCCGGGTCCGCAGATGCCGGGCGGCCCAGCCCAGCAGGTTCTCCCCGCCGTCCGGCGGCCCGCCCAGCACGTGCGCGAACGCCCCGAACGGGATCATCGCCGCGGTCTCCGTGCCCAGGGCCCGTACCACGCAGTACTCCGTCAGGCCCGCCGCCACCTCGGCCGCCAGCCTGCTCTTCCCCACTCCGGCCTCGCCCGCGATCATCGCTCCCGTGCAGGATCGCAGCGCCCGGCGGACGGCGGCCAGCGGGCCCTGCCGTCCGATGAATGGCCATCGATTGCTCATCGCAGCCCCTCCTCCCGGATCTCATCGTCTGGATCCCGGTTCGCGGGAGGTTCAGGTCTTCAGTCCCGCCGCCGCCAGCAGGAGATCCACCACCGCTTCGGTCCCGCTGAACGGCACCGGTTCGCCGCCCACCTCCTCGAGCAGCCCGCGGAGCTGACCGCCGGACTGCTCGGGTTCTACCAGGCGTACGATGACCGTCCTCATGCCCGCACGATCCACCGGCGTGGTTCAGGTCTGGTTCAAGTGAGTTTTCAGGTGGGGAACGGCGCGGGCTCGACCTCCAGCTCGCGCATGCGCTCGGTGTAGACGTGGTAGCGGCGGCGGGCGTCGCCGCGCCGTCCCGCCTGGTCGAGGGAGCGGATGAGCCCCAGGTGGGCGCGCTCGTCGTAGCCGTCGCGCTCCAGGAGCCGCAGCCAGTAGCGGGCCGCCTCGTGATGGCGGCCCTCCTCCGCCCGCGCGCCGGCCAGCCGCGCCGCCGCCTGCACGTAGGCGAGCCTGGCCTGCTCGCGCAGCCCCACGGCCCAGTCGGCGTAGGGGTCCTCCTCGCAGAACTCCCCGCCGTAGGCGGCCTCGGCCGCCTTCCACCGCGCCAGCGCCTCACCGCCGCGCCCGGCCTGCTCCAGCCGTACGGCCGCGCCGACCAGCCCCAGGAACCGCTCGATGTCCACGTCGGCATGGTCCAGGTCGAGCCGGAGCGCGCCCTCGTCGGAGACCACGATCTCCACCTCGTGCGCCGGGTCGAGCACCGCGCGCAGCGTGGAGACCATCACGTTGAGCCGTTTGAGCCCGACCGCCTCGTCCTCCTGCTCCGGCCAGAGGATCTCGACCAGGCGCTCCCTGCCGATCGCCCTGCCTCTCCTGCTGACCAGGATCTTCAGCAGGTCACGGGCCTTGCGGGACTGCCATGCCGTACGCGGGACGGGGAAGGAGCCGCGCAGCACGCGGAAGGCGCCCATCGTCTCGACCGTCACCCGCGCGCCCGAGGCGGGGGTGACGCGCGCCAGCAGCGCGTCGATGCGGTCGTCGAGCATGCGGCAGCCGATGGCGTGCATGCGCTCGGCCACCTGCCCGGCCACCTCGGCGCCGACGGCGGGGTCGGCGAGCGCCGCTCTGACCAGTTCGGCTCTGGCGCGTCCGACGGGGTCGCCGAGCGTGCTCCAGATGCGTACGGCGTCGTCGGCGCGGTCGTGGTCCTTGTCCAGTTCGGCCCGGAGTTCGGCGATGCCGGCCAGGCCGGTGTGGTGGCGGCGTTCGGCGGCGATGGGCTCCGCCTCGTCCAGCAGTTTCCTGGCGGCCTCCGCGCGGCCGGCGACGACGGCCACGCGGGCGGCGGCCACCCGGGCGCTCACCGCGGCCATGCCCTCGGTGTGCTTGAGCGCCTCGGCGGCCAGGCGGGCGGCCTCGTCGGGGTCCTCGGCGGCCAGGAGCTCGGCCAGCTCGGTCAGCGTGTTGCCGAGCGCCTGGGCGTCACGCGAGCGCCCGGCCTCCACCTGGACCCGGCGGTAGGTGGCCGCGGCCGCGGCGCGCTCGCCGCGCAGCGTCTGGATTCTGGCCAGTTGCAGCAGGCCGTAGCCGATGCGCGAGCCCATGGCCTCCCAGCGCGCGACGGCGTCGGCGGCGTCCACGGCGGCCTCTTCGAGCCGGCCGAGCCCGATCAGCGCCTTGGCCCGGTTGGAGACGGTCAGGGCGGCCCACGGTGCGAACGCCACCAGGTCGGACAGCCGGCCGGCGATGTCCACGTCGGCCAGCGCGGCGTGGTAGTCGGCCTCGTCGATGTGGCGTGATGCCCGGTTGGCCCGGATGCGGATGAGCTGGAGGATGTCGCCGGCGCGCTCGGCGTACTCCAGCGCCCGCAGGTAGTAGGCGTCGTTGGCGCGGCGGTCGCCGTCGAGCGCGGCGACCATGGCGATCACCGTGGTGGCGGCGGCCAGCGCGCCCGGGTCGCCCAGCAGCGCGGCGGCGTCGAGCGCCCGCTCGGCCATCTCCGCGCAGGCCGCCCGGTCGCCGCGTAACCACAGCACCGAGGCGGCCGAGGCGGTGCAGATCACCGCGTCGGCCGGCGGCGAGCCGTGCTCGGCGCCGCGCAGGTACATGGCCATGGCGGTGTCGAGGTCGCCGCGCAGGTGGTCGATGAAGCCGAGGCGCCGGGCCAGGAAGGCGTCGAAGGCGGGGCTGCCGGCCGCTCTGGCGAGCAGTTCGCGGGCGCGCCGCCAGTCGCCGCGGTTCTGCTCGGCGATCCCGGCCAGCCTCAGCATGGCCGGGCTCTCCCGCCGGTCCTCCGGCAGCAGCGCCAGCCCGGCCAGGACGTCGTCGCCGCGCTCGGCCAGCCGGGGTCCGTGCGCGGTCAGCAGCGACGCGGTCAGCTCGGGGTGCCCGGTGGCGACGGCGGCGCGCAGCGCCTGCTCGGGCTGGTCGTGCTCGACGTACCAGCGGGCGGCCACCTCGGCCGTGTCGTGGGACTCGTGCCGGTCGAGCGGCGCGTGCCTGGCCAGCACGTGCCGGCTGGTGGCGGTCAGCCGGTGACCGTCCTGGGCCGCTTCCAGGAAGAGCCCGCGGCCGGCCAGCGAGGTCAGCGTGTCGGGCGGCACGCCGAGCGTGGCGGCCAGGTCGGCGGTGAGCACCGGCAGGACCGTCGCCGCCCGCAGCAGCTCGCGCATCTGGGTGGGCAGGTCGCGCAGGGCGTCGAGCGTGAGGCGTTCGAGCGTGTCGGAGGTCGCGGCCAGGCCCGAGGCCATCGCGGGCCACAGCGCGGGCTCGGCGCGGGCCATGGCGTCGAGCGCGGCCCGCACCGCGGCGGGCCAGCCGCCGCTGGCCGCGTGCAGGGCGGGGGCGATGGCGGCGCCGGACGCGCCGAGCCGGTCGCGGGCCCAGTCGGCGCACTCGCCGACGCTCAGGGCGAGGTCGGTCGCGTCGAAGGTCAGCACTTCGAGGTCCTGGCGCAGCCGCGCGGTCGGGAACGGCAGCGGCGCCCTGGACGCGGTCACGATGTGCAGGTGCCGGGGCGCCGCGCGCACCAGCGTCTCCACGAACCGCACCGGACCCGGCGCGCCGGCGATCACGTCGAGGCCGTCGAAGACCACCACCAGGCCGCGCCGCAGCCGTAACCGCAGAGCCTCGGCCAGCGCGCCGGCCAGCGCCGCCGCCCTGGCGGGTTCGTCGGCGTCGGGGCCGAGCGGGGCGTCAGCGGCGGCGGGCAGTTCCGCGGGCAGGTCGGGCACGCGCGTGGCCAGCTCCGCGATCACCGCGGCGGAGAACGGCGCGAGCTCCCGGTCGCCCGGTCCGAAGCGGTGCAGCACGCCGCCGACGGCCTGGCTCCACCCGGCCAGCGCGATCGACTTGCCGTAGCCGGTGGCCGCGACGAGCGTGGTGAGCCTGTGCGTCAGCGCACCGTCGAGCCGCCGGTCGAGGGCTGGACGGGGCCGCACCCACCCGCGTTCCACCCCCGCATGTTACGCCCCGTTTCGCGGGCGACTCCAGAGTTCGGAAAGTGCCACCTCCCGTTCACGCGCAGAGAGGAGCACTATGGTCAGGTACCTCTTTCCGAGGAGGGCGCCGTGGATCAAGACCTGCCCGGCGGAGCGCGCGTGATCGTCGGTGTGGACGAGTCGCCGGCCGCGCGCTTGGCGCTGGCCTGGGCCATCGGCGCCGCACGACTACGCCGCATGCCGCTGGTCGCCGTGCACGTGAGCCGGGCGCCGATCCATCCTTTCCCCGAGGCACTGCCGCTGCAGCACGCGGCCAGGTCCGGAGAGGAGGCTCGAAGTACGGAGGTGGTCGCCGACGCCTTCGCCGAGGTGTGCGGCGGTGTGCCCACCGACATCGTGACCGCGGTCGTCGGCCGGATGGGCGACCCCGGCTACCACCTGGTCGACCTGGCCGGCGAGTGCGACCTGCTGGTGCTCGGCCGCAGCAGGCGCGGCCTGCTCAGCCGGATGCTGCTGCCCTCGACCAGCATGTACTGCGCCCGCCACGCGCGGGCCACGGTGGTGATCGTGCGTGAGCCCGCGCCGCCCGACGAGCCGGAGGTCTCGGGCGAACGCGGGCACCGGCGATTCTGGAGCCGTTGACTTACCCCGGGCGATTTGTCAGGAGAAGCAGGGCTTTGTCCAGCCGGTCCCGGCGGGCCTCCGGCGTCAGCGCCTGAAGCACCGGCAGCATGGCCAGATAGCGCCCGGTCTTGTCGAGCCGCTCGAACGCCTCCTTGGCGGCGGGATCCGCCTCCAGCGCCGCCGCCAGGTCAGGCGGCACCACGGCCGTCTTCTGCGACTCGTAGGCGGCCGCCCACCTGCCGTCCTCCTGCGCCCTGCGCACCTCGGCCAGGCCGGGCTCGCGCATCCGGCCCGCCGCCGCCAGCATGGCCACCTTGTCCACGTTCACCTGCGACCACAGGCTCTTGGCCCGGCGCGGCACGTATTTCTGCAGGTAGTACCGCTCGTCCAGCGAACGGCGCAGCCCGGAGACCCAGCCGTAGCAGAGCCCGATGTCGACGAGCTCGTCCTCGGTCACCGTCGCGATGCCCGACTTCTTCTTGGCCACCTTGATCCACACGCCTTCCTGCCGCGTGTGGTGTCCGGTCAGCCAGCTCTCGAACGCCGGGCCGTCGGCGAAGGCGAGGACCTCCACCCCGTCGAGCTCATCCATGCGCGTCAGGCTAGCGCTAGCACTTCTTGACGCCCGGGAAGGGGTCCTTCCAGGTGTAGAGGGTGCTGGCCGGCACCCAGCCGTAGCGGCCGCTGTCGTCGCCCTGGGTGTAGTACCAGACGTTGTTGCCGCCGCTGTGCTTCTCGCCCCTGGTGTAGCACTTGAACCAGCTCGGGTTGGAGCGGAGCGTGTCCACCCTCCTGGGCCAGGTGTGCTGGTTGTCCGGGTCGCCCCAGCTGGTCTTGTTGTAGACCGGCCTGGGCGCGTAGTTGCCGCACTTCAGGCTGCCGTCCCCCTGGGCGTAGCAGGGCGGGTTCTGGGCCTGGGCCGCCGCCCCGATGCCGACCGTCACCCCGGCCGCCGCCACAACCGCCATGACCACCGTACGTACTCGCATGATGTTGATTCCCCTCGTATCCGCGAACAGGGGAGACGCTAGACGCGCGGGCTATCGATTCGCTTTAGAGCGGTTATCAGCAGGCGGACGCCCTCGGGGATGGCGGTGCGGGAGATGCCGCCGTAGCCCAGGACCACGCCGTGGGCGGGTGTGCCTTCCGCGTAGTAGGAGGACAGGGACTCCACGGCCAGGGACGGCGCCGGCCGTACCTCCAGGGTGGGGTCGAGGCGGGCGCAGACGTGCAGGCCCGCGGCGGACGGGACCAGCCGGAAACGGCCGTCGGCCGCGAGCAGGGCGGTGATCCGCGCGTGCCGGGCCGCGTACTCCTTGGTGGCCTTTCTGATGTGCCTGGCCAGCAGGCCCTCGTCGATGAAGCGGGCCAGCGCGGCCTGCGCGAACGGGTCGCCGTGCCAGTCGGTGAGCTGCTTGGCGGCGCGCAAGGCGGCGCGGAGGGAGGCGGGCGCGACCAGGAAGCCCAGCCGCAGCGTGGGCAGCAGCGTCTTGGAGAAGGAGCCGACGTAGACGACCCGGCCGGCGCCGTCGAGGCTCTGCAACGGTTCCAGCGGGCGTTCGCCGAAGCGGAACTCGCTGTCGTAGTCGTCCTCGATGATCACCGCGTCGCGGTGCCGCGCCCACTCCAGCAACACGGTACGGCGGGCCAGCGACATCGGCACGCCCAGCGGGAACTGATGCGACGGCGTCACGTAGACCAGCCGGGCGGCCTTGGGCAGGGCTGCGACGTCCAGGCCCTCCTCGTCCACCGGCACCCCGGCCACGCGGGCGCCGAGCGAGCGGAAGAGCCGGCGGGCCGGCGGATACCCGGGCTCCTCGACGGCCACGCACGCCCCGGGCTCGATCAGCACCCGTCCGATCAGGTCGAGCGCCTGCTGGGCGCCCTGGGTGACGATCACGTCGTCGGCGCCGGCCCGTACCGAGCGGCTGATGCCCACGTGCCGCGCGATCGCCTCCTTGAGCGAGCCGTCGCCCGCGGGGTCGATGTAGCCCGCCGAGCCCACCCGCAGCTCCCGTGCCAGCAGCCGCCGCCAGCTCGCGATCGGAAACAGCTTCGGATCCGGCAGCCCGACCGTGAAGTCGTGGAGCACCCGGCCGCGCGGCGGCATCAGCGGCTCGGCCGCGCGCCAGAACGCCCTCGGCTGCACCACGCCTCTGGGCGCCGACCTTCCCCTGACCGGCTCGCCCGTCACGAACGTGCCCGCCCCGGCCCGGCCGGTCAGGAAGCCGTCGGCCACCAGCCGGTCGTAGGCCACGGCCACGGTGTTGCGCGAGACGTCGAGGCGCCCGGCCAGCTCGCGGGTGGGCGGCAGCCGTTCGCCCGGCCGGAGCCGGCCGTCGAGTATCGCGTCGAGCAATTGCCGGTATATTCGCGCGGCCAGGTCGCCGCGGCCTTCGAGGCTGACGTGGAAGTCCACTCTTCACCCTCCTTTTCGGCCGGGTGGACCTAGCTCCACCCTGGCGTGCATCTGAGTGCATTCCTGGGGCTGTGCCGTACTTCTAGCGTCATTGATATGAATGTCACGCGTCGAGGTTTCATCGGTGGCACGGCCGCTGTGAGCGGCACGGCGATGCTGGCGGAAAGCGCGTACGGCGCCGCCGGCGACCACCCGGCCATCGGTCCGGTGATCGTCAAGCCTACCGACCCCCGCTACGACGACCTGGCCGAGCGCCGCACCAACCAGCGCTTCCGCCACGAGCCCGAGTACTTCCACATGGCCGGCTCCACCGAGCAGGTCGTGGCCGCGGTCAACCAGGCGGTACGGGCCGGCCGCCGCGTCACGGTCCGCAGCGGCGGCCACTGCTACGAGAACTTCGTCGGCGACGGCGCGCAGGTGGTGATCGACCTGTGCGAGATGAAGGAGGTCACCTACGACGAGAAACGGCGGGCTTTCCTGGTCGAGGCGGGCGCGACGCTCATGCAGGCGTACCGGACCCTCTACTTCGGCTGGGGCGTCACTCTCCCCGGCGGCCAATGCGGGGGCGTGGCCGCCGGGGGCCACATCGCCGGCGGCGGGTACGGCCCGCTGTCGCGCCGGCTCGGCCTCACCGTCGACTACCTGCACGCCGTCGAGGTGGTCGTCGTCGACGCGTCGGGCCGCGCCCGCGCCGTCGTGGCCACCAGAAACCCGTCCGACCCCAACCACGACCTGTGGTGGGCCCACACCGGCGGAGGCGGCGGCAACTTCGGCATCGTCACCCGCTACTGGCTGCGCGACCCGGCGGCCCGCGGCGACGACCCGGCCAAGCTGCTGCCGAAGCCGCCGGCGAAGGTCGTGTCCGGCATCGCCATCTGGTCGTGGGCGGGCATGACCAAGGAGTCCTTCCGCCGGCTCCTGCGCAACCACGGAACCTGGCACGAGCGCAACAGCTCCCCCGACTCCCCCTACGCCGGGATGATGGGCTCGCTGATCATCCCCGGCCGCAAGTCCGGCGACGACCCCGGCGGCATGATCCTGCCCACCCAGATCGCCGGGGACGTACCCGACGCCGAGCGCCTGCTACGCGACTTCTTCGCCGCCGTCGGCGAGGGCGTCACCCCGGAGGCGTTCGTCCCGCCCGTCCTGCACCAGCCCTGGTTCCAGGCGGTCCGCGACCTCTCCCTCGGCGCGGAGCAGGAGACCGGCCGCTACAAGGGCAAGTCCGCCCATCTCCGCAAACGTTTCACCGACGCGCAGGCCGACGTCGCCTACGACCACCTCACCGCCCCCGGCCCGGTGGCCGACGGCGGAATGCTCTGGCTCCTGTCGTACGGCGGGCGGATCAACACCGTCGCCCCCACCGCCACGGCCACCCACGAACGTTCGTCCATCCTGAAGGTCATCCACCTGGCCGGATGGGCCCCGGAACAGGACGGCAAGGCCCACCTGGAGTGGGTCCGCAGCCTGCACGGCAAGACGTTCGCGCAGACCGGCGGCGTCCCCGTCCCCGGCGGCAACTGCGGCGGCGCCTACATCAACTACCCCGACACCGACCACGCGGACCCGCGCTGGAACACCTCCGGCGTCCCCTGGTCCACCCTCTACTACGGCGAGAACTATGCCCGCCTGCAGCGGGTCAAGGCACGCTGGGACCCCCGCGGCGTCTTCCACCACGGCCTGTCCGTGCGCGCCTGACGAGTCTGTGCCCCGGGAGCGGCTGGCGTGGGCGCGTTCCCGGGGCGTTGGTGGTCTCCGCGTCCACCCGGGGGGCGCCATTCCCGTCGGGCAGGCCGGAAGCCGCGTCCCTGTTCTTTCAGGACGACTTTTCTCGATAAAGGCTTTTGTGTCACGAACGATCACTAAGATAGCCGGACGATTTGCGGATGCGCCAATGTATTTATCCGCCCCTTCACTGCACCCTTCCCCCTAAAAGGTAGGCTTTGGGGGGTTGAGTGGATACTGTCCTGAACTGGACAAATGCCCGCTCATTGCTTTGATGGTGAGAGTGGCCCTTCTGAGAAGATCGCTTGCCGCTTTCGCCCTAACCGGTTTCGCCAGCGCCCTCTACCAGAGCTGGCGCTCACATCAGGATCGCCTCCGGCACCCGCCGCCAGGACGCCTCGTGGACGTCGGCGGACGCATGATCCACATGCTGGAGGCCGGTCGCGGCTCCCCCACCGTGGTGATCGTCCCGGCGCTCGGGACGACCTCGATCGAGTACGCCCCCCTCCTGCCCGTCCTCGGCCGGGAAACCTCGGCCGTGGTCTTCGACCGCGCCGGCATGGGATGGAGCGACCCCGTCAGCTCGCCGCTGGCCATGCTCGACGCCGCCGCCGACCTGCGCAGAACCCTCGCCCTGTCCGGGTACGGCCCGCCGTACGTGCTGGTGGGGCACTCGATGGGCGGCTACGTCGTCCGACTGTTCGCCGCGGCCCACCCCGGCGAGGTGTCCGGAGTGGTGCTCGTGGACTCCAGCCACCACGACCAGGCCAGCCGCTACCCGGGCTACCACCTCACCACGATCAGGCGCGCCCTCATCGAGCGGCTCACCCCGTACGGCCTGCGCCGCCTGGCCATCGACCTCGGCCTCCTGGACAGCCCCGGCCATCTCGACCTCGGCGACCACCAGCGCCGCACCACATGGTGGGAGCAGACCCTGCGCGCCCAGATCGGCACGGAGACCGGCCGCCGCGCCCCCACCCTGGGCGGCATCCCGCTGACGGTGGTGACGTGCAGCGAGCACAACGAGGACAACAGGACGCCCGAGCAGGCCGCCAGCTTCAGCCGCCACTACCGCATCTGGTTCCCGATGCAGCGGGAGCTGACCGGCCTGTCGACCAGCAGCAGGCACATCGTGGCCGAGAACGCCGGGCACTACGTGCACCGCGCCCGCCCGGACGTGGTCACGAAGGCGATACTCGAGCACGTGAAAGGCGCCGGCCCCCTGTGAGGTCGGGGCCGGCGCCTAGAACTGAGAATCTACTTGAAGGCCTTCAGCCGCAGGCTGTTGGACACCACGAAGACGCTGGAGAAGGCCATCGCCGCACCCGCGATCATGGGGTTGAGCAGGCCCAGCGCCGCCAGGGGCAGCGCCGCCACGTTGTAGGCGAACGCCCAGAACAGGTTGCCCTTGATGGTCTTCAACGTCTTGCGGGACAGGCGGATCGCGTCGGCCGCCACCCGTAGGTCGCCGCGGACGAGGGTCAGGTCGCTGGCCTCGATGGCGGCGTCTGTGCCGGTGCCCATCGACAGCCCGAGGTCGGCCTGGGCGAGCGCGGCGGCGTCGTTGACGCCGTCGCCGACCATCGCCACGACCTTGCCCTCCTGCTGCAGCTTCTTGACCACGTCGACCTTGTCGGCCGGCAGCACCTCGGCGATGACCTGGTCGATGCCGACCTCGGCGGCGACGGTGGCCGCGACGGCCTGGTTGTCGCCGGTGAGCAGCACCGGGGTCAGGCCGAGCGCGCGCAGCCGCTCGATCGCCTCCTTGCTGGTCGGCTTCACGACGTCGGCCACGACGAGGACCGCGCGGGCCTTGCCGTCCCAGCCGACCGCGACGGCGGTACGGCCGGCGTTCTGCTCGGCCTCCAGCGCCTCGACCAGGTTCGCGGGCAGGTGCTGCGACCACTCCTCCAGCAGCCTGGGCCGCCCGACCAGCACCGCGTGCCCGTCGACGATGCCCTGCACGCCGAGGCCCTCGACGTTGGCGAAGTCCTCCACCGTGGCATCCGACTGAGCGGCCTTGGCGACGGCCTGCGCGATCGGGTGCTCGGAGGCGTGCTCCAGCGCTCCGGCCAGCCTGAGCACCTCGTCGCGGTCCTCGCCCTCGGCCAGGTGCACGTCCGTGAGCGTCATCCTGCCCTCGGTGACGGTGCCGGTCTTGTCCAGGACGATCGTGTCGATCTTCCGGGTGGACTCCAGCACCTCCGGGCCCTTGATCAGGATGCCCATCTGGGCGCCCCGGCCGGTGCCGACCAGCAGAGCCGTCGGCGTGGCCAGGCCCAGAGCGCAGGGGCAGGCGATGATCAGGACCGCGACCGCCGCGGTGAAGGCGGCACCGGCGCCGTTGCCGGTGCCGAGCCAGTAGCCGAGCGTGCCCACGGCCAGCGCGATCACGATCGGGACGAAGACGCCCGAGATGCGGTCGGCCAGGCGCTGCACCGCGGCCTTGCCGGTCTGCGCGTCCTCGACGAGCTTGGCCATCTGGGACAGCTGCGTGTCGGTGCCGACCCGGGTGGCCCGCACGATGAGCCGGCCGCCGGCGTTGACGGTGGCGCCGGTGACGGGGTCGCCCGGCCGTACCTCCACCGGGACGGACTCCCCGGTCAGCATGGAGGCGTCTACCGCGGAGCTGCCTTCCTGGATCACGCCGTCGGTGGCGATCTTCTCGCCGGGCCGTACGACGAAGGTGTCGCCGACCGCGAGCTGGTCGGTGGGGATGCGGCGCCCGTCGGCGAGCTCCACGTCCTTGGCGCCGAGCTCCAGCAGAGCGCGCAGGGCGGCGCCCGCGCGGCGCTTGGAGCGCGACTCGAAGTAGCGGCCGGCCAGGATGAACGCGGTGACGCCCGCGGCGGCCTCAAGGTAGATGTTGCCCGAGCCGTCGGTGCGCTCGATCGAGAACTCGAACGGGTGCGTCATCCCCGGTACGCCCGCGGTGCCGAGGAACAGCGCCCAGATCGACCAGAGGAACGCGGCGATCGTCCCGATGGAGACCAGCGTGTCCATGGTGGCGGCGCCGTGGCGCAGGTTCGTCCAGGCGGCCTTGTGGAACGGCCAGCCCGCGTAGACCACGACCGGCGCGGCCAGCGTGAGCGACAACCACTGCCAGTACTCGATCTGCAGCGCCGGGACCATCGCCATCGCGATCACCGGGATGCCGAGGACGAGCGAGGTGATGAGCCGGTTGCGCAGCGGCCTGAGCTCGTCGTCCTCTTCGGCGGCGGTTCCCGCCTCGGCCTTCTCGACCTTGGGCAGCGCCGCGGTGTAGCCGGCCGACTCGACCGTCGCGATCAGCTGCTCGGGGTCCAGACCTTCAGGAAAGGTGACCTTCGCCTTCTCCGTCGCGTAGTTGACCGTCGCGGTCACGCCGTCCATCTTGTTCAGCTTGCGCTCGATGCGGTTGGCGCAGGACGCGCAGGTCATGCCGCCGATCGATAGCTCGACGGCGCCCTGGGGCTGGTCGTCGGTGAGGGAGGACATCACCTCTCCTTTCTGTACGTCGCGTCCTGCTAGTGGCCGTGCGGGGTGGAGTCGTGGTCGTTCTTCGCGGTCGGCTTGGCGACTGTGCCCTCACCGGCCTTCGCGGTGAAGTCCGCCGTGTGTACGGCTCCGCCGTGCTGGAAGTCCAGGAACAGACGGTAGTCGCCCCCACTGGGTGCCTCGGCGTAGAACGTGATTCCCGGGCCCGGCTGCGTCTTGCCGTCGCCCGGCGCGCCGTCGGGGTGCACGTGCAGGTAGGCCAGGTCGCCGGCGCGCAGGGCCACGAGGTGTCCATATGCCCCTAGATACGGCTGCAGGTCGGTGACCGGCTTGCCGTCCTTGCTGACGTTCAGCGTGAGCTTGCTCGACTGGCCGGGGACCAGGTCTCCGTCGAGCGTCACTGTGTAGCCGTCGACCTCGGAGGTGCGGCTGACCGCCTTCAGCGGCTTGGGCTGGAAGTCGCCCGCGACCTGGATGTCGGCGCCGAGCGTCAGGGCCTGGCCGCCGGTCGGGGTGAAGTCGGCGAACGCGCGGAAGGTTCCGGCGGCCGGGAAGGCGATCTTGACCGACCAGGTGCCGTCGGCGCTCATCTCGGGGTGGACGTGCTGGAAGCTGGACAGGTCACGGGAGACGACGATGAAGTGGAGCTTCTTGTCGTGCTCGACCTGGTAGTCGGTCACCGGCTTGCCGCTGGGGCCCGTCACGGTGAACTGGAAGTCGGTGGGCGCACCGGCCTTGGCGGCGGTGAGCGGGTTGAGGGTGTAGCCGTTCTGCGACACTTGGAGCCCCCCAGGGGTATCACTGGCGCTTTGCGTTGTTGCTGGCTTGGAGGTTGGCTGCTTGGAGGTTGGCTGCTTCGACATTTCCGACATGTCGTGACCTGCGGTGACGGGCTTCTGCGGGGTGGCCTGGGGGCCGGCCAGGTTGCCGACGCCCCAGGTTCCGCCGAAGACGACCGCAAGACCGAGCACATATGTCCCGAGCTTCGCGGCGGTGTTCACTTCGTCACCAGCTCATATCCGGCCTCTTCGACGGCCGAGCGGATGTCCGCGGCGTCGATCGGGCTCACGCTCTCCACGGTCAGCAGTCCACTGGCCAGGTCGACCTCCACAGAGGAGACTCCCGCGACCTCGCTGACCTCTTCCTTGACGGAGCTGACGCAGTGGCCGCAGGTCATGCCCTTGACGGTGTAGGTGGCGCTGGTCATGTCGATCTCCTTAGCTTCTCTGTCTGCCTCTGAGTGTAACACCGTACCCCCCTAGGGTATTTCGGGGCTACACGGAAACCTCGTTCTGATCCTGTACGGCGGCGCGCGGCCGGCGCATGAGCACCACGCTCAGCAGGGCGCCGAGACCCGCCACCACCGCGGCGCCGATGAAGGCGCCCTGGAAGCCGTCGATGAGCTCGGCCTGGGAGGTCGCGATGGCCGTCATGACGGCCAGCCCGACGGCGGACCCGACCTGGTAGGTGGTGTTCACGATGCCCGAGGCCAGCCCGGCCTCCTCCGGCTTGGCGCCGGACATCGCCGAGATCATGGCCGGGATGTAGGCCAGGGACATGCCCACGGCCGCGATCAGGCTCGCCGGCAGCACGTCCACCACGAACGTCCCGCCGGGCCGCGCGAACGACAGCCCCGCCACGCCCGCGGCCAGCACCGCCAGCCCGAGCACGATGAGCGGCTTGGCCCCGAACCGGCCGAGCAGCCTGGCCGTGATGCCGATCATGAAGATCATGACCGCGACCGTCATCGGCAGCAGCGCCGCCCCGCTGGCGAACGCGCCGTAGCCGAGGGTCTGCTGCAGGTAGAGGTTCAGGAAGTACCACATCGGGATCCAGGCGGCGCCGAGCAGCGCCATGGCCAGGTTGGCGGTGGCCAGGCCGGGCGTACGCCAGATCGACAGCGGCATCAGCGGCTGCTTGACCATGCGCTGCACGATCAGGAACAGCACCAGCAGTGCCGCGCCGGCGGCTCCGGCGATCAAGTTCTCCGCCACGATCGCGTACACGACCAGCGCCAGGCCGGCGGTGACCGAGATCGCGCCCACGACGTCCACCGAGCCGCGCCTGCCCTTGACCGCGGGGAGAAGTCCGGTGGCGGCCAGCGTGGCCAGGCCGATCGGGATGTAGACGATGAAGACCCACGGCCAGCTCAGGTACTCGGTGATGACGCCGCCGAGGAAGACTCCCGCGGTGCCGCCGGCGGGGGCGGCGGCGCCGTACAGGGCCATGGCCTTGCCGAGCTCCTTCTGGTTGTGCCCGAAGAGCATCATGAGCAGCGTCATCGCCGCGGGCGCGATGAGCGCCCCGCCCACTCCCTGTACGGCGCGGCCGAGCACCTCGACCCACGCGGTGCTCGCGGCGGCGGCCAGCACCGAGCCGGCGATCAGGATGATCCAGCCGGTGGTGAAGACCTTGCGCGCGCCCAGCAGGTCGGACAGCCGGCCGCCGAGCAGGAGCAGACCGCCGAACGCGATCACGTAGGCGTTGAAGACCCACTGGAGCCCGCCCGGGGTGAACCCCAGCTGCCGCTGCATCTCGGGGAGCGCCACGCCGATGATGGACGTGTCCATGATCACCATGAACTGGGCGGTCGCGAGCACGAGTAGCGCCCACCACCGCCTGGGATTTTCGGTAGCCACTGCGATCTCCTTTGTACTTATACCCCCATGGGGTATCTCGACGGCGAGGAACGTAACATACCCCATGGGGGTTTGTCTACTTGCCTGATTCGGGAGGTTCCTGGGTGCTCGACAGCGGGAGTACGGCCATCACTTGCTAGGCTGCATCCAACCGTTGGGTCTCACCCCGGCAGGTGAGACCGTCGAAGAAGTGGGGTCACACCGTGAAGAAGCTGATCGTTCTGGCGCTGATCGCCCTTGGGGGGTTGCTGATCTGGCGTAAGGTGCAGGCCGACCGCGCCGAGCTCGACCTCTGGACCGAGGCGACCGGCAGCGAGAACTAACCGACCTGGCGAGGCGATGAGCGACGTCGTCGTCCCCATCAAGCTGGCGTGCATCGACCTCGCCGGCACAACGATCGGTGACATCGCCATGGTCGAGCGTGCGTTCGCCGAGGCGATCGCAACTCAGGGCATCGTCCCCGGGACCGGGGCCTATGCGCGTGCCATGGTTCACGTGCACCGGTCCCGGGGATGTCCCAAGATCGAGGTCTTCCGCGGGATCTTCCCCGGCAACGAGGCCCAGGCACAGGCGGCGAACCTGACGTTCGAACGCTCCTACGAGGGTGCCCTGGACCGCGCCGGGCTTGTCCCCATCCCTGGGGTGCTGGAGACGCTCGACAAGTTGCGGGGCTCCGGTGTGCAGCTCGCGCTGATCACCGGATTCAGCCGCGCCACCTTAGGCCGGGTGCTTGGCGTACTCGGGTGGCATGACCGGGTCGATCTGGCCATCTGCCCTGAGGATGCTGGGGGGCGTGGTAGGCCTTGGCCGGATATGGTGCTGCATGCCGTGCTCCGGTTGGGTATCGAGGATGTCCGGCAGGTCGCCGTCGTCGGAGACGCCGAGAGCGACATGCTGTGCGGGCGGCGGGCCGGGGCTTCGGTGGTGGCCGGGGTGATGACCGGAGTACACAGCCGCGAACGCCTCCTCAAGGGCGGCGCCACCCACATCCTGGACTCGATCGCCGACCTTCCTGACTTGATCTTGATCGAAGACTTGGGGACGCACCAGGTAGCCGCTGCGGGCCGGTAAGCTAGTGCGTCGTAAGGGGCCTTAGCTCAGCTGGCAGAGCGCCTGCTTTGCAAGCAGGATGTCAGGAGTTCGAATCTCCTAGGCTCCACAGGCATGGACTTGCCCCTCATGCGCGCTTCGCGCGTGGGGGGCAAGGCTGTTTCTCCAGTCGAGCTGAAGCTCGACCCCTGAAGGGCCTCCCTCCGGTCGGACGCCCTCTCTGGCCCGCCCGTTGCCCAGCTAAGTGGTTGGGCAGCTGGATCCCGCCCCGGTCAAAGGTGCTCCGCTTCGCTCCGCGCGCTTCTCCATGCCGCTCGCGCCCGAGCATGCCCATCGTTCCTACGTCTGCGGCATCACGGACGTCCATTGGCATCCCCGTGCAAGGTTGACGGTTCTGCTTCAGGGCGGGCACTTCTTGCTCTGCACCGGAGATGATGACTCGCCATAAGGCGACACCACCTGCGCAAAGGCAGCACGCCGCCGTGGCGTCGTCGTGTGCCTTGCCTCTCGGCCAGCGGGTGCCTTCGGGGTCGCAGTGTTCGGCGTCGCGGACCTGCTTGAGCAGGGTTTGGGGGCCCTTGGTGGCGAGAAGGTCGAGGGTCTGTTGCCGGCCCATCCGAGTATCGGACGGAGACCGCTGGACAAATGCTCGCGGACGCGGCCGAGCGGCCCGTTCAGAAGGCACAGATTGCCCTGCCGTTCCCCGCCACCAGTACCGCCCTGGCGTCGCTGCCGCTGGAGATCTCCAAGATTCAGACACCGCTCACGGAGATCGAGCGTGTCCACGAGACGAAGCTGGACGAGATCCTGAAGATTCTCCGCGACGGTGTGAGCTCAGGCTCGTAATCGGCGTTGGCGACAGGGTCCCCCGCTGTCCCCCAACTCGTTCTGACCGCACAAACAGAACTGATCCAGAGGGCGCTCGCCATTGTTCAGTGTCCCCTGTGTTCCCGCTCAATCACGCGGGCGACGGCCCGTATAGCGCCTCAATCACGAACACGGACGCCATGCCGATCAAGGGGAGCACTGGCATCGAAGCCACCACCAACCAACGAATGCCGATCCGACCTTTCTGCAACCACAAGAGGGTAAGGCCGGATATCACCCAGGCCAGCGGAGAAGCCAGCCAAGACCAGAATGTGACGCTGCTCCACGCGGCTACAGGCGCGCACATGGCGGTCTCGTGGTTGGTTAGAGGGTCAAGACCGCACTCCTTGTTCTCTATTGCACCGGGAACGAGAAAGTACGCGAAGAACAGCAGAGCCCAGACAACCACCGAGATTCCCAGAACGCACACCGCAACTACTCGCTGTAAGTACAGGGTGTCCGACATCTCAGCATCCACTCGCGACTCCACCATGGCGGCGAACTTAGAGCCTCCCCCGGGGACAGGCAACCTCGGCGGAGCCGTCGGGTTGCTGGCTCAGGAAGTGTCCCCATGTCACCGCTGTTCCCCTAGTCTGTGCTGACCAGCGCGAACGGTACCGATCAAGAGGGACACTCACCGATAGCCGGTTTCCTCGTGTCCCAGGAGAGGTGCGAGACGCCTACTTGACCTTTCCTGCGGGAGCCTGGTCAACCAGGTTGAGGGGGCGATTACGGCTGACGCCGATCGCGTGAGCCCTGTCCGTATATCAGTCTGTTGGAACTTCTAAGAATGCCTATGCAGTGCAAGCTTGGACGGGGTCGCCCTGCAGCCGACCGACACGCTATGTGCTATCTACTCCCGCTTCGCAGAAGTGCTAGCGGGTGCGCAGATTGTGCATGGGTCGTGATCGAAAGAGCGCTGCTCGGTCAAAGACTCTCCAGCGTTTACTGGTCGCCTTCGGTGAGCATCCCCCATCGCCGCCCTGCATCCGGATCCAATGGTTGACTCGCGAGAGAGGCATAGGGTTCGGCCGACATAACAGCAGTGATGGCCGAAACTGCATCGCTTGGATTCAGTAGGTCCCTTAGAGCCCGTGACGCTACGTCGATTTGGACTCCGCGTGCCGCTCGAAACGTTGCGAGGAGGACGTGTTCTACTCCAACAAATCCATGACCCATATCGCGCGCGATCTGCTCAGCGTCATGAAGCCTTGCTATCAGTTGCGGCGTGGGGCTGGGGCGTTCAATAAGGGACACTACCTCTCCTTCTCTCATCGAAAAGCACTAGGAGCACTTTGCAGGTTCTGTTAGTGCTACTGGACTTCTGCGAGCATAGATAAGGTAGCTCTAGAATTTTCGGAATGCAAGCATTTGAGGCAGATTCGGTTCAGACAATGTCAAGCAAGCACCATTTGGCTGTCGGTTGCCTAATCTAGATAAGGCCGACACGGGAGAGTGTAATGCACTTTATGGCTAGGCCGAATCTTTTCTATAATAACTCTGGCATACACTTCGCACGTCGGCGACGGCTCACACCAGACGTTGGGCATTTCCCCTCGGGCCCCCCGGTGCCCCTCCAACCCATTTTGACCGGCGCAAACGGAGCTGACCAAGAGGGATGCTCTGGTCCATCCAGCATCCCTCGTGCCCGCCGAAGAGATAGAAAGACGCTCCGCATACAAGTGCGGCTGAAACACTTTGGGGTAATCCACGTGGGCGCCCGGGATGTCTCTCGGAGTTGATGGTGTTTGAAGCGCGTTGAGGCCCGGTGCCCTGGACGGCGGAATGCGGTGGCGATGTCGGCGCCGACGCCGGCAGGCGGCTACGTGGTTCCAAAAACCGAAACGAGCGCCATGGTGCGTGAAGCGCCTATCCGACCTAACGTAGCGGCGGTGGGCGTGGGTGTGCTCCGGGGTGTCAGATGGGAGTCCATCTCAGCCCGATGGCGGTGCCGATCTGGCTTCACGGTCGTCGCAGATGACCATGGGTTCCCCTGTACCGAATCGGGCCAGCACCAGCCGCTCCACGGCGTCAGCCGTACGGCGAAGCATGACCACGGGCGCGGACGGAGAGCCGGGATGGGGCAGATCGCAGGTGCGTCAGCCCAAGGGAGGAGAGTGCGGGCGTTTGTCGCTAATCTGGGCCAGACAATTGGCGCAGTTCGCTCGGAGGCAAGAGATGTGGCGACGTCGCAGCCGCACGGTCCAATCCGACTCGGTCCCGACGGACGCCGAGACGACGGAGATGATGCAGAGCCTCGCTGAGACCTTTGTTCATGGAGCCACGCTTCAGGGATTCTCCATTGACTGGACCTCGGCCTCTGCTCTTCAGCTCGATCCATATTGCGATGCGTTCATGGCTGGAGAGCTCAGCCCGACGAGTCGCTGGACCGGTAGGCCGACGAAGGACTACATCCACACCATGGTGATGAGTATGGGGGCGTATCTCGGCGAGCTCTTGGTCCGTAATGGCGGTGGACGGTGGGCCTATGACATAGAGCAGAACAACGCCTGTGTCGATCTGGACAACGACCTCCGAATCTGGCCGCACAACAAGGTCTTCAAGCGGCTCACCATAGGACCTGAGCATTCTCTGGCGCCGTACTACCACTACGGCCTCACCCAGGAAGTTCTGGACGGGTCGATCGCGCGCGAATGGACCGACGACACCAAGCCCTCGTGATCGGTGGGTCCGCGGCGTCACCACGAAGCCATCCAGTCGTGCCCGTTGCGTGCCCGATGGGGAAGAGCGGAGAGTCACGAGGACACGATCGACGCACTGAGCTGCACCTGCGTCGATCGCTCAAGGTCGGCATGTGCACTGCAAGCAGGATGTCAGGAGTTCTGATCTCCGGGTATGCGGCCTGCTAGAAGGCCGGGTCCACTTCTAACCTGCGTCTTCCTCATCAGCCGGCGGAAGCAGGCCGCACGCATGCTCGATGTCTCCGCTGGCGACCATGTCTCGTATGGCGGCAATCATCGAGGCGAAGCCGGGCTTACGGATGATGATCAGATCCGGGCAGGAGAAGTACCGACCGCTGAGCTGCTCTCCTGTCTCCTCCCACCGATCCATGATCCCTCTGACGACGCCAAGTGTCATGAATGTCGCGTACCGGCGAGTGCCATCCGGCAGGGTGATTGTCGCGTCGGCCTGATCGGCGGTCTCGGGGGCGTATCCCTCCCACGCAGGGATCAACATCTCAAAGCCTGGGTCGCGGACGCGATAGAAGGGCCCGTCGATCTCGATCATGGAACCCACACTGTCAGGCTTGCCGCAAGCTGCAACAGTCCTCAAGTTGCGCCCCTACATCGAGCACCCCGCGCCAGGCGACATGACCGGCTAGACATCACAACCCGTGCCTTCCGATCGGTCCAAGAACCAACCCACGGACCTGGCCATCACACCATGCATGAGGTCATTTCAACGAGCGAGCGCGTGGCTGGCCGTGTTCGTTATCGGTCTGCCCGCGCTGGGCTTGGTCGCGGTGATAGTCGCGTTGCGGGGGCGGTCGTGGGTGCTGTTCTCGGTGCCGTACCTGGTGCTGTTCGTGCTGGCCTATCTCGCGAGCCTGGTCCTGCTCGCCCTGCTGCGCTTCCGGCCGGACTGGCTGCGCGCGCTGCTGGCGGCCGTGGTGGTGTACATGATCGCGTCGGTCACGCCGTTGGTCGGGACGATGATCCATTATCCGTATCACGTGCTCAGATGCGGTGGCCTACCCGTCGTCGCCACCGGCTTCGCGGCCGCCATGAGCTACAACATCCCCGGTGACGAGAGCTACGCGGTGACACCGTTCGACGAGACGTTCTTCTGCAATGAGAAGGAGGCCAAGGCCGCCGACTACCACCACTACGACTTCTGACCGGGTTCACGAAGTCCTCCCGCAGCCGGTGGCGTGGCGACGCTTCAACGGATGACCAGGTTTCGAGCGCACAGTGAATCGATAATCAGTTCGATAAAGACTTCCCTGTACGGCCGTGGGCGTTTACGATCTTCATGCTGCTTCACCTAGGCCATCACCGATGGGAACGGGGAAGATCGACATGAGACGCAAGTTGCTCGCCTGCGGTTTCGCGTTAGGCCTGCTCACCACCGCCGCCCCTGCCGCGCTCGCGCAGGCGGCCGACGTGGTGTCGGCCCCGCTCGTCTTCGGAGTGTCGGCGGCCCAGCAGGCCGTGGCGTATTGGCTGGCCGACGGGGGCGCCAAGCTCAAAACTGCCACTCCCCTCGGCCAGCCGTACGACATCAGTGGAGAACGCGTCTCCGACCCCATCGTGCCGTCCGGCAAACCCATCCAGTTCAGCCCCATGGCCCCGCTGGCGGAGGACGAACCACCCCAGACCGCGGGCAAGGTGTACTTCGTCGGCGGCGACCACCAGCCGCACTGGTGCTCGGGCGTCTCCGTCTACAGCAAGTACCGCAACCTCGTCACAACATCCGCGCACTGTGTGTACGACATGGTGAGCGCACCCGCCACGAACTACCACTGGGTCTTCATCCCAGGCCCCGCCACCGACGGCACGGCCCCGTTCGGCATCTATGCCGGCAAACAGGCGTTCACTCACTACGACTTCACCCAATACCGCGACCCCGACCGCGATGTCGCCTTCGTCAACGTCTACAGCGGTGTCGTCCCCGCCGACGACGGCACGCTGACCACCAACGGCCATCTGGGGGAGATCGTCGGCATGCAGGGCCTGGCCTACAACCGGACGATCAACGAAACGACTGCCCCTGCGGTGAACCTCTTCGGCTACCCCGCCGGCCCCCACCCCGACGGGACCCGGCCCTACACCGGCCAGAGTCTCGAACGCTCCGCCGGGCAGGTGTCCGCGACGAACCTGTCCAGCCCGTCCGCAGACCAGCTGGTCGGCGTGGAGTCCCCGTTCACCGGTGAGGGCTCGCTCGGCTCCGCCTGGCTGCAGGACTATCAGGACGATCAGGGCCTCGGCTACCTCAACGGCATCACCGTGGGAGTCTCCGACACCGACAGCGACGGCCGCTACGACACGGGGGTCTCCCCGTACTTCGACACAGGGCTGTTCAGCGTCTACCGCGCCGCGGCCTCCTACTGGACCGGCCGCATCACCTGAAGCACTCGGCCGCGCGTTCAGCGAGCAGGCGTACTGCCAGCCATCGACAGACGTCCTTCTACGACCGCATCAGGCAACGCTCCGTTGACCTCGGGGTCGAACAGAACCTGGACGTCATCCCACAACAGGTCGGGCACAGCATTCATCATCCCTTGAGAACTTGCCTCCGGGGAGGAACCTGATCATCTCGTCCACCATCGACTAAGCGTCGCCAGTCAGCCGCGCGTCATCCCCGAAGTGGGGACGACGCCGCTGCCGCCACCATGGCGAGTCAGGTGAGGCACGGGGATCCGGCGACGTTCGGACGAGGAAGCTTCTGTCGATGGGAAGCACCAGACCGTAGAGATACGGCCTGGCCCAGCGGGGCAGCGCTACGAGTATCCGTTCGAGGTCTCCACGCGGATCTTCCCAAGAGCATCCATCGCATGGGCACGTTGGCGGGAGTTCGGTGGTGGTGCCGGGGATTACGTCCCGCGTCCAGGTGAGAAGCGCAGTTGCCACCTCACCAGGCCTCAGGATGGTGTGTTCCAGGGCAATCACGGCGGCCATGGGTCGGCGCGTGAGACCGGGAACGTGGTGGATGGAGGGTCTGTGGGTCCCGCATGGCAACCTTCGCGAGCGGACCTCGGAGGGGCGCCTACGCGGCATGGCCCTTTCTGGTCGATGTCATGGCGTCGATGATCTCACGTTGAGGCCGATCTCCAGGTTCGGTCTGCAGCTGAACGGGGCCACGGCAGGATCACGATGCTTCTCAAGCGGCATAGGGCTGAGAAGCGGTGGTCGCAGGCGATGGGAATGCCGAGCGGGGTGGCTGTCCCGCTCGGAGTTCGAGCGGGACAGCCGTGCGCAATTCGGAGCGTGTTAACGCACAGTCGTGCCTAGCGCTGGCTGCCGAAGGCGGCTACGGCATCTTCTGTCGTGTCGTACAACACGAAAGGGAGTGCTGCCTCGTGGAAACGTTCGGCCAGGTCGGGTGGTGCGGCGGCGATGACCAGCCATCCAGCCTCGGACCAGGCCTGCTTTCCGGCGGCGATGAGGGCGCTGACTGTCGTCTCATCCCAGTCCGTCATTTCGGCCACGTCCAGCACCACGCATGCGGGAGTAGGGAGCAGGTCCATCACCTCTCGGAGCCGCATCGCCGGCTCGGTTTCCGTGCCGAACGTGCCGACGAGTCGCAGGACGGTGCAAGTGTCGTGATCCACCCGCTGGACATCAGACATCGATAACTGCCTTCCGCTCGGCCGTCTTTCGCTTCATTGTGCCGTCGGCGGGGCCTCGCTGCTTCCTGAACGATCGATGGCGTCGAGGACTTACGCGGGCCGACGCCCGCAGAATCGGCTGAATAACTCAGGTTTGGGAGGTCATGTCCTGGACGTCGCAGTCGTGAATGAGTGGTACTGGGATGGCGACCATGACACAAACTGGCCCTAAGGATCTAAAAGGCGTTTATCCGGTACGGCGTTCGCCGCTATGTTTTGCGGCGGCCGGCTGCCCACTCAGGGAGTTTGCCGGACATGGCGGCGGTGGCGAAGGCGCAGCGGTCGTCCATGTCGGCTTTGCATTCGGCTGGATCCATGTCGCGCCATGTCGACTGAGACCACAGGCCGTTCGGGGTCAGGTATGGAGCTGCGTGGCGGGCGTCCAGGTGTAGGAGTGCGCCGAGGGCGTCGTTCTGGTCGTAATGGCAGTCGAGGCGGGGCAGGTAATAGTCCAGGTAGGCGGTCAGGATTTCCGTGTCTCGGGGTTCGGCGAAGCGGGCCAGTGCGAAGCAGTAGCCTCTGCCGGCGTAGACGAGTTCGCTTTCCAGGAGTAGGCGGCCCAGGTGCTCGCGGAACTGGGTTCGGCGGTCCAGGCCGATCAGCCAGGCCGCTGTCAGGCGTGTTCGCCATTCGGCCGACAGGAGGAATTCGAGTTCCGCATCGGTGATTCGGCGGGCGTCTCTCGCCAGTGCGCGGCCGAAGTGGATCGCTTCCCTGTCCGGCAGGTACAGGAAGCCGCCGAGCAGCTTCAGGTAGCGGCGAACGCTTCCCCGGCCAGGCATGACGTAGCGCTGGATGGTGGCTGTCTGCTTGCTCTGAAGCCATGGGGGCAAGCGCATGTGGGCATCATGCCGCGATGCCGGCCCGAGCGGATACCTCACTGTGCCCGCTGTGGCGCGTGGACATTATCCAGAAGCGTTGTCCACAGGGTGTGGAAAGTGCCTGTTGTTTGGACACGCTGCCGCTCCCGGGGGCGGCAGGTGGCTGGGCTCAAGGCAGGTCGAAGTGCTCGATGGTGCGTGCCGCGACTGCTTCAGGCGATAGGGCGGTGTTGTCGATGCTTAGGTAGTCCGCCCGGTGGTCGAACTCGCCGTTTGAGTTGAGGCGGTACTGGGCGTCGGCGTCCAATAGGAGCTGTCTTGATCGGGTGAGGTCGCGTTTGGAGGGCTTTTCGGCCAGACGGAGTTCCCCTTGGTTTCGCTCCAGGCGCACTTCCTGGGTTGCGGAGAGTTCCAGGTGGAGAATTCGGCTGCCGTTGTTGCGGAACGGGGTGGTGTAACCGTCCAGTTCGGCTTGGTCCTCCGGGACGTCGAATGCGCAGACGTAGGTGAAGATCAGGCCGGGTAGGGAGCTCGCGGCCACCTCCTCGAATATTCGCCTGCGGAACTCTCCGACCAGTCTGCCGAAGGGCTCGGTGCCGAAATCGAAGAATCGCAGCACCGGCTCGATCGACAGATGATTGTGGAACAGCTTGTAGCCGGTTCGTTTCGCGATTTCCTCGCCGACTGTCATCTTGCCGACCGCGGGTGGACCGACAATGCACAACAGGGTGGGGCTGTTCGATTCGATATCTCTCACCGTGACACGGTAGACAGGACGTCCGGGATTCAGCAACGGCATTCCGCACCGCCCACAGATGCCATCTAGGGTTAGTCGATCCAGTGGAACCAGGCGTCGAACACCCTGTACGGCGGGTCGCCGAGGAATGTCTCCACCCGGAGTCGCGGGTCCAGAGGCAGGGCGAGTGTCTGGGAGTCGAGCAAGGCGATGCCGTGCTGATCGAGGACATGGCGGAGCTCCCGGCATTCCTCTTTCCATCCCGGGACGTCGCCATCCGCGACCCGCCCCAGCTGAGGCATTTCACAGAAGCTCGAAGACCTGATTCCAGGCTCGAAGAGCGCTGCGAAAGGAGCGAGCCGGCACAGTGCCAGGCCCAGTCCCTCGATATCCGGACCGGCCCGCCTGGCCACGAACACATCGACGTAGGACGCGTATCCGGAGCCGTAATTCCGGAACTCCGCGTGGGGAACTCTCACGCGAGGAAGCCGGCCGATATCGGCGACGACCCTCCGGAGAAATCCCTCGACGGCGGCTGCTCCACCGCCCCAGGCTCCTGCCGTGCATGCCGGCTCATCCTTCACGGCCTTTTGGAGGGCTGCCAGATCGGCCGGTTCTGTACTCACGAAGTGGATGCCCATTCTCGCGTCCACGGCCAAAGGCACGGTCTCCGGTGCTGTCCAGCTTCCTCGGCGTCGTGCCCGATCGCCTACCGCTCGGCGTACCGAGCCGTACCCACGCGGGAAGGAGCGGCGCAATGCCGAAGACCGTACCCATGAATGTTAGCCCGGGTCTCAACCCAGACGCCGATCATGATCCGGGTGAAGGAGACGGATCCCCCGGGGCCGACCTCTGGGGAGAAGTGTCGCTGGACGACGTGGATGCGGTGTTCGATGTATCCAGATCAGGCAGGGCAGATGTACTTCTTGATCGCGTTGTTGATGCCCTTGCCCTTCGCCGCCCCGAACCCCTTCGGGTGGGCCGGGGAGGTGAAGCGCTTGTCCACCTGGATGAGCGCGTCCATCTTCACCTTCGGCCACTGCTGAAGCCACGGGCACTGGTTACGCCCACGGTCCACGGCCTTCTGCTCGTCGCCGTGCACGATGTCCCGGTCGATCGTGTCCAGCGCGCGGATGTAGCCGGCCCACGCCTCCGGGCCCGGAGCCGGCGGGATACGAACGTCTTGAGAAGCGCGGGGAGAAGCCGGGGCACCGGCGCAACCTGAGATGAACGCCGCGATGGCGATCGTGGCAACGGCTAGGCGCATGGAAGGCTCCTTAAGCGGGGGCGTTCCATCCTCGCAGCTTGGTAACGTCGCCGACCATGCGGATCCTTGTTCTTGGCGGCACGTCCTTCATCGGCCGCGCCATCGTGGAGGACGCCCTGCGGACGGGCGCCGAGGTGAGCCTGTTCGGCAGGGGGAGGACGGGGCCGGAGTTGTTCCCGTCGGCGATCCGGTACCGAGGAGACCGGGACGTCGGCGACTACGCGGCGCTGCGCGACGGTGCCTGGGACGCGGTGGTGGACGTCAGCTGCTACCTCCCACGCCACGTGGAGCAGGCGATGGCGACGCTGGAAGATCGGGTGGGCCGGTATCTGTTCATCTCCAGCCATGCCGTCTACCAGCGCACGGGCGTGGGACCCGGCTCGGATGAGGACACTCCGAGAAGGCCGCCGTTGCGCGACGCCGAGGAGATCGACGACGACACCTACGGCCCGCTCAAGGTCGCGTGCGAGGACGCCGTCGTGGCCAGGTACGGCTCGCGGTCCACGATCGTGCGACCGGGCAAGGTGGCCGGGCCGTACGACCCGTCGGACATGTTCACTTATTGGGTACGGCGGGCCGCACAAGGCGGCCGGGTGGCGCTCCCCGCGGACCCCGAGCAGCCGATCCAGATCGTCGACTCGCGCGACCTGGCCCGCCTGGTGGTGCGGTTGCTCGCCGACGAGCGTCCCGGCGCGTTCCACGCGGTGGGACCGGCCGAGCCGGCCACGCTCGGCGGGCTCATCGAGACCTGCGCGCGGGTGGCGGGCAGGTCGGTGGAGATCGTGCCGGTTCCGCCCGAGTCGGTGCCGCCGTTCTTCCCCCTCGTCCGCCCGAACTGGCCCTCGCAGCAGCGCAACCCGGCGAAGGCCCGAGCGGCGGGCCTGCCCGCGACCCCGCTGGAGACGACGGCGGCCGACGTCCTGGCGTGGGATCGCGAGCGCGGCGAGCCGCCGCTGCGCAGCGGATTCACGGCGGCCGAGGAACAGGCCATACTGGCAGCGGCCACTCCCCGGTGACCCGGACAGTGACCGCCAAAAGCCAGAACCACTCTGGAGCAGGTCAGCCGCAGTGTTCGAACGGGCTGGTGTACGCGCTGCTGCCCACCGAACCGCCCCACCTGACGCACTGCTTGGCCGCGTTCGACCGGACCGGACCGGCGTAGTAGCCGTAGTTACCCGAGTCGGCGGCGCGGCTCTCGCCCTGCGGTTCGAGGAAGGCCGAGACCGCCGACGCCGTGCCGAGGTTCGTCGACTTCATGGTCACGACGCAGTTGTTGCCGTTGCCCGCGTTGTAGAGCAGGTAGGTACGGCCGCCGGTGAGCGCGGCGGAGTCGATGACCGCGTAGCCGCTGCCGCAGGCCTTCTCGGGCGTGTACGGGTTGGTCGGGTTGCCGCCACCGCCGCAGCCGTTGGTGCTGCTGATGGGCCTGCGCTGGCCCAGCGACACGGTCACGCCCTCCACGGTCGGGCTGGTGTCCATCGCACCGCCGGAGGTCCGCTGCTCGTAGTGGAGGTGCGGGCCCTTGGAGCCGCCGGTCGAGCCGACCGCGCCGATGACGGTGCCCTGGCCGACGCTCATCGAGCCCCCGGCGCCCCGGACCATGCTCGACAGGTGCGCGTACCGGGTTCTGCTGCCATCACTGTGGCGGATTTCAACCCACTTTCCGTAACTGGAGCCGCCCGCGTCGCGGAAGTACGCGGTTCCGGCGGCGGTGGCGCGCACGGTTTCACCGTTGATGTCGTCGCCGTTGTGGTTCTGCCAGTCGATGGAGCCCACGGGGTTGTGGTTCGGGGTCCAGTTATTCGCGCTGAAGGTCTTACCGCAGTTGAACGGGCTCTTGTGGGACACGGCCAGGACACTCGCGTCCTGTGCCGAGGCAACCTGGGGGATCGTCGCGACGGCGAGCGCGCATAACGCGGTCACGGTCGCGGACTTGAGGAGCTTCGGCATGCTCACCTCTCTGAAGGCGCATTTCGGGGGGTGCGGTCCCCCGATATAGATCATGAAGATAGTGGCGAAGGTTGTCTTCATTCAATCTTTGTCGAATGAAATTTTGCGGCTCTTAATCTTGGTGTCGTACGCCATAAACACCTGGAGAGATTGACCAGCTACGGACGGTCTCGTACGTTCCATTCAGCGCGTTGGACGTATCGCCAGGAGGCGACCTCAATGGAACAGTCCAGCACCACATGGCCCTGGCCGGACCTGCCGCCCGGCCCTCTCGGCTCACCCTCGCCCGACCTGCCCCGCCGGCACGCCGAGGCTCCGCTGGAGCCGACGACGATGCCCAGCGGCGACAAGATCGTGATGGCCGTCCGGTACGAAGACGTCCGCACCCTGCTGACCTCGCCGTCGTGCAGCCGGAACCTACGGACCCCCGGCCTGCCCAGGATGGTCAGCGGCACCAGCGTGGACGACGACCCCGCCGCCCTCATCAACCAGGACCCGCCGGAGCACACCCGGTACCGGCGCATCATGCAGGGCACGTTCACGCCCCGGCACATCGAACGCTGGCGTCCGCGCGCCGCGGCCATCGCGAACGAGCTGCTCGACCGGGCGGGCACGGACTTCGACGTGGTGACCGACTTCGCGCTGCCGCTGCCCGCCCGGGTGATCTGCGAGATGCTCGGCGTCCCGATGGACCGCTTCGAGCAGTTCCGCGGCTGGACCGAGACGTTCCTGTCCACCTCCGACGCCGGCGCCGAGGCGAGGGCGGCGGAGTTCGGCGCGTTCCTTGACTACGCCCGCGAGCTCATCGCCGCCCACCGGGCCGAGCCCGGCGACGATCTGCTCGACCTGCTCATCGAGGCCCGCGACGAGAGCGACCGGCTGAGCGAGGACGAGCTGACCAACATGGTGTTCACACTGATCCTGGCCGGGCACGAGACCACCGCCTCGATCATCATCAGGGGCGTGTTCCGCCTGCTGAGCCATCCTGAGCAGTACGGGCAACTGGTGGCGTACCCCGGACTGCTGGGACCCGCGGTGGAGGAGATCCTCCGCTACGAGGGGTCGGGCGGCAACGGGCTCCTGCGGCTGGTGACCAGGGACGTCGCACTGTCCGGCGGGGTCGTGCCCGGCGGTTCCGTCGTGCTGCCCAACCCGTCGGCCGCCAACCACGACCCGTCCGTGTACGCCGATCCCGGCCGGTTCGACATCCGGCGCTTCGCCGCGTCTCCGCCCCAGCCACACCTGTCCTTCGGGCATGGGACGCATTACTGCCTGGGCGCGAACCTGGCCCGGATGGAGCTCCAGGAGGCCTTCCGCGCGCTGTCCGGGCGGCTGCCCGGGTTGCGGGCGCGGGAGGATCTGGCCTCGGTCCGATGGAGCTCCGACGGGCTGATCTACCGGCCGCTGCGGCTGGAGGTGAGCGCCTGAGCGGGTGGGCCCAGATCCACCCATAGGGAACGCAGCCCCCGGAGGCGGTCGCTCCGCATCCAGACGGGAGGGCGTCCGGGGGCCCGGGAGAAGGCGGGGAAACGGGCCAGCAGCGCGGTGAAGGCGATCTCCGCCTCCATCCTGGCCAGCGGCGCGCCGAGGCAGTGGTGGATGCCGTGGCCGAACCCCAGGTGACCGGAGGCGGGGCGCCTGACGTCGAGCGCGCCGGCCTCGGTGAAACGGGCCGGATCCCGGTTGGCGGCCAGCAAGGACACATGGACGACCTCGCCGGCCGGGATCTTGACGCCGCCGTAGGACACCGGCGCGGTCGTCACCCGGAGGCTCGCCTGACCGACCGGGCCGTCGAAGCGCAGGAACTCCTCGACCGCGCCAGGGACCAGGGACGGGTCCGTGCGTAGCGCGGCAAGCTGGTCAGGATGGTCGAACAGGGCGTTCAGGGCGTTGCAGATCAGGTTGACGGTGGTCTCGTACCCGGCGACGAGCAGCAGGAACGCCGTGGCGATCAGCTCCCGCTCGGTGAGGGCGTCGCCCTCGTCGCGCGCCTGGACCAGCGTCGACAGCATGTCCTCGCCCGGGTCGGCCCGCTTGGCGGCGACCAGCGCCGACAGGAACCCGACCATCGCGGCGGTCGCCGCCGCCTTCTCCTCGGCGGGCGCGTGGCCGATGAGCGTGTCGGTCCAGGCCTCGAAGTCGCCGCGTTCACCGGGGACGACGCCGAGGATCTCGCAGATCACCGTGATCGGCAGGGGCCCGGCGAACCGGGCCATGAGGTCGACCACGCCGCCGTCGCGGGCGAGGCCGTCCAGGAGCGATTCGGTGATCTCGGCGATCCGGGGGCGGAGCGCGTCGATCGCCTTCGGGCTGAACGCCTTGGCCGCCAGCCGGCGGAGCCTGGTGTGGTCGGGCGGATCGCAATTGATCATGCTCTGCGTGAGCCACTGGCCGCTGATCATCGGACGGGCGCCGTGCCGGGCGAGCGCGGCCTCGACGTTCGCGTTGGCCTTGGACAGCGCGGGATCGGCCAGCGCGGCCCGCCCCTCGGCATAGCCGGTGATGAGCCAGCCGGGGGTGCCGCCCGGCGCCTGATCCATCCAGAGCACCGGGGATTCACTGCGCCAGGCGATGTAGTGGGAGTGCGGATCGTCGTAGAAGCCGTCGTCCATCACGGCAGGACCTTGGTGGTCAGGGGGGCCTTGAAGGGCAGGACGAAGAGGGGGCCGGTGACCACCGCCTGCTCGCTGCCCGGTCCGAAGGGGAGGTCGGCGATCTGGCGGCAGGTGCCCCGGTCCTCGATTCCGAAGATCGGGCGGCCGTCGCGGCCGATGTTGAAGCGGCCGGTCAGGGAGATGCGGTCGCGGACCTTTCCTCGCTCGTCCACGAAGAAGCCGTGGATGGGCGCGGTCGCGGAGAAGCCACGCCGGCCCTGGACCTCCTGGACGAGGTCGGAGATCAGGAAGCGCAGCGTGCGGCCTTCCGCGTCGGTGACCGTGCCCTCCAGTTCGCCCAGGAACGGGGTGAAGAGGCCGGGGGCGGCCGTGGCGAAGCCGTCCGGGTACGGCTGGGGCCGCTTGGCGAGCTGCGAGATCCGCCACATGCGTTTGAAGGTGCCGGTCCGGATGGTGTACGTGCCGTGGTCGCACACGAACGGGCGCAGCGTGCGGCCGGTCAGGTCGATGGTCTCGCGGACGATCGGGTTGCCGGTGCCGGGGTCGCCGAACCGGTCCTCGTCCACGCGTACCGACAGTCTGTGGGGGGTGAGTTTCAGGACGAAGCCGGGGCCCACGGCCTTCACCTGGTGGGCGTTCTCCTTGATGGTCAGCCCAGGGGCGCCCGGCTGAGCGGGGAGCGCCAGTGCAGTGAGCAGGGTGACGGTGATCCGTAAGACCATGGGGTCCTCCCTCGCGACCGCGCGATCACCTCAGCGTACTAGTCGCCGCCCGGCAGGACGAGGCCGTTGTCGTAGGCGAAGATCGTGGCGTGCAGGCGGTCGCGGACGCCGAGCTTGGCCAGGATGGCGGCGACGTGGTCCTTGACGGTGGCGGCGCTGATGCCGAGCTTCGCGCCGATCTCGGCGTTGCTGTGGCCTCTGGCCACCTCTGCGAGGACGTCGTTCTCCCGGGGGGTCAGTGCGGCGAGCGCCTCGGAACGGCTGGGCGGGCGGTGGCGGGCGAACTGCTGGATCAGGCGGCCCGTGACGGCGGGGTCGAGGAACGACTGGCCGGTGGCGGTCAGCCTGACGACCTCGATGACCCGGCCGGGCTCGGCGTCCTTCAGCAGGAACCCGCAGGCGCCGGCGCGCAGGGCGGAGTAGACGTATTCGTCGAGGCCGAACGTGGTCAGGACGACGACGCGGGAGCCGGGCAGCGCGGTGGTGATCGTCCGGGTGGCGGCCAGGCCGTCGGTGCCGGGCATCTTGATGTCCATCAGGATGACGTCGGGACGCAGGTCTTCGGCCAGGGCGATCGCGGCGGCGCCGTCGGCGGCCTGGGCCACGACGGTGATGTCGGATTCGGCGGACAGGACGGCCGCGATGCCGGCGCGTACCATCGCGTGGTCGTCGGCGAGCAGGACGCTGATCATGCCGGCAGCCAGACGCGGACCCGGGCGCCCCTGGCGGACACGGCGCCGCCGGCCGCTTCCGCGACCGCGCGCAGGCGGCGGGTGGCGCGGCCGGCCGGGGCGGACAGTTCCACGCCTTCCGGCAGGTAGGTGACGGTGAGCGGGGCGTCGTGGCCGAGGAGTTCGCGGGCGGCCCAGAACGCCGTCGCCTCGACCGCGCCGTGCATCTGACGCCGTTCGCCGACGCTGGTGACGAGCACGCCATGCCGTACGGCGAGGGCGTCGATGCCGGCCAGGCACGGCGGCGGATCGTCGGCGGCGGGACGGCGGAGTTCGCCGAGCAGGTCCCGAAGCGCGTCGAGCGCGGCCCGCGACCGCGCGGCCACGACGGGCAGGTCGTCACCCGCGGCCACGAGCGCTTCGGCGTGCCGCAGCGCGGTCGCGCGCAGCCGGGCGGCGAGGCGGGCACGCTCGGCCAGCGCCGCCCGCTCGCGCAGCCGGCCGTGGCGGGCGGCGGCCCCGTCGCGGCGCCGCGCCCTCCCGGCGGCGAGCAGCACACCGGCCGCCCAGGCGATCACCACCGGGACCAGCACGAACGCGCTCAGCACCGCCCACGCGGCGAACCGGTTCCCGACGATCCCCGGCCCCCAGGCCAGCGCGGCGCCCACCGTGGAGCCCACGGCCAGCGGCGCGAGCACGCCGCGCGGGCCGCGGGCGACGCCGATGCCATAGACCATGATCAACTCGATCCAGCCGCACCACAGCACGAGGTCCCCGCCCGGGGTGATCGGCCAGCCGGAGACCCGCGCCAGCTCGATCAGCGGGTAGAGGGACAGGGTCGCGGCGAGCGCGGGGACCGGGCGCGCGAGGTGCCAGCGCAGCGGGAGCGCGTGCAGGATCAGCAGGGGTACGAGCAGCGCCAGCTCCTTGCCCGGCAGCGGAACGTCGCCCGGATCGGGCACCAGCAGCCCGCCCACCGGAATCCCGACGCCCAGGACCACCGGCGCCCAGTTCCGGACATGCTCGCTCCACCACCGCCCCCGCCGCGACCCGCCGTCACCGAGCGGCAACACGGCACGCACCCGCCAGCCGCACCCCGCAGGGACCGCCGTGGGGCCCGCCTCCAGGGAGCCGCCCGCGGCCGCGGCCTCCGACTGCAGAACCGCCAGTCCGCAGCCGCTGCCCGCGTCGAAGGCCGCGCCGCCTCGTCCCTGGTCGGTGACGGTGACGACCAGCCTCCCGCCATGCTCTCTGACCAGCACGTCGACCGGGACGCCTGGGGCGTGCCGCCGGCTGTTGGTCAGCGCCTCGCGTACGATCCGCACCGCCAGCGCCGCGATCGGCGGCGGCACGTCCCCGGCGTCCCTGCGGTAGGCGACCCCGCGCCCCGGCCAGCCGGCGACGAGAGCGTCCAGGTCGGCCAGACGCGCGTGGTCCGCGCGAGCGTCGAGCTCGGTCAGCCTGGTCAGTTCCGCGACGACCAGCCGCCCCTCCCGTACGGCATGCGCCCCCGCCTCAGCCGTCAGCCGGCCATCCCGGACATGCAGGGCGGACGAGGCGCCGATCATGATGCCGGTCAGCCGGTGGGCGGCGGTGTCGTGCAGGTCGGCGGCCAGCCGGTGCCGCTCGGCCTCGGCCGCCAGACCGGGCACCGCCGCCGCACCCGAGGCGTACGCGGCGAACGCGCGCCTCCTGGCTCCGCGTACCCGTGCCGACCTGCCGAGTGCCCAGCCGGCGGCGCTGAGGCCGGCGGCCAGGAAGGCCACTCCGGCGACCTGGCCGGGGGTGCCGCCGGCGGCCAGGGTCACGGTTGTCGCGCTCGCTCCGGCCAGGGCTACGAACCAGAGGACGACGCGGGCCGTACAGGAAAAGGACAGTCCCGCCACCACCGCGACGGCCGCGAACGAGCCTGCCCACCACACCGTTCCAGGATAGGGATATCTTGTCGGGCCATGTCGCCAAGATCGTGGTTATGGTGGGGCGTCGCCGTGGTGCTCACGCACGCGCACCTGGTCTTCGCCCGCCCTTCCGACGGCATTGGGTGTGCCGGAATCGGCCTGTATCAGGTGGTCGCCGCCGAGCTGTGGTCGATCGCGGACTGGGTTCCGCTGGTCTGGTACTCGGGGATACCGGCGGTCGGCCTGGTCGTGGTGACGTGCTGGCTGTGGGAACCGTGGATCGCCCGGCAGATCGTGCGGTGGCTGGCGGCGTTGCTGCTGCTCTTCTTCGGCCTTGAGCAGTTCGGCTTCCTCGTGGATCTGTTCTTGAGCCCAGGATGTCTGGACACGTGGGGCTGGTCGGCGTTCACTCGCCTCGACCTGCTTCCGCCGCTGGCGGCGTTGTGCATGATCGCGGCGGTGCGCGCTCCCGGTCGGAGGCTCCTGAACGTCCGGCGGGTGACGGTCCTGGTCGTGGTGGCGCTGCTGACCCTGCTCCCCACGGCCGACCAGGGGCCCGGGCACACCGGTGAGCGGACGCCGGTGCGCCCGAGGGCGGCTGCGGAAGAGCAGGACTTCGATCGGTGGGAGGCCGACAGCCGGCGGGCCTGCGACCGGGGCAGGCACCGGCCGAAGGTCAAGCCGGTGGTCGCGGGCCGGCAGTGGATCCTGTCGGAAGCCGGGCTCGCGGTGTTCGAGGAATCCGCGGATGAGGGCCTGGCGTTCGAGGTGGCCGCGGACTATCCGGTCTGCGTCACCACCGAGGCGTATCGCCAGGCTCCCCCGCGGGAGTCGCGTGGGTGGGAGCGGGTCAAGGAGGTGGCGTACGTGAGCCCGGACGGCGCGATCGTGGTGCACGATCCCTTGGCGGGGCCGTCGGGGCTGCCGAACCTGGCGATCGCCGGGCCCGGACGCTACCGGGTGCGGACGCACTACCGGATCGCGCACGACGACGGGGTGGGGCATCTGCTGGTGATCGTGTTCCCGGAGCGGCGGTGAGCCACGGGGCGGGTGCCTCGGGGCTCACCGGGTGGGGCTGTTATCGCTCGTAGTGCTCGTGCAGGGTGACCGAGCGGTACTCGTGGGTCCTGTTGATCCTGGCGTCGACCAGCCAGACCTTCGCGTACACGTCGTCCTTGTTGTCGGTCCACGAATTGTCCTCGTCGAGGCGGCTGCCGCCGACGCGGATGTCGAACTCGGCGCTGAGGCCGCCGGACCAGGCGGAGACCCAGCTGACGGGGACGGCGAAGAGGGCGTTGTCGAAGGCGGGGTCCTCGCCGAACGTCTTGGCCGAGAACGGCTCGCCCGGCGCGTCGATGATGGCCTGGGCGTCGCTCTGGCTCATGGTGACGTCGATGCCGATGTGCACGTCGTAGATGCCGGGTCCGGCCTTGGTGATGCCCAGGCAGATGACGGCGTTCTTGTCGGTCCTGCAGGACTGGGCGTTGGCCGGGGGCGCGACGAACAACATCAGCGTGGCGATCGTGGCCGTCAGGACGCTGATCGCGGCGACGAACCGGCGGCTCATGGTGGTGACCAAGGGTTCTCCTCGGGGTGGTGCGCCGCACTCCGTTGGCGGCGCGCTCATCCCGTGGGGCGTGACATCGCCGTTCCATGGGGGTGGAACGGCGCATGGCACAGGCCGGACGTCAGGTGACGAGCAGCAGCGACTTGCCGACCGTGGCGCGTTCGGCGAGGGAGGCGTGGGCGTCGGCGGCGCGCTCCAGCGGGAAGGTGGCGCCGATGCGTGGCGTGATGACGCCCTTCGCGGCGAGGTCGAGCGCCTGGGCCAGCACGTCGCGGACCTCGTCCTGCTCGGGCGGGCCCGCCTCCAGCGCGTTGTGGACGCGTACCCGGCGCCGTTCGGCGAGGTCCGGGTCGATGGTGGTGAACTCCCCGCCGGAGGTGCCGTACGTGATGAAGCGCCCGCCCTCGGCCGCCGTCTCGAACGCCGCGAGCCCGAGCGCCCCGCCCACGCCGTCGAAGACGAGGTCGACGCCGCCGGTGGCAGCGCGTACGCGCTGCCGCCAGTCCTCGGCCGAGTAGTCCACGACGAC